>NZ_JBSVZB010000050.1:0-43440 GCF_054072015.1 Cupriavidus sp. CP313 | reverse complement strand
CATCGCATCCGCCACCCGAGTTTATGAACACGATATCCATAACGTCTGGCACCAAATCCCCGTTTACTCGGGGGCCAAATTCAACAGCCTGTTAGGCGCCTAGCGATCTGACCGTCCAATTTCTTGGGGTGCAGTTCAGGTCGTCAGCTGCGATTCGAAGTCCAAGGACCTCATGAGGCGTACCATTCAGGAACTGGGTGGGTCAACGTCGACGAGCACAACGACTTGCTTCTGAACTTCAGATGGCAATGAGCGCCGGTGAGGTGAGTCTTACGCCGCTCCGAGTCGATGTCCACGGTACCGAGTTCACAGGTGTCGTGTGTTTTAGCGATGCCGAAAGCCGGGGAACATAGTTCTGGGGGGTGAAACGAATGGTTGATGATCTCGGCTCGACTATGGATTGGCTTACTGAATACCGAGGATTCGAAATCCGTGTTGGCCTTGTGAACACGTCCGAAGATATGTTCGACGCCTGGTTTCAGATTGAAGGTCCGATGAAGCCGATTGGGGTCGCTGCGATTGGCAAGCGAGTGAAAGTTCACGGAGGACCGTTTACCCGACGCTGGGCGCATCTCATCGCGGAGCTTGCAGGCAGGGCAGCGGTGGATGTGATTCTGGGTGTGGATGAGTGATTTGTCGCCCCAACTCGCTTTCGCCGGTGCGGTATCGGCATTGCATTATCGGAATGCTTGTACTCCATGGGGACGAAGATGCGTCGGGATGTCATCGTTGGATGACCATCGCGTTTCGATCCTGGCAGAGCCCAAACACGATCCACAGAGACTGGCGAATGTCGCCGGGTATTCAGTTCGGCACAAGATAACTCGCACGGACGGGCGGCCAGTCAGAGAAGGCTTCGTGACAGTGCAGCCGCCGCCCCAATAGCACGCAGGATCTCATTCCGACTTATCGAAGATGCCGGCTTCGAGATCTTTCCTGAAATGCTGAACCCAATCGGTTTCATAGCCGATGGGGTATTCCCTTGTAACTTGTGTCGATAGTCTGGTTACCGTGACGTAGCCCTGCAAGCCGAAGTTCTCGTCACCTTTTGGGTCAGTCGTATCCGTTTCCAGGAGTTCGAAATCATCTGCTGCCAGACCGTTACGCTGCAAGTTCGCAAGAAAGTCCTGTTGTTCATCCAGTTCGATCAGTCGCATCGTCGGCCCCTCACTGTTCAAAAGGGGCGAGAACCGGAACTCTCTTTCAACGATTCCAGTTTCATCTCAGCCCTCTTACGTGTGTGTAGCCATGGGTGATGCCCACGGCCCGCTCGGCTTACCTCACGCCACATTGACTTCAATGCGGCTCGGTTGCGCGTATTCGGCTTTCGGGATGCGCAGCTTGAGCACGCCGTGGTTGAACTCGGCGACCACCTTTTCGGCATCCAGTTCCTTGGATAGCGTGAACACGCGCCGGTAACGGGGCAGGGACACCTCCGCGTAACTGGCTTCCATGCCCTCCGGCAGATCCAGGACGACTTCGCCCTTGATGGTCAGGATATCGCCTTGCACCTGCACGGCCAGCTTGTCCTTGGGCACACCCGGCAGATCGGCGTACAGGGTGATGCCTGCGGCGTCCTCGTACACATTCACCGGCGGCATCAGGGCCGCTTCAGTGCTGGCAGGGTCGGCTTGCTTGGTGACAGCAGTAGTTTCGCTCATGGCCGGATCCTCCTCGCTCACTGGATGCTGATTTGGCGCGGCTGCGCGGCTTCGAGGCGCTGGATGCTGATGTGCAGCACGCCGTCGCGGTACTTGGCCTCTACCGCATTGGGATTCACGTCGTTTGGCAGGCTCACCACACGGCGGAAGCGGCCGGCGAAGCGTTCATCGATATGCACGGAGGTTTGCTCGTCCTTGTCGGGGAGATCGGACTTGCGCTCGCCGACAATGGTCAGCACGCTCTTCACCAGCTGCACGTCGATGCTGGCCGGATCGACGCCAGGGGCAAAAGCGTAGATTTCCACCGAGTGGGGTGTGCCGCCTACATTCATGGCCGGAAAACTGACCCGACCGCGAATGCTGGGAGACAGCTCGAATGGCTGCTGCAACTCGCGCTGTAGGCGTTCCAGTTCTGAGAATACGTCACGGGGAAACAACGATCGATACATCATGTTTGCCTCCATTCGCTTGCGCGCGGGCGCCATATTCTGACGCCCCCGGTTGCAATGGTAAGGCTTCGCTTGGGGATTTCAAGCTCTTGATTTGACTGATATTCGGCATCACTCTTCCGAGGACAAGGGCAGCCCTCGAGACCGGAAAAGGGGAGCACGCATGGAGTTCCAGGACTACTACAAGACGCTGGGGGTGGCACGCGATGCCACGGCGGAGGACATCAAGAAAGCGTTCCGCAAGCTCGCGCGCAAGTTCCATCCGGACGTTTCCAAGGCGTCGGATGCCGAACTGCGCATGAGGCAGCTCAACGAGGCCTACGCCGTGCTCTCCGACCCGGAAAAGCGCGCCGCGTACGATCAATTGGAGCGGGGCTATCGGCCCGGCCAGGCGTTCCGTCCGCCGCCGGACTGGGGCACCGGCTTCGAGTTCTCCAGGCGGGGCTTCTCGCCCCAGGAAGAGGCCGATTTCAGCGACTTCTTCGCCGAGCTGTTTGGCCATGTAGGGGGCAGGCACCGCGGCTTCCATCCACACGGTGGCAGCTTCCAGTCACGTGGTGTGGACCACCACGCGAAGGTGCTGCTGGACCTGGGGGACGCCTTTACCGGCGCCACCCGTCAGCTTTCGCTGCGGGTGCCAAGCATGGACGCCCAGGGCGGAGTGCAATTGAGGAGCCGGACCCTCAGCGTGAAAATTCCCAAAGGCGTGCGCGAAGGTCAGCTCATCCGTCTGGCCGGGCAGGGGGCGCCAGGGATCGGCGGTGCGCCGGCGGGGGATCTTTTTCTGGAGGTGCATTTCAAACCGCACGACCAACTGAAAGTGAAGGGGCGAAATCTACACCTCACCCTGCCGGTGGCGCCATGGGAGGCGGCGCTGGGGGCGGTGGTGTCCATCGATTTACCTGGGGGCGAACTGAAGGTGCGAATTCCACCTGGCGCCCAGTGCGGCAGCGAGCTACGTGTGCGCGGCAAGGGCATTCCCGCTAATCCACCGGGCGATGTGCTGCTGGACATCCAGGTGGTGTTGCCGCCGGCAAACACCCCCAAAGCACGGGAGCTTTATGAAACCATGGCGCGGGAATTGACCTTTAATCCGCGCCCGGAAAGGAGAGGCTGACCCATGTCTGATGATGGCGTTCTCATCGCCTGTCTGATGGAAGATGCTTGGCTACGTTGCTGGCTTGCGCGAGCCAGGACGGCCAGCGCCGCAATCAGTCCGCGTGGTTCAGCGCCAGCCGCAGGATGTCGAAGTTGCGCAGCCGCTGGCCCGCGGGGGCGCTGACCTTGCGGTTGAACAGCAGCGGCACCTTCTGTTCGGACAGCCCGCCGTGCGAGCGCAGCGGGGCATCCAGGCCGCTCAGGTCATGGCGGGCCGGCGTGGTGCCGAGCACGGTCAGGCGTTCGCTGACCACCACCAGGTCGCCGATGCGGTCGGGCGGCAGTTCGAAGCGTTCGCTGGCGGCGCGCTTGTCCAGTACCAGCTCGATGCCGGGCAGTGCGGCGATGGCGCCATGCACGGCGCGCTGGTCGGTGCCGGCGGGCAGGTACACGGTCGCGTAGGAGCCCAGTGCGCCATGGTGGGCGACATAGGGATCGGTGATCGGCAGCAGCACGCGGGTGGCGTCGGTGCCGAAGCGCTCGTCCAGCACCTGCTGCAGGAACAGGATGTTGGCCTTGCCCAGCGAATCGGTCTTGGCATTCATGCCGTGGTCGGCGGTCACGCCGATGACCGCACCCAGCGCGTCCAGGCGCTGCAGGTAGCTGTCGATCATCGCGTAGAAGGCATTGGCCTGCGGCGTGCCCGGGGCATGCTTGTGCTGGATGTAGTCCGTGGTGGACAGGTACATCAGGTCGGGGCGGACGGTTTCGAGCAGTGCCACGCCGGCGGCGAATACAAACTCGGACAGGTCGGCGCTGTAGACCGAGGGCAGCGGCATGCCGACCTTGCGCAGCACGTCGTCGATGCCGTTTTCCTCGATGGTGGCCTGGTCGGCTTTCTCCGCCGAGAAGCAGATGCCCTTGAGGCCGTGGCCCAGCAGCGCGCGCAGCTTGTCCTTGGCGGTGACCACCGCCACCGAGGCCCCGGCCTGCGCTGCCGCGGCCAGCACGGTGGGCGCGCGCAGGTAGCGGGCATCGTTCATCAGCACTTCGGCGCCGGCTTCGGTGTCGTAGAAGAAGTTGCCGCAGATGCCGTGTACCGACGGCGGCACGCCGGTCACGATCGACAGGTTGTTGGGGTTGGTGAACGACGGCACCACGCAGTCGCCGGTCAGCACCGTTCCGCGTTTGGCCAGGCTGGCGAAGAAGGGGGTGGCGCCCGCCTGCACGGCAAGGTTGATGTACTCCTGCTCGCAGCCATCGATGCAGACGATGACGGTGGGGCGGGCGGGAAGCTGGTAGTGGTGGCCGTTGACCTGGATCTGGGTGCTCATGGCGTCTCTTGCGGAAGGATTGTGGATGGGATTTGCCTGAGACCCATGCTAAGTTAGGCGATAAACTCTCACAATCGAGTTTATTTTCCAGATCCTGTCAGGAAATCTCACAATGCCGCACAAGTTGCCCCCGCTCAACGCCTTGCGGATTTTCGAGGTTGCCGCCCGTGCCGGCAGCTATTCGGCGGCCGCGCGCGAGCTGCACCTGACCCATGGCGCCGTCAGCCGGCAGATCGAGATCCTGGAGCAATGGCTGGGGCAGCCGCTGTTTATCCGCCAGGGCCAGCGCATGGTGCCGACAGTCCACGCGCAGGCGTTCGCGCGCGAGATCAGCACGGCGTTCGACCAGATCAGCGCCGCTTCCGAGCGCTATGGCCGCATTGCCACGCGCAAGGTGGTGCGCGTCAATGCCCCGGCAACCTTTGCGATGCGCTGGCTGATTCCGCGGCTGGATGACTTCCGGCGTCTGCAGCCGGAAGTCGATGTGCGAGTGTCGACCGCCTTCAGCAATGAGGCCGGATTCAACGGCACCTTTGACGTGGCGATACGGCGCACCCTCGAACGTGGCGAACAGTTCGAGTCAGTGCCGATCTTTTCGGAGTACCAGACGGTGATCGCCAGTCCGGCGATGCTGGAGCAGGTGCCGTTGCAAGGTGTAGAGGACCTCGTGGAGGGCGTCTTCCTCTATACGGAGACACGGCCGGGCAGCTGGGAATCGTGGCTGCAGCAGGCGGGACATGCCTCGCTGCTGCCGGTGCGGACGCTGCGCTTCGACCATTTCTTTGTCACGCTGCAGGCGGTGGTGGACAGCCTTGGCTTTGCCATCGGCACCTTTCCGACACTGGAAACGGACCGCGCGGGCGGGCGCATTGCGACGCCGTTTGCCGCCATCCGCGCACCGGGCAATACCTATCATGCGCTGGTGCCGCGCGATGCCGACAAGCCGCTGCATCTGCGCGCGTTCCTGGAGTGGCTGCAGCAGCAGGGGGAGGCGGCCGTGGAGACCTGAAGCGGCGCGTGCCTGGGAAGTGAGGTGAGTGTGGCGCGCGGCCCGCGCGATGCGGGCCTGCGCTGACGGGCGTTCAGGCCCCGTCGAGGAACGCGCTGCGCTGGCCCAGGCGCGAGCCGAGCGCATCGGGGGCTAGGCTCATGCTGGCGGGGTCCACGGCCGAGGCGGGGCTGCTTGCCATGGTCGGGTCGGCGGCTGCCGGCGCCATGCCCGGCTGGGCCGCTTGTACGGGAGCCTGGGCATAGCTGCCGCCCGCTGCGGGCGCCACCTGGGCCGACGGCGCTGCCGACGGCATGGCTTGCACGGGCTGGGCGGATTGCACCGGCTGAGTGGATTGCATCGGCTGCATCGGCTGCGTCATTGGCATGGGCTGGCTCGGCTGCAGGGGCTGAGCCTGCTGGGCAAACAGCGGGTAGGACGCGATCATCGCGCCAGCCACGACCAGGGATTTCGCCAGATGTTGCTTCATTCGTGTACCTCCTAGAACGCCTACAGGCAAGGGAATAGTCACTGTAGCGCCGAGGCACCTGACATTCTGTTTGATTTTGCAACGGTCATTTACCAGCCTTGCCATCGACGTCAAGGCAGGTTAAATGCGCGCGCGGCCCCGGGCCTTGCGGCGCTGTCAACGCCGGGCCAGCCGCTTGAGCGCCGCCGCATCCAGCAACTCGATCTGCCGGTACTCACGGCGGATCAGGCCCGCGTCCTCCCACGCCTGCAGGTACTTGGCCACGGTCTGGCGCGAGCGGTTGACCATGTCGCCAAGGTCCTCCGCGCTGATGCGCACGACATGGTCGGTGCGGTCGGCCAGTTCCAGCAGGCGTGCTGCCATGCGCGCGTCGATGGGCGCCTGCGCCGCGCTTTGCGCGTGGTCGAACGCTACGCGCAGGCGCGCGCAGATCTGCTGCACGATCAGCTGCATGCCTTCCGGATGCGCGGCCAGGATGCGGTGGAAGTCGCGCTGGCTCAGCACCATCAGTTCCGTATTGCCGACGGCGAAGGCATCGTGCGTGCGCGGCTTGCCGTCCAGCAGCGAGATCTCGCCGAACCAGCGGCCACGCCCGATCACCGAGTACACCGACTCGCGCCCGCCCGTGCTGACGCGGCTCATGCGCACCCGGCCCGACAGCACCATGCAGAAGTAGGTGGGCGGATCGCCCCGCGCGAAGATCATCTCGCCGTCGCCAAAACGCAGGCGGCGTGCGGCGTTCGCCACGGCATCGAGCACGCCCGGCGGCGCATTGCGCAGCCAGCCGCTGGCCAGCACGCTGCGCGGCAGCGTGCGCACCGGTTCCACGGCTCTCGATCCACTCTTCACGTCACCCTTCACATCGCTCTCCTGCTGGAGCCGAGATTGTCCAATACTTAACAGACTTTGACGCGGTGCGCCCGGACAATGCATCGATTCAATGACTCACATGCCCCCGGGAGGTACGCATATGGCGCAAATCCAGCTCGTCGATTCAATCAGGGACCGCGTCTCCGACGCCGAATGGCAGATGCGCGTGGACCTGGCGGCCGCGTACCGCCTGGTCGCCCACTTCGGCTGGGACGACCTGATCTTCACCCATATCTCGGCACGCGTGCCCGATGCGCCGGACCAGTTCCTGATCAACCCATACGGGATGATGTTCGACGAGATCACGGCATCCAGCCTGGTCAAGGTCGACCACGAAGGGCAGCCCGTGCTGGAAACGCCGTATGACGTCAACCCGGCCGGCTTCATCATCCACAGCGCCGTGCATGAGGCGCGCCCCGAAGTGGGCTGCGTGATGCACACGCATACCTCGCGCGGCGTCGCCGTGTCCGCGCAACAGGCGGGCCTGCTGCCGATCTCGCAGCAATCGATGTTTGCCTTGACCGGGCTGGCGTACCACGACTATGAAGGCGTGGCGCTGCGCGAGGACGAGAAGGCGCGGCTGGTGGCCGACCTGGGCCGCTGCAAGCAGATGATCCTGCGCAACCATGGCCTGCTCACGTGCGGGCGCACGGTATCCGATGCTTTCCTGACCATGTACACGCTCGAGTCCGCCTGCCGCATCCAGATCCTGGCGCAAAGCGGCGGCACGCCGCTGACCATGGTGCCCGAAGCCGCCAGCGCCAACATGGGCCAGCAGGCACGCCAGGCCACCAAGGGCAAGGGCTCCGGCCTGGCCTGGCCGGGCCTGCTGCGCCGCCTCGACCGCATCAACCCTGACTACCGCAACTGACCATGGCCATCCTCGTTCACCTGCCGTCGTTCATGGCGGTCCCCATTACCGCCGCGCTGCGCGAAGCCGCGCCGGATATCATCGTGTGGAACGGCCGCGAGGCCGCCATCGCGGAAGAGGTCGAAGCCATCATCGCCTGGGGCCTGAAGCCCGGCGTGCTGCCGGCCTACCCGAAGCTGCGGCTGGTCTGCGCTGCCACCGCGGGCGTCGACAAGCTGCTGGCCGCGCCGGACCTGCCGCCTGGCATGCCGGTCACGCGCATCGTCGATCCCGGCCAGCAGACTGGCATCGCCCACTACGTGCTGGCGATGGCGCTGCGCCATACCCGCGCGCTCGGCGTGTACGCCGAACAGCAGCGCCGCGGCGAATGGAAGCGCCACCCGGGGCGCGATGTGTCGCGCTGCCGCGTAGGTGTGCTGGGGTTGGGCGAGATCGGCAGCGAGGTGGCGCGCATGTTTGCCGCCATCGGCTACCCGGTCAGCGGCTGGAGCCGCAGCGCCAAGCATCTGCCCGGCGTGACCGACTTCACCGGCGACGACGGGCTGGATGCCATGCTGGCGCAGAGCGACATCCTGGTCTGCACGCTGCCGCTGACGCCGCGCACCGAGGGCATGCTGAACCGCCAGACGCTGTCGCGGCTGCCCAAGGGGGCGTTCTTTATCAACGTCGGGCGTGGCGAGCACGTGGTCGAGCCCGACCTGGTCGCACTGATCGACGAAGGCCACCTTGCCGGCGCGGCGCTTGACGTGTTCGCCAAGGAGCCGCCCTCGGCGGACGATCCGGTCTGGAACCATCCCCGCATCGAGGCCACGCCGCATATCGCGGCCGACCCCTCGTACGAACTGGTGGCGCGGCAATGCATCGAGAACCTGCG
The DNA here is from genome assembly GCF_054072015.1 of Cupriavidus sp. CP313. NCBI lineage: Bacteria > Pseudomonadati > Pseudomonadota > Betaproteobacteria > Burkholderiales > Burkholderiaceae > Cupriavidus > Cupriavidus sp. CP313. The sequence goes on along the minus strand of NZ_JBSVZB010000050.1, from coordinate 34,805 downwards.
GCGCGCGCGCGACGGGCGTGAACTGTTGAACCAGGTGGACCGGCAAGCGGGGTATTGAACGCCCTGTGGGCTTGGCCGGTAACCTGCGATGAGATGCGCTTGCCTTCCATGCCCAGGGCCTGGAAACCTGAGGTTTCCACTGGTGCGATCGGCAAGTCGGCGTACATTGCCTGCCACGCGGCCTAGACTGAAAGCAAACGGTCTGGACGCGAGGGCATCATGGCGTACGAGAGCATCCTGGTCCATCTCGACGGCAACCGGCAGGCCATGCAGCGCTTGCAGATTGCGGCACGCCTTGCCACTGCCAGCCAGTGTCCGCTGATCGGCCTGCTGGCCGGGCGGGTGCCAGACCCCAGCTGGTTCTATCGCATGAACAATGCCCAGCGCTGCCTGGCCGAAGACCAGGAGCGGCGCCGGCTGCAGCGCGAGAACATGCGCTGTGCCTTCGAGGCCGCCACGCGCGAGCTGGCGGTTGCCTGCGACTGGCGCACCGTCGAGCGCGATCCGGTGACACTGTCGCTGCGCGAGGCGCGCGAGGCCGGCCTGATCGTCTCCGGCCAGTACGACGCCGACAACGCTGAAGGCCCGGTGGCGCGGCAGCTACTGGAGGCGCTGCTGCTGGAGAGCGGCCGGCCGGCGCTGGTGGTGCCCTGTGCCGGCGCTTTCGCCACCGTGGGCACACGCGTGCTGGTGGCCTGGAACGGCAGCCGCGAGGCCGCGCGTGCCTTGCACGACGCACTGCCGCTGATGGCCGGCGCGCGGGCGCGGGTGCTGAGCGCCCATGCCGCCGCCAGGGAGCCGCGTGCCGATGCCACCCCTGTCAGCCACGCCGTGCACGTGCTGGAGCGGCAGGGTGTGGCAGTTGAGGTGGAGCACGGCCCGGGCGGTGGCGACCTGGCCATCGGTGAGCTGATCCTGTCGCGAGCTTCGGACTTTGGTGCCGACCTGATCGTGATGGGTGCCTACGGCCACGGCCGGTTGCGCGAGCTGGTGCTGGGCGGCGTGACCAGGGTGGTGCTGGAGTCGATGACGGTGCCGGTGTTGTTTTCGCACTGAAGCGCAGCGCCACGCTGCGCGGCATCAGGATTCCTGCGGCAAGCCGCGCCAGAGCAGCGACCCCTGGTGGTCTTCAGTCGACCGTGATGTGGTTGGCTTTGATCACCTTGCCCCATACGCCCACGTCGCCCCGCACGGTCTGCGCGAACTGCTCGGCGCTCCTGGCAGGCGCCATGCCCATGTTCAGCTGCAGGAAGCGCTCGCGCATCGGCGCGTCAGCCAGCAGGCGGGTCACTTCCGTATTGAGCCGCTGCACGATGGCAGCGCTGGTGCCGGCCGGCGCGAACAGGCCATACCAGCTGTCGGTATCGAACGGATAGCCCTGCTCGGTCATGGTGGGGATGTCCGGCGTGACCGGGCCGCGGCGCGTGCCGCTGATCGCCAGCGCGCGCAGCTTGCCGGCGCGGATCAGCGGCAGCGACGATGAGGTATCGACAAAGGCCACCTTGATCACGCCGCCCTGCATGTCGGTCAGGATCTGCGCCACGCCCTTGTACGGCACGTGGCGCAGCTTCATGCCGGTCTGCATCTTGAGGGCTTCCATGGTCAGGTGACCGCCCGAGCCGATGCCCCATGAGCCGTAGTCGTATGCATCCGGGCGCTTGAGCACGTGGGCGACGAACTCCTTGAGCGTGCGCGCCGGGAAGTCCGGTGTCACCACCAGGAAATTGCCGCCCGCGCCGATCTGCGCCACCGGCACGAGATCGCGCAGGCCGTCATAGGGCAGCTTGGGCTGCAGGATCTGGTTGATTACCACCGTGGCGGCATAGGTGAACAGCAGCGTGTAGCCGTCGGGGCTGGCCTTGGCCACGGTATCGTTGCCGATGATGCCGGTCGCCCCCGGCTTGTTGTCGACCACGATGGTCTGGCCCAGCGCCTTGCCGAGCGATTCGGCCAGCGTACGCGCGAACAGGTCGGTGCCGCCGCCGGGCGGGGCCGGCACCACCAGGCGGATGGGCCGGGCGGGCCAGGCGTTGCTGGCGCATAGCGGGCCGGCCGCCGCGCCAAGACCGAGTGCGGCAAGCCCGCGCAGCACGTCGCGCCGGCGCGCGTTGCCAGGCAGTTCCGTCGGAACCGGATTCATTGCAAATGCTCGTGGCATGGAGTCTCCCTAATGCATGCCGAAGTTGTCCGCCGCTTCGCTTTCCAGCGCGTCGGCGGCCGCGCCGTACAGGCTGCGCGACACATAGCTGCGGATCTGCGTGGCGCGCTGGCGCAGCCAGGCGGCCTTGAGCTGGCGGGCCTCGCGCACGGTGGGCGTTTCATCCGGTGCCAGCGCCAGCACGTCGATCACGTGCAGCGCCAGTTGCGTGTCGCCGCGCGCGGCCAGGGCCTGGGCGTGGCGGATCAGCGCGCCGTGGTCGGCCACGGCCGCGGCGATCTCGGCGGCCGCCTGTTGAGGCGGTGCGGGATGCAGCGTGGTGGCATTGCGGTCCCACCAGCCGTTCTCCGAGCGGTAGATGTCGCGCGCGATGTAGCTGGGGTCGCCATAGGTGGGACGCATCCAGGGCTGGTCGAACAGCTCCGCCGGCGGCTTCAGCGCGGCCAGCACCTGGCGTTCGTTGCAGCCGGCGTTCATCAGCCGCACCACCTCCGCGCGCAGCCAGCGCAGGGCCCTGGCGGTCTGGCACAGCACGCGCTGGCACTCGTCCTCGCCTTGCAGCGTCGCGCCGAACTCTCGCACCACGGTGCGCGGCTGCAGCCCGGCCAGACGTTCCAGCGTCTCGGCCCAGCGCACGGTGTCGCGCATGGTGCGGAAGGGGGTGCCGATGTTCGGGATCGAATCAATGACCGCGGGGCCGCCATACAGCAGGCGCCGGCCCGGCAGCCAGACCGCCACGGCGTCATCGGTCTCGGACGGCGCCCACAGGATTTCCGCGCGGCGCTCGCCCAGACCCAGCGTCAGGCCATCGGCGAAGGTCTCGGTGGGTTCGATGTGGACCAGCTTTCCCGCCAGCGCGCCGGCCGGCTGGCGGAACTGGATCTCCGCCATGCGCTCCTGCATGCGCTGGGTCTCGCGGTAGCGCGCCTGCCGCGCCAGCACGTTGACGTGGGCCAGTACGCGTGGCGCGGGCTCGCCGCGCGCCGCGGCGTGGTCCAGCCATTGCTGCAGGCCGGCGTTGTAGCCCATATGGCCGTGGCTGTAGCAGATGGCCAGCACCGGCAGCCCGGTCTGCGTGCGCAGCGCCTCGATCATGCCGCGCGTGACGCGCCCGCCGGGGCCGCTGTCGACCACCAGCAGGCCGTCGCCCACGTCGGCGACAAAGCTCTGCCCTTGTCCGTGCAGCAACCACACGCCATCGCCGGCGCTGTCGATCCCCGTGCCAGTGACCAGTGCCGCCGGCCGGTCCTCAATGTCCTGCATGCTTGCCTCCTCTGCGAACCAGGTCGCGTCCAGCGCAACTGTCACGCAAGAAGGTGCACCCCGGGGATTGGGGAAAATCCCGCCGGGATGCGGCGTACCGGCCGCAAACCAAGCGCCGGTGCGGCCCGGCGGGGGTTTTGGAATTTCAGGTGTAAACCGCTGGTTAGCACCGCGCGGGTGCAGGGAGTTCCCGGCCGGCGCGCGCTGCGGTAGCAGCTGCCTTCAGTCAAGTCGGCGCAGCGGACTGTCAGGCAGGTTGGACAGATAGTGGACTTCACGCCGCAGCAGGGTGGCGAACTGCGCCGCCACCGGCGTCATCGGCGAATCGGCGCGGTAGATCAGGCTGACGGTGTGGCTGGGCAGCTTGTCCTCGATGGGCAACGGCACCAGGCCATTGGCGGCCAGCCGGCCGGCCACCATCTGGCGCGGCAGCATGCACAGCAGGTGGCGGTCCTGCATCAGGTGCTCGATCATGCCGATGGTGTCGCAGCGCACCGCCACGCGCGGCAACGGCAGATCGCGTTCACGGAAGGCATCGAGGATGGCGGCGCCCGGGCCGTGCATGCGCTGGCCGGTCAGGATCCAGTCCGAGCCGATCAGCTCGCGCAGGCTGCGGGCGTTGCGCAGCGGATGCTCGCGGTGCGCCATCACGACCGAATCGTTGTTGTAGAGCGGCTCGCAGGTGAATTCGCGCTCGATGCCCTCGTTCGGGACCGGACTCACCGCCATGTCCATCACGCCCGAGCGCAGCTCGTCCAGGTGGGTGGGGTAGCCCCAGCTGTCAATGCACACCAGCACGTCTGGATGCTGGACGCGAAAGCGCTTGACCACGGGGGGCAGCACCACATGCGCCGGGCCGCGGGTGGTGCCGACGCGGACCACGCCGTTGCGCGCGCCCAGCATCTGCGCCATCTCCTCGGTGGCCTTGCGCGCCTCGGTGGCGATCAGGCGTGCGCGCCGCAGGAAGGCCTCGCCAAAACGCGACAGCACCACGCCGCGGGTGGTGCGGGTCAGCAGCGGCACATGCAACTCCTCTTCGAGCTGGCGGATGCTCTTGGTGAGTGCCGGCGCCGACACATCGCGCGCGCGCGCGCCGGCGCGGATGCTGCCGTGCTCGGCGACGGCAATGAAGTCCTGGACCTGGCTCAGACGCATGGATTGCCCCACTTAAACAACGGACTGGGCGCACAGCATAGCGGCAATCCGGCGGGTTCGGGATAACCCCAGGGTGCTAACCGGTGGTTTGCACAGACGCGGTTTTGGCATCTGCCGTTACGCGCCGTGCTATCGCATGATCGCTCCACATCGACGCAAACCGCCGGCCGCGCCGGCATCTTCGAGGAGTGGGATCGCATGGCGAACCGGCAAGACCTGCCGCTGGCAGGCATACGCGTGGCGGAGTTCGGGCAGTTCATCGCGGCGCCGGGCGCGGCCATGATGCTGGCCGACCTGGGCGCCGACGTGGTCAAGGTGGAGGCATTGCGCGGCGACAGCGCGCGGCGCTTTGACGGCACCAGCCCGCAGAGCCCGATGTACCTGGCCTACAACCGCGGCAAGCGCGGCATCGCGCTGGACCTGCGCACGTCCGGCGGGCTGGACGCCGCACGGCGGCTGGCGCTGGCCAGCGACGTGGTGCTGCACAACACCCGCGCCGGCGTGATGGAAGCGCTGGGGCTGGACGCCGCCACGCTGCGCGCGGCGCGTCCTGACCTGATCCACGCCTCCATCAGCGGCTTCGGCACGCGCGGCCCGTCGCGCACGCGCCCCGGGCTGGACATTGCCGCGCAGGCCGAGAGCGGCATGATGTCCGTCACCGGCGAAGCCGGCGGGCAGCCGCTGAAGGCCGGCTTCGCGCTGATCGACGCGGCCACCGCGCTGGCGACCGGCAACGCCATCCTGGCGGCGCTGTTCCGGCGCGAGCGCACCGGCGCCGGCGAGACTATCGAGACCTCGCTGCTGTCAGTCGGCGTACAGATGCAGGCCCAGCTGTGGGCCGAGTACCAGTGCTCCGGCGCGCTGCCGGTGCGCAGCGGCAACAGCCAGCCCAAGGCCGCGCCGGCCGCGGATGTGATCGCGGTGGCGGACGGGCATATCGTGCTGTCGGCCTATCTCGACGAACACTGGACGCGCCTGTGCGAGGCCATCGGCCATCCGGCGCTGGCGAACGACGCGCGCTTTGCCAGCAATGCGCTGCGGGTGCAGAACCGCCCGGCGCTGCTGGCCATCCTGCACGACGCCATGCGCCACCTGAGCGGCGATGCCGCCCGTGCGCTGCTGGAGCGCCACCAGGTGGTGGTGGGCGTGGTACGTGATTACCACCAGGTCAGTGCCAGCTCAGACGTACGCGCCAGCGGCATCCTGCGGCCCGTTGACGACGGCGAGGGCGGCCAACTGGATTTGCCGGGCCTGCCCTTCACCATGGCCAGCATGTCGGCAGGGGCGATGCCCGCGGTGCCGCGCCTTGGCCAGCATACGACCGAAGTGCTGGCCGAGCTTGGCTACAGCGCCGCGGAGATCGACACCATGGCCCGCGCCGGCGCGATCGGCGTGGAACAAGCCCAGCAGGAGCCGGCATGAACGCGCCCCAATCCCCCGTACTGCTGCAGCGCCATGCCGGCTGGGCCGAGGTGGTGCTGAACCGCCCGGCCCGTCGCAACGCCGTCGATATGTCGCTGGCACGCGCGCTGGGCGACGCCATCGAGACCCTGGCCGCCGACGACAGCGTACGCGCCGTGCTGCTGCGCGGCGCCGACGGCGCCTTCTGTTCCGGCCTGGACCTGCAGGCACTGCAGGCGGAGCCTGGCGGGCTGGCCGCGTTTGCGCCGGTCTGGGAGCGCGTCCACCTGAGCCTGCTGCATAGCCGCAAGGCATGGATCGTGGCGCTGGAGCGCCATGCCATCAACGGCGGCGCGGCGTTGGCGCTGGCCGGCGACCTGCTGGTGTGCGGCACCGGGGCCTTCCTGCAGATCGGCGAAATCCGCCTGGGCATGGCCGCGCCGCGCAATGCCGACTGGCTGGCGCTGCGCCATTCCGAGGCCGTGGCCGCGCGCCTGTGCCTGCTTGGCGACCGCGTGCCCGCGCCCGAGTTGCTGCGGCTGGGCATCGCCACCGAGTTGGTCGACGACACCCAGGTGCTGGACCGCGCGCGCGTCCTGGCTGCCACCATCGGCGGCTTTCCGGCCGAAGGCGTGGCCGCGATCAAGGGCGGCATGCGCGCCGCGACGATGCGCATGGCATCTGGTGCGCGCGACAAGAATTCCTGAGGACCGATATTTCCATGACAGATTCCATCACCACCGACGACGACGCGTCGCTGCAGGATTTCCGCCGCGAGGTGCGCGAGTTCGTCGCCCGGTCGCTGCCCCATGCCGTGCGCGAGAAAGTCCGCCTCGGACTGGAAGTCAGCAAGCAAGAGCTGGTCGACTGGCAGCACCGGCTGGCCGAACGCGGCTGGCTGGCGCCGCACTGGCCGCCTGAATGGCAGGGCTGCAACTGGAGCGCCGAGCGCCGTGCCGTATTCCAGGAAGAGCTGGTGCTGGCGCACGCGCCCGAGAGCGGCGGCATCACCTTCGAGATGATCGGCCCGATCCTGATCCGCTACGGCACGCCGGCGCAGCAGCAGTACTTCCTGCCGCGCATCCTGAGCCAGGAGCACTGGTGGTGCCAGGGCTATTCCGAACCGAACTCCGGCTCGGACCTGGCTTCGCTGAAGACACGTGCGGTGCGCAAGACGCGGCCCGACGGCACCGAGGTCTATGTGGTCAGCGGCAGCAAGATCTGGACGTCCTACGCGCAGTACGCGGACTGGATCTTCTGCCTGGTGCGCACCGATACCGAGGCGCGCGCGCAGCAGGGCATCAGCTTCCTGCTGATCGATATGCGCGGCCCCGGCGTCAGCGTGCGGCCGCTGGTGGGCATCCATGGCTGGCACCTGTTCAACCAGGTGTTCTTGGACGAGGTGGAAGTACCGGTGGAGAACCTCGTCGGCGAAGAGAACGCTGGCTGGACCATCGCCAAGTCGCTGCTCGAGCATGAGCGGCTGAACCTGGCGCGCGTGGCGGAGAACCGTCGCCGCCTGGCCAAGGTGCGCGCCATCGGCGAGGCGCTGGAGGAGGGCGGCCAGCCGCTGTCGCAGCGCCCGGGGTTTGCACGCCGGTTGCGCGCGCTGGAGGTGCGGCTCGAAGCGCTGGCGGCAACCGTGCTGCGTTTTCGCAAGTGGGCGCGCGCGGGGGAAACGCTGGGGCCGGAGACCGGCATGCTCAAGCTGCTGGGCAGCCGGCTGATCCAGGACATCGAGAACCTGGCGGTCGATGCGCTGGGGCCGGACACGCTGGCCTATGACCGCGCCGCGCACTTCGAGCCCGCCGTGCCGCAACCGGGCCAGTCAGCGTACGCCGCGGCGGCATCGGCGCGCCGCTTCGTCACCCGCGGCTACACCATCGCCGGCGGCTCCAGCGAGATCCAGCACGAGCTGCTGGCCAAGCAGGTGCTGGGCCTGTAGTGCCCCCAATCGTGCCCGCAACCCAGGACAAGGAACGGAACACATGAGCGATTCAACAGACGATCGCCGCATGCTGCAGGAAAGCGTGCGGCGCTATGTCGAGCGCGGCTACGGCTTCGAGCAGCGCCGCGCGGCGCTGGCCGAGCCCGACGGCTTCTCGCGCAAGCACTGGCAGGCGTTTGCCGAAATGGGCTGGCTGGCCGTGGGACTGCCCGAAGCCTGTGGCGGCCTGGGCGACAGCGCCGACCAGGCCCTGCTGGCCGAGGAACTGGGCCGCGCCCAGCCCGCCGAGCCCTGGCTGGCCAATGCCGCGCTGTGCGCGCCGCTGCTGGCCGCCTGCGGCGATCCCGCCCACGCTGCGATCGCGGCGGCGATGGCCGAGGGTGGCGCTATGCTGGCGCTGGCCGCATGGGAAACGCAGGGACGCTATGACGCCTTCGATATCAGCACCACCGCGCAACAGCATGAGCCGGGGCAATGGACGCTGGACGGCCGCAAGACCCTGGTGCTGGGCGGCGGCAGCGCCGCCGTGCTGCTGGTGCTGGCGCGTACCGGCGGCCAGCGCCGCGACCGCAGCGGCCTGACGCTGTTCGCGGTGCCGGCCGACACGCGCGGCATCAGCGTCGATGCGCTGCCGACCTACGACGGCCGCCAGACCGCCAGCGTGACGCTGCGCCGCGCGACCGTGCCGGACAGCGCGCGCATCGGCCCGGTGGACGGCGCCTGGCCGCTGGTGGAAGCCGCCATCGACCAGGCCACCGTGATGGCCTGCGCCGAAGCCGTGGGCACCATGTCGCGCGCGTTCGACCTGACCCGCGACTACCTGGTTACGCGCGAGCAATTCGGCCGTCCGCTGACGGCCAACCAGGTGATCCGGCACCGGCTGGTGGACCTCTATGTCAGCGTCGAACAGGCGCGCGCCATCACCGAGCTGGCGGCCAACGTCCTGCATGGCGATCCGGTGGCGCGCATGCGCGCGGTATCCCATGCCAAGGCCTTTGTCTCGGACGCCGGGCGCGCGCTCGGCGAAGACGTGGTGCAGCTGCACGGTGCGGTGGGCATGACCGACGAGATGGAAATCGGCCACTGCTACAAGCGCCTGGCCGCCCACGCCAACCTGTTCGGCGATGCCGACTGGCACTACGAACGGCTGGCGGCACTCGATCACGCGGCGCAGGCGCAAGCCTGAGCCGGTTCAGCCAGGGCGCCCGAGCCGCTGCCCGGTGCGCCCACCCATGACAGGCCGGCAACGTACCGGCATGCGCGGCCAATGCGCCGCAACGGAGACAGCAATATGAGCAGCCAGCACACTGGCGCCCGCAGGGCTTGTGCCACGCGCACAGCGGCCCTGGCCGCGGCGCTGGCCCTGGCGGGCGCCGCCAGCGCGCACCCCGAGGCCCCATACCCCAGCAAGCCCATCCGCATGGTGCTGCCCTCGGGCGCAGGCACCGTCACCGACCAGACTGCACGGCTGGTGGCCGAGCGCCTGACCGCCGCGCTCAAGCAGCCGGTGGTGGTCGACAACCGCCCCGGCGCCAACGGCATCATTGCCAACGAGACCGTGGCGCGCGCCGCGCCTGACGGCTACACGCTGCTGTTCACCTACGCCGCGACCATGACGGTGAACCCGTGGACCACGCCGTCGCTGCCCTATGACCCGATCAAGGACTTCACCCCCATCGCACGCCCCAGCCAGCCCGGCGGCAACCTGCTGGCGGTCAGCGCCAATGTGCCGGTGCACAACCTGCAGGAGCTGATTGCCTACGCCAAGGCCAGCAAGACGGAACTGGCGTACTGCTCATGGGGCGTGGGCTCGGGCGGCCACCTGGCCATGGAATACCTGAAGGCCAAGACCGGCATCCACCTGCGCCATATCCCCTACAAGACCGCCACCCAGTGCAGCAACGACCTGGCCGCGGGCCACGTCACCATCGGCATCACCGACGCCATCTCGTCGGTCCCGCACCTGAAGTCCGGCCGCATCCGGGGCATTGCGGTCTCCGGTCCGGAGCGCCTGCTGACTGCACCGGACGTGCCGACCATGTCGCAGCAGGGCGTGCCCTTCCAGCAAGCCAGCTGGGTCGCGATCTTCGGTCCCAAGGGCCTGCCCGCGCCGATCGTCAACCGGCTGAACGCCGAGGTGAACCGCATCCTGCAGACACCGGGCGACCGCGAGAAATTTGCCGCCATGAACCTGCAGCCGGCCGCGCCGTCAAGCCCGGCCGACCTGGGCAAGCTGGTCAGCGCCGACCTGGCCGCGTGGGGCGAGGTGGTGAAGGTGGCGGGGCTGCAGGCGAAGTAAGGCTGGACCACAACAACAAGAACGGGAGACAGGCAGCGTGAAGGCAAGACAGTGGATGGTGATGGGCGCGGCGCTGGCCGCGGGCAATGCCGTGGCCGGCACGATGCAGCTGTTCGGCGTGGTCGATGCATCGATCGAATACGCCAGGGGCTCGGAAAGCGTGGTGCGCATGCGCGAAGGCCAGCAGGCCGCGTCGCGCTGGGGCATCCGCGGCATTGAGGACCTGGGCGGTGGGCTCAAGGCCAATTTCCTGGTCGAGTCGGGCTTCAACATCGACAACGGCACGGAGTTCTTCGGCAACAACCGGCTGTTCGGGCGGCAGGCCTATCTGGGCATGTCGGGCAACTGGGGCGAGTTCCGGCTGGGGCGGCAATATACGCCGTCGTTCTATGCGCTGCTGCGGCTGGATCCGTTCCTGCTCAATGGCGCGGTGTCGCCGTTCAACCTGCTGAGCGCGACGGCCTCGCAAGGGACCGGGCATGTGGCCTACGGCGCCCGCTTCGACAACGCGGTGCAGTACTTCTCGCCCAAGTGGGGCGGCTTCTCCTTCGGCGCCGCGGTGGCGCCCGGCGAGGTGCCGGGGTCGGCTCGCTCAGGGCTGAACTTCGGCATGAATGCGACCTACGAGGCCGGCAACGTCTACGCGTTCTACGCCTACCAGGGGATGTATTCGGGCGCCAACGTGCCGGTGGAACCGACGCTGACTTCCAACCATTTCGTCGGCGGCTCCTATCGCTTCAAGCCGGTCGAGATCGGCCTGCTGTACAGCGCCGCCAGCAGCGACCGGCCCGAGACCCGCTCAGCACGCCACTATGGCGTGACCTTCAGTTGGACCGTGACGCAACGCGACACCTTCAAGGCCGCCGCACTCAAGCGCCAGATCCTGGGCGGCGGCCAGCGGCCGCTGGCGGTGACGCTGGGATGGGACCATGACCTGAGCAAGCGCACCACGGCCTATGTGCGGGCGGTGCTGGTGCATAACAGCCCCGGCGGCAGTGTGAGCAACAACAGCATCGTGATTGATCCGGGTAGTGGGGATGATGCGAAGTCGGTGAGCGTGGGGTTGCGGCATCGGTTCTAGGCAATTGCCGGCCCTTCTCAAGGAAATCCGTTCACCATGTGCTGACTCGTGACTGGCCAGGGCGCATCGGCGCCGCTATCACCCCCGGATATGACCCGGCGGATGGCCGCGAACAGCCAGTCTTCTGCAGCGGGCAAATCAGGTTTACCCCAATCCTTCGCGCTGTTTCGCTCAGGTTGTGCAGGAATCCGCGACGCCGTTCTGGCGTCTCGCACATTTCGTTTCAACTGAATCCGGCATTCCAATTATCCGAATGCTTGCCCTCCAGGCCGCCCTGTAGAGTTGCCTTGACCAGCGACGGCAGGCGGCGGCATGCAAGAACTTCCTGCGCTGGCAACGGAAGACTTGGTCGACGACGGAGGAACGAATGAAGAGAATCCAATTGCTGCTGGCGCTGATTGCTGGTGCTGCCATGCATTGCAGCCCGGTGCATGCGGCGATATCGGGGAACGTTGTGCGTATCGGCGTCATGACCGATCTCTCTGGCGTATATCTCGATTACGCCGGCAAGGGCTCTGTCGAGGCCGCCAGGATGGCTATCGAAGACTTTGGTGACGGACTTAAGGGAAGCAAGATCGAACTAGTTACCGCGGATCATCAGAACAAGGCCGACGTGGGGGCGGCAAAGGCGCGCGAATGGATAGACCGGGACGGCGTCGACGCTATCGTAGACCTTCCGAACTCTTCCGTGGCGCTAGCCGTGGCGAGAATCGCGTCGGAAAAGAAGCGCGTGGTACTGGTGACCGGCGGTGCCAACCTGCGTCACACCAATGAAGAGTGCTCGCCTTATGTGGTGCATTACGTCTATGACACTTTTGCGCTGGCCAACGTGGCGGGCAAGGCAATGGTCAGGCAGGGCCTCAAGAGCTGGTATTTCCTTACGGCGGACTACGCCTTCGGCCAGTCGCTGGAGAGCGCCACCTCGGACGTCATTCGCGCCGCGGGTGGATCGGTCAGCGGCAGCATCAAGCATCCTCTGAATGCATCCGAATTTTCGTCCTTCGTGTTGCAGGCGCAGGCGTCTAAAGCCAGCGTGGTGGCGCTGGCCAACGGTGGTGGGGACACCATCAATGCCATCAAGGCGGCGAACGATTTCGGCCTGACGAAGAACCAGACATTGGTTGGCCTGATCATGACGATCAGCGACGTGCACAGCCTGGGGCTGAAAGCTACGCAGAGGATGAAAATGACGGATGCATGGTACTGGGACATGAATCCGGAGACGCGGGAGTTCGGCAAGCGGTTCTTTGCTCGCATGAACCGCATGCCGAACATGGTGCATGCCGGCACATACTCGGCCGTGCTGCAGTACCTGAAGGCAGTCGCGGCCACGGGCAGCGACGATTCGGACGGCGTCATGTCTTATCTCAAGAGCCACAAGATCAACGACGTGTTTGCGAAGAATGGGTTCGTCCGTGCGGATGGGCGGATGATGCACGATATGTACCTGATGGAAGTAAAGGCGCCGGGGGAATCAAAAACCCCATGGGACTACCTGAAACTGGTCGCCACGGTGCCCGCCGACGAAGCGTTCCAACCGCTTTCGGCATCGCGGTGCGCGCTAGTCAAGCGCTGAGAAGGCAATAAACGGGGGCCAGTGGCACCCGCTATCCTGAGGGCACAGCGGGGCAGGTTCGGCGACGAGCCTGCCGCTGCCACGACTTCGCTGGCCGTGGCACCGTGACGTCCAGGATTTTCCGAGGGGACGCGGTGCGGATTTCTGCAGAGCGCGGCGCGAACGGGAGGCTCGGGACCATTCGCCGCTGACGAAACGTGGTTTCGGAAAAGCCGGTTTGCCTGGAGGCGCGATCGCTGGCATTGTTGGCAGCATGCCAGGCGCGTTGACGGCCCGGGCGACAACCGAAAGCGGTTCTCTGGAGATCAGCCACCATGCACGACAACCTGCCACAGCGCCTGCGCTCCCTTCTCTTCGTCCCCGCAGACAGCGACCGCAAGCTGGCTGCGTCGCTGAAGTCGGGGGCGGACGGGCTGGTGTTCGACCTCGAAGACGCCGTGCCGGAGCATGGCAAGGATGACGCAAGGCGCAAGCTGGGGTCATTCCTCGAGCAGCGCCGCGCGTCCATGGAGCCGGCCTTGCTGGTGCGCGTCAACGGGCTGGCGTCGGGCCATATCCTGCGCGATCTGGCGGCAGTCATTCCCCATCGGCCAAACGCGATCGTGCTGCCCAAGTGCAGAAGCGTCGACGATGTGCATCGGCTCTGTGACTTTCTGGCAGCCTTCGAGTGCGCGCTATTGCCCGATAACTGGGAGGTCGCCATTATCGCCATGGCGACGGAGTCGTCCGAAGGCGTTTTCGGCCTGTCGTCCTATCGCAATGCGCCAATGCGGCTGCGGGCGCTGATGTGGGGCGTTGACGATCTTGCCGCCGATCTGGGCGCCTTCTCGTCGCATATCGGCAAGGAACTGACCGCGCCGTTTTCCGTGGCACGCACGATGTGCCTGATGGCGGCGGCGCAGGCCGGCATCGATGCCATTGACGCGGTCACCACCAGCCTGACGGATCCCGCGCAAATCGGACAGGAAGCCGCGCAGGCGAAGCGCGACGGCTTTACCGCAAAGGCTGCCGCGCATCCTTCACATATCGACGCCATCAACCAGGCCTTCATGCCGCAGGAGGAAGAGGTGCGCTGGGCCCGGCACGTCGTCGACGCCTTCTCCAAGGTGGGTGCCTCGGGCGTGGCAAGACTGGGCAACGCCATGATCGACCGGCCCCACTTGCGGCTGGCACACCGGATCCTGTGCCACGTGGACGGAGAGGACTGATTCAGCGCTCGTGCGGGGCGTGCCGCCGCAGCTAAGACGTACGATGCGCCGCACGGTATTGCTGGGGCGTACACAGGGTTGCTGCCTTGAACTGCCGCGAGAACGCGCTGTGATCCGCATAGCCGCATTCGGCGGCAATGTCGGTGATGCTGGCATCCGTCGTCTCCAGCAGGCGGCAGGCGCGGTCCAGCCGCATGCGCATCATGATCTGCTTCGGCGTCAGCCCGAACACCTCGCGGCAAAGCCGCTCCAGGGTATCCAGTGACAACTGCACTTCGCGGGCAATCTCGCTGATGCGCAGGTTCGGTTGCGCTGGCTCTTCCAGGCGCTTGAGGAACTGCAGCAGGCGCTTGTAGCTGGCGTGCTTTTCGTCCGGGCGGGGCAGGATGCGCGAGATGCCCAGCAGGCCGGCGATCTGGCCCTCCGCATCCCTGACCGGAAACTTCGAGCTCAGGCACCATTGCCGGTGCCCATCGGCCGAGAAAAACAGGCGCAGCACATCGGTGATCGGCTCGCCGCTGCGGATGACGCTCAGGTCCTGCATCATCGTGCTCGAGCCGGTGACCTCGAACAGCTCGTCTGCCGTCTTGCCGATGACGTCTTCCTTGCTGACCAGGGCGCTGCGCTCGACCAGGGTGGCATTCACCATCAGGTAGCGCGCCTCCTTGTCCTTGACGTAGAAAAGGACGTTGGGAAGCCGGTCGAATACCTGCTCCATCAGCGCCAGATCCAGTACCAGGTCGATCCCGTGCAATAGGTTCTTGGTGTCGAGCATGATTGTCGTAGGGGGCGGCTGCGGCGTGGGTAGCGCGATGTTATCACGCGGTTCCTGCCATTCGTTACCCGCTTGGGCCAGCGGCGGCCAGCCATTCCCGTTGTGCAGTAATCCGCTGCTTTGGGCAGGCCGCCATGCAAGACGCGCGGCGCCACGCACGACAAAATCCCTGGCAACGCATCCGGCGTCGCAGCGTGGCTGCTGCGCGAGATGTGCACGATTCCGATGCACGGACGGCAACGCCCGCCGCGTCGGGACTACTGGTTGAACGCGGAGAACCCCAACGTGAACGTCATCCCCTTTCAGAGCGAACCTTTCGATACTTACACCACCGAAGCATCGCTCAATGCCATGCGCAGCGCGCTCGACAAGGTCCGTGCGCAACTCGGCAAGACCTACCCGCTGATCATTGATGGCAAGAAGATCGAGACGGCGGCGAAGCTCACCTCGACCAATCCTTCGCGGCCCGGCGAAGTTGTCGGCCACACCAGCAAGGCGGGCGTCGACCACGCCGAGCAGGCGATCCAGGCTGCCTGGACTGCCTTCGAGGGGTGGAAGCGCTGGACCCAGGAAGACCGCTCGCGGCTGTGCCTGAAGGCCGCGCAGATCATGCGTGGGCGCAAACAAGAGCTGGAAGCGTGGCTGGTCCACGAGATCGGCAAGAACTACGTCGAGGCCAGCGCTGAAGTTGCCGAGATGATCGATTTCACCGAGTACTATGCCCGGCAGGCCCTGCGTTTTGTCGACGGTGTCGGCCACCTCAACGCCTATCCCGGGGAAGAAAACAAGAGCTTCTACATCCCGCTGGGCGTCGGCGTGACCATCGCGCCGTGGAACTTCCCCATGGCGCTGATGACCGGGATGCTGATGGGCGCCATCGTGGTCGGTAATACCGTGGTCTGCAAGCCGGCCGAAGACACCATCGTGTCGCTGTCCAAGGTCTTCGAGATCTTCGAGGAAGCCGGCTTCCCGCCGGGCGTCATCAACTACCTGCCCGGCATCGGCAGCGAGATCGGCGCCTACCTGGTCGACCATCCCAAGACCCGCTTCATCAACTTCACCGGCAGCCTGAAGACCGGCATCGCGATCCACGAGTCGGCGGCCAGGCTGCGCGACGGGCAGAAGTGGATCAAGCGTGTGTTCCTGGAACTCGGCGGCAAGGATGCCATCCTGGTGGACGAGACCGCGGACCTGGATGCGGCCGCCCTGGGAGTGATCCAGAGCGCGTTCGGCTACTCCGGCCAGAAGTGCTCGGCATGCTCGCGCCTGATTGTGGTCGATTCGGTTTACGACGCGCTGGTGGAGAAGGTCGTCGCCCGTGCCAAGGAGCTGCGTGTGGGCGCTGCCGACACCAACCCGGACTTGGGGCCGGTGTGCAATGCGGCACAAGCCGACAAGGTTGCCGAGTACATCGAGATCGGCAAGGGCGAAGGCAAGCTGCTGACCGGCGGCAAGCGGCTGGAGGGGGACGGTTACTTCTTCGCGCCGACGATCTTCGGCGATGTCGCGCAGGATGCCCGCATCTTCCAGGAGGAAGTCTTCGGGCCGTTCGTGGCGGTGACCCGCGTGGCGAACTTCGAAGAGGGCTTGAAGGCGGTCAACAACACCGTCTACGGCCTGACCGGCGCGCTCTATTCGCGCGACCGGAGCCGGATCGAACAGGCTCGCCGCGAGTTCCATGTCGGGAACCTGTACTTCAATCGCAAGTGCACCGGCGCGCTGGCAGGTGTGCAGCCGTTCGGCGGCTTCAATCTGAGCGGTACGGACACGAAGACGGGCGGTCCTGACTACCTGCTGCAGTTTCTGCAGATGAAGGCGGTGGCAGAGCGATTCTGATAGCCCGCGTCACGGCAGCGAAAGGTGCGCCCATGGGTGCACCCTTTTTGTTTGTGGCTGCAAGGATCGTCCGGCGTTCGAACCGATACCGCGCCATCGGCGCACAGGGGTTGTGCCGTCCGATCCACGATTGTGCGTATTAGGTGAATACCCCTAAGCGGAAACCCCTCACCTATGCAGCTCTGCTGCAGATCGTTATGCAAAAAGCCGCAAATCTTGCTCTGCCTCGATGCAAGCGGCGGCGCGCGATAGCCAGCAGAATTTCGCTCAACCAAGGTCGTTGTCGCACCACGGCCTTGGCACATCGGGACTGGCGATCTGCAGCGAAGCGGGCGCCTGGGCAGGATCCACGCAATGCGCACACCGTTGCCTGCGATGCGCAAGTGAACATACCAAGTGAGGGACGAGATGAGCAAGAAACTGCTGTCGGTTAGCGTTTGCGCGGCCGGACTGATGTTGGGGGTGAGCCATTCGGCCTGGGCCGATTTGCTGATTGGGGTTGCCGGGCCGATGACTGGCCCGTATGCGTCGGGTGGGGAGCAGATGCGCACTGGCGCCGAGCAGGCAATTGCAGATATCAATGCCAAGGGGGGTGTGCTGGGACAGAAGCTGAAGCTGGTGGTTGGCGACGACGTGTGCGACCCGAAGCAGGCGGTGTCCGTGGCCAACACGCTGGTCAACAAGGGCGTGGTGTTCGTGGACGGCCACTATTGTTCGAGCTCGACCATTCCCGCATCGGAGGTCTACCACGATGCCGGCATCCCGATGGCGACCATCTCGACCAGCCCGAAGGTCACCGAGCGCGGCCTGGCCAACATCGTGCGCGTGACCGGCCGGGATGACCAGCAGGGCAATGTTGCCGCGTCCTATCTCGCCAGGAATTTCAACGGCAGGAAGATCGCGGTGGTCGATGACAAGAGCGCCTATGGCAAGGGCCTGGCGGACGAGGTGGCGAAGTCCCTCGCCGACCAGAAGGCCAGGGTATCGCTGCGCGAGTCGATCACCGCTGGCGAGAAGGACTACAACGTGCTGGTGAGCAAGCTGAAGGCTGCCGGCATCGAAGTGCTGGCCTATGGCGGGTACTACACCGAACTTGGCCTGATCCTGCGCCAGGCGGCACAAGCCGGGCTCAAGCTCGCCGTCATGGGCGGCGACACGCTGACCAACACGGAACTGCTGTCCGCCGCGGGCCCCGCGGCGAACGGCGTGATGTTCACCTTCGGCCCGGATCCGCGCAAGAATGCCGAGGCCAAGGACGTGGTGGAGCGCTTCCGCAAGGCGAAGATCGAGCCCGATGGCTACACGCTGTATTCGTACGCGACGATCCAGGTATTCGCGCAGGCGGCCGAACGGGCGCGCAGCGTGAAGCCAGAGGCGGTGCAGAAGGCGCTGCGCAACGGCACCTACTCGACGGTGGTCGGGCCCATCAGCTTCGACAGCAAGGGTGACCTCACCAAGCCCGGCTACGTGGTCTACCGTTGGAGCGGGAACCAATACGGCTACGCAAACTGACGCAGTGGTGGCAGTGCCTCGCACGGCGTGGCACTGCCACCGTGCATGGGATTGCAGCGCGCTGAGGTGCGCTGCACGGGTTGCGATAGCGGTTGTTGGAGCCTTTCATGTATCTCGCATTACAGCAGTTCATCAATGGTGCGACCCTGGGTGCCGTCTATGGTCTCATCGCCATCGGCTATACCATGGTGTACGGCATCATCGGCATGATCAACTTTGCGCACGGCGAAGTGTTCATGATCAGCGCCTTCATCGCCATTTCAGGATTCACCCTCATGACTGCGCTTGGCGTGACTTCGGTACCGCTCACGCTGGTCGTGGTGTTGTTCCTTACCATCCTGTTCACGTCCGCCTATGGCTGGGCGGTAGAGCGGGTGGCGTACCGCCCGCTGCGTGGCGCGTCGCGCCTCGCGCCGCTGATCTCGGCGATCGGCGTTTCGATCTTCCTGCAGAACTTCGTCCAGCTAAGCCAGGGCGCACGCGTCAAGGCGCTGGCGCCGGTGATTACCGGCGGCATCGAAGTGGCGGGCACCGGCGAATCCGCGGTCTACCTGTCCTACGTGCAGATCCTGATCGTAGCGACGACGTTCCTGCTGATGGGCGGTTTCACATGGCTGATCACGCGCACCGCCTTTGGCCGGCAACAGCGGGCCTGTGAGCAGGACCGGACCATGACCGGCTTCCTCGGCATCAACGTCGCCCGCACGATCTCGCTGACTTTCATGCTGGGCGCGGGGTTGGCGGCCATCTCAGGGACCATGGTGACGCTGTACTACGGGGTTGTCGATTTCAGCATTGGCTTCCTGGTCGGTGTGAAGGCGTTTACCGCGGCGGTCCTCGGTGGCATCGGATCGCTCCCGGGGGCAATGCTGGGCGGGCTCCTGATCGGCCTGATCGAGTCGTTCTGGGGCAGCTATTTTTCGGCGGAGTACAAGGACGTTGCCACCTTTGCCATCCTGATCCTGGTGCTGGTGGTGCGGCCTTGCGGACTGCTCGGCCGGCCGGAGGTGGAGAAAGTCTGATGAGCACACTTCATGTTTTCGGATTCCGCGGCATGCGCGCGCGGCTGGGGGATGCGGTACGCGTGGCCCTGATCGGCATCGTGCTGGGTATCCCGCTGATCGGCATCACGACGGTGGACGCGGGTGGCAAGCTGCAACTCCAGACCCGCTGGGACGCGCTGGCCATTGCCGTGGGCGTCGTGTTTGCCGCACGCGTGCTGCAAATGCTGGCCATTGACCGCCTGCGCTTGCACAAGGCCATGAAGACGCCTGCATTGCCGCGCCTTCGCGAACCATTGGCGCTCACCAGGGCGGTCGGCTGGGTCGCGCTCGGGGTCGCCGTGGCGTTGCCGATCGTCTTCTCGGGCAACCGGTATCTGGTCGATATTGCGACCACAGTGCTGATCTACGTGATGCTGGGCTGGGGGCTCAATGTCGTGGTGGGCCTCGCCGGCCTGCTCGATCTTGGCTACGTGGCGTTCTACGCCATTGGCGCCTACAGCTATGCGCTGCTGTCGATCGGCTTCGGGCTCTCGTTCTGGGCGTGCCTGCCGCTGGCCGGGCTGTTCGCCGCGATCTTCGGGATCCTGCTGGGCTACCCCACGCTGCGGCTGCGCGGCGACTACCTGGCGATCGTGACGCTGGGCTTTGGCGAGATCATCCGGCTGGTGCTGCTCAACTGGACCGATCTCACCGGCGGCCCCAACGGCATGTCTTCCATTCCGAGGCCGACCTTCTTCGGCTTGCCGTTCAGCAGGTCGGCGGATACACCGACCTTCTCCAGCGTATTCGGGCTTGAGTATTCCAACGATCATCGGTTGATCTTCCTGTACTACGTGATCTTTGCGCTGGCCCTGCTGACCAACGTGCTGGTCCTTCGCCTGCGCCGTCTGCCGGTGGGCCGGGCCTGGGAGGCGATGCGGGAAGACGAAATTGCCTGCAAGGCGCTGGGCATCAACGTCACCAACGTCAAGCTGTCGGCGTTCGCGCTGGGGGCGATGCTGGGCGGGTTCGCTGGCGTATTCTTCGCCGCGCGCCAGGGCTTCATTTCGCCGGAAAGCTTCACTTTCAGCGAAAGCGCAACCGTGCTCGCCATCGTCGTCCTGGGCGGCATGGGCAGCCAGCTGGGCGTTGTGCTGGCCGCGCTGGTTCTGGTGCTCCTGCCGGAGCTTGGCCGCGACTTTGCCGAATATCGGATGCTGTTGTTTGGGGCAGCCATGGTCCTGATCATGGTCTGGCGGCCGGGCGGCCTGATGTCCGTCAGGGAGCCGACGCTGACGCTCAAGCAATACCTGCGCAAGCGGGCGGGCACGGACCGTGCCATTCCGGTAAGCGGTGCACCTGTAGTGGAGAACGGCCGATGACAAGAACACTAGTCACTGTAGACGGACTGGAGATGCGCTTTGGTGGCATCAAGGCCATCGAAGGCTTGTCGCTGACGGTCGGGGAGGGCCAGATCACCTCGGTGATCGGGCCGAATGGCGCCGGCAAGACGACACTGTTCAATTGCCTGACCGGTTTCTACAAGCCCACTGCCGGCTCAATCCGGATGATGCATCCCCGGCACGGAGACCTGCACCTGGAATCCTTGCCGAGCCACGAGGTGACGCGCAAGGCCGGCGTGGTGCGAACTTTCCAGAACATCCGCCTGTTTCCGAAGATGACGGTGATGGAGAACCTGGTGGTGGCCCAGCACAACGCACTGCAGAAGGCGTCCCGCTTCAGCCTGGCGGGGCTGTTCGGCCTGCCGGGTTACCGGCGCGCGCAGGAAGAGGCGATGGAGAAGGCCTACCGCAGCCTTCAGGCGCTGAAGCTGGAGGACTGCGCGGATACGGCCGCGGGCGGGTTGCCCTATGGCTTGCAGCGCAAGGTGGAGATTGCGCGCGCGATGTGCGTGGACCCGGTGCTGCTTTGTCTCGACGAACCGGCGGCGGGCCTGAACCCGCGCGAGTCGGCGGAACTCAATGCGCTGCTGACGCGCCTGGCGCGCGAGACTGGCCTGAGCCTCCTGCTGATCGAGCACGATATGAGCGTGGTCATGAACGTGTCCGACCATATCCACGTGCTGTCCTTTGGCAAGAAGATTGCTGAAGGCTCGCCGGAGCAGGTACAGAACGATCCCAATGTGGTGGCCGCGTATCTGGGTGAACCGGAGAGCGACGCGGAGATGCTGACCGAGACGGAGGCCGCGGCATGATTCTGCAGATTGAAGATGTACATGCCCACTACGGGCACGTCCACGCGCTGAGGGGCGTATCGCTCTCTGTCCGCGAGGGCGAGACGGTAACGCTGATTGGTGCCAACGGCGCGGGAAAATCCACGCTGATGACCAGTATCCTGGGCGCACCGCGGATTTCCCGCGGCCGCATACTGTTCCAGGGCGCTTCGCTCCAGGGCCTCGGTGTGCATGAGATTTCCCGGCGCGGCATTGCGATCTCCCCGGAAGGGAGGCGCGTCTTCCCTCGCATGACCGTGACCGAGAACCTGCTGATGGGCGCGACGTTCGCCGATCCCGCGACTCGGGGTACCGACATGCAGCGCATGTTCGACATGTTCCCGATCCTGTCAGAGCGCAGCCAGCAGCTCGCCGGTACCTTGTCGGGCGGCGAGCAACAGATGCTGGCGATCGCGCGCGCACTGATGAGCCATCCCCGGCTGCTGCTGATGGACGAGCCCTCACTGGGTCTTGCGCCGATCTATATCCGGAAGGTCTTCGAGATCATCGAGATGCTCAACCGGGACCATGGCATGACGATCCTGTTGGTCGAGCAGAACGCCAACCAGGCACTGCGCGTGGCACACCGCGCCTATGTGCTTCAGCAGGGCAGCATCGTCATGAGCGGTACCGGGCGCGAGCTGCTGCAGAGCCCGGAAGTCCGCGCGGCATACCTCGAAGGCGGAAAGCCCCGCAACGATCCCGCTGTGGCGGCCGTTGCCTGATCCACCGATTCAACTCTCTTTTCCCACCATGAACCAGCGAACTGCCACGGTCGTCATCATCGGCGGCGCCATCATCGGAAGCTTTACCGCCTTCTTCCTGCGCAAGGAGGGCTTTGCGGGACCCATCAAGGTGATCGAGCGCGATCCCACTTATCAGTATTGTTCGACCGCACTGTCGGCTTCGTCCATCCGCACGCAGTTTGGCTGTCCCTTCAACATCGGCATGAGCCTCTTCGGCGCCGGCATGTTCCGTGACATCAGGCAGTGGTTTGGCGATGATGCGGACATTGGCTTCGACGAGCGCGGCTACCTGCTGCTCGGCACCAAGGAGGGCGCCGATGCCATGCGGGCGACGGCGCAATCGCAGATCGAAGCCGGCGCAACCATCGATGTCATGACGCCCGCACAGGCAAAGGCTCGCTATCCGTGGCTCAACGTTGACGATATCGGCATCGCGACATATGGCGCCGCCAACGAAGGTTGGTTCGATGCCTGGGCGCTGCTCCAGCTCGTGCGGCGCGAAGCAAAGAAGCTTGGCGTTGAGTACGTCACGGCGGAAGCCAGCGGCATCGAATCGCGCAATGGCAGGGTCACGGGCGTCAGGCTTGCCGATGACAGTGTCATCCCTTGCGACTGGTGTGTGAATGCTGCCGGCCCTGCAGGCGGGAAGGTGGCGAGCTGGCTGGATATCGCGCTGCCGGTCGAGCCGCGCAAGCGCACCGTTTTCCATATCAAGGCACCGGTTCCAACCGAGGGGTTCCCCATGCTGTTCGACAACTCCGGCATATGGATCCGTCCTGAGGGCGATGGTCTCATTGCCGGCATTGCTCCGGAAGCGCACAGGGATCCTCGTGCAGAGGGCGACTTCGAACCGGATCACTACCTGTTCGAGGACATCGTGTGGCCGTACCTGGCGCACCGCGTTCCGGCGATGGAGAGCACGCGGTTACTGCGCGCCTGGGCAGGCCATTACGAGATGAACCTGCTGGACCACAACGGGGTGGTCGGCGCGCATGACGAGATCGGGAACTTCCTGCTGGCGACGGGTTTTTCCGGTCACGGGGTCATGCACGCGCCGGCCACGGGCAGGGCGGTGGCGGAGTGGATCGTCCACGGGCAGTATCGGACCATCGACGTGTCGCCGCTGGGATACCAACGTATTCGCAAGCAGGAGCCGCTGCTGGAGTCGGTGGTGTACTGAGTCGTGACTTGCTGATTCGGCCCTTGAGGTGAATGGCCTCAAGGGCCGTTTCTCTTTTTTTTCGTGGCCGGTGCGGTTTGCGATCGTGAAAGCCATCGGGCCCGGCAACGCTGGAGCGTTTGCCGGGCCCGATGGAGCAGGTAAGACTGGACGGGCGCTAGGCCTTGCTTGCCCGGATCTCCAGCGTCACGCCGGCGCCTTTGTCCGCCGTGTCGAAGTAGGTGAAACCACTGCGGTTTGGCAAGCGCCCACGCATCCTGATCGCCAGCCCCAGAGCCGATGCCTCGGCTTCCGCCTGGTCGCAGTCCGGTACGGTGAAGCCGAGATGGAACACGCCTTCGCCACGCGTGTCCAGGAATTCCCGCTGTGGCGTACTTCCGGCCGGCGGCGCGCACAACTGAAGCTGGACGTTGCCGAGGCTCGCGTAGCGGTAGTGCAGCCTGACGAAGGCATCGGCATCGGGCACGTCGAGCTCGCCCCGGAATGCCTCAAGCGAGGGAAATGGGTGCCAGGGGCCGACGCCAATGGACTCGTAGTAGGCGACGGACTTTTCCATATCGCGTACAACGACGCAGACATGATGCAGGGTCTGGAACAGATCGGTTTTCGTCATGACGGTATTCGAATCTCCGCTGGTCGCTCAGTTGCTCTCTTGCTGGGCGTACGCCTGCGCCGAGTCCTCGAAGCTCTGGCCGGCGCGCGGATTCCATTGCACGCCCGAGCGCGCCGCCACGCCGGGCTTCAGGCGCTGGGTTTCGTCGTAGTCGCTCCAGGGATGGAAGAACAGCGGCTCGGTGTCGTCGAGAGACTTCAGCCGGGCGGCGTAGGCTTCCAGGTAGGCGTCACGGTCTTCATCCGTGACCCGTGCCGGCATCCAGGCCGCGAAGGGCGGCAACACCGTGAAGCCGGTGTAGCCGAGGATGCCGTTGTGGATAGGCCAAAGCACGTGGTGCAGGTCGCCATCGATGCCATTCGGCTCATACAGCGTCGAGGCCGTTCCCGTGGTGAGGCAGATCATGGCGCGCTTGCCCTTGAAGTGCCCCGACTCGTACTTGCGGCCGGTGGAATATGCGAAGCCGCGGCTGAACACGCGGTCGACCCAGCCCTTCAGCATGGCCGGCATCGAGAACCACCACACCGGGAAATGA
Organism: Cupriavidus sp. CP313; assembly: GCF_054072015.1. NCBI lineage: Bacteria > Pseudomonadati > Pseudomonadota > Betaproteobacteria > Burkholderiales > Burkholderiaceae > Cupriavidus > Cupriavidus sp. CP313. The sequence goes on along the minus strand of NZ_JBSVZB010000050.1, from coordinate 10,303 downwards.
AACAGCACCAGGTCTGCCGCCTTGACCTTCTCCTGCTCGGTGTGCACGTCGGCGCTGTGGGTGCGGTGGGCAAACGCATGTTCCTGTTCGCGCGACAGGTCCAGGTAGTCCGCGTCGGCGCGCGCTTGCGGGAAGTCCGCTTCGCCAAGCGTGGGCGACCAGCCCATCTGGTACAGGTCGCTGACGGTGACCTGGTGGCCCAGCTCTGTCAGCGTCTGCACGGCGGTGTCCTTCAGCGCGGCGCTGAACGAGTTCGGTTCGGGGTGTGCGAAAACAATCAGAACGTTCATATCGGTGTCGTCCAAGGAGTGCTCGATGCTGGCGGATTCTCCGCGCAAAGGCCATCCCTGTCTTGCACGCATCAGGGCCGGAACGTGCGGATTTTGGCATAGGCATCGAGGCCTGCATGGCGACAGATAGATCAGGTATCGGAATAGTTAATCATTCAATTAAATCACTTTCGCGACGTTCTTCCTTGTTCCATGATTCGCTCAGAGCGGCCGATGGCCGACGATGAACCTGGCGGCGCGAAGGCGCTGCCACCTGGAGCGAGAAGACGATGTCGGCGAACTGGCCACGCGAGATTTACCAAGAGTTGAAGGCGGCGAACGTCCGCCAGGTCTGCTACGTCCCGGACGCCGGGCACAGCGAACTGATCCGGCTGTGCGAAGCCGATCCCGAGATCAGCACGGTGTCGCTGACCACGGAGGAAGAAGGCGTGGCCATGGTCGGCGGCGCCTGGCTGGGCGGCGAGCGCGCCGTGCTGCTGATGCAGTCCAGTGGCGTGGGCAACTGCATCAACATGCTGTCGCTGCAGCACGAATGCCGCATGCCGTTCTTCGCCATCGTGACGATGCGCGGCGAGTGGAGCGAGTTCAATCCCTGGCAGGTGGCGATGGGCAAGTCCACGCAGGAGGCGCTGGAGTCGGCCGGCACGTACGTGTACCGCGCCGACGAAGCCGAGGAGGTGGCGAAGACGGTGGGCGCCACGGCCCGCTTTGCCTACCAGACCGGCCGGCTGGCGGCGGTGCTGATCGCCCAGCGTGTGATCGGTGCCAAGAACTTCAATAAGTGAGACTGAGATGAGTGAAGCGCAAAAGGCTGTTCTGAATCGCCGCACGGCGATTGCCCGGATCCTGAAGCACCGGGGCGATGCCCTGGTGGTGACGAGCCTGGGCAACCCCACCTACGACGTGGCCTCGACCGGCGACTGCGCCGGCAACTTCTACCTGTGGGGCGCAATGGGTGGCTCGGTGATGGTGGGCCTGGGCATCGCGCGGGCGCAACCGGAGCGTCGCGTGGTGGTGGTTACCGGCGACGGCGAGATGATGATGGGGATCGGCTCGCTGGCCACGGCCGCGGTGGACAAGCCGCGGAACCTGGCGGTGATCGTGATCGACAACGAGCACTATGCGGAGACCGGGATGCAGCCGGCGCACGCCGGGCGCGGTGTCGACATCACGGGTGTGGCCAGGGCGGTGGGCTTTGACAACGCGCGCACGGTGCGCACGGAGCAGGAACTGGCGGTGCTGGCCGAGGAACTGTTCAGCACCGAAGGCCTGCTGCTGGCCACGGTGAAGGTGACCACCGAGCCGGTGCCCGCTGTGCTGCCCCCGCGCGACGGCCCCTTCCTGCGCAGCCGCTTCCGCGAAGCGCTGCTCGGCAGCGACGCCCACAAGTAAGCCCACTCGATCCCCCTTCCTGCAAGGGGAAAGCGACAGGACCGACATGCAAGCTTACAACCATTACATCGGTGGCGAGTGGGTGAAGCCCACTGGCAACGGCTACGTCGACAGCAAGAACCCGTTCGACGGCCAGCCTTGGGCGCAGATCGCGCGGGGCACAGCGGAGGATGCGGACGCGGCCGTCGACGCCGCCCACGCTGCGTTCCGCAATCCCGCATGGGCTGGCCTGACGCCGACGCAGCGAGGCAAGCTGCTGGCCCGGGTGGCCGACCTGATCGAGCGCGACGCGCAGCACCTGGCCGAACTCGAGACCCGCGACAATGGCAAGCTGTTCGCGGAGATGCACGCCCAGACCCGCTACATCCCGGAGTGGTTCCGCTACTTCGGCGGGCTGGCCGACAAGATCCAGGGCGCGGTGATCCCGCTGGACAAGAAGGGCTACTTCAACTTCACCCGGCGCGAGCCGCTGGGCGTCATTGTCGCCATCACGCCGTGGAACTCGCCGCTGCTGTTGCTGACGTGGAAGCTCGCACCGCTGCTCGCCGCCGGCAATACGGTGGTGATCAAGCCTTCAGAGCACACCTCGGTGTCGACGCTGGCGTTGGCGCGGCTGTTCGGCGAAGCGGGCTTTCCGCCGGGCGTGGTCAATGTGGTCACCGGTTTCGGGGCTGAAGTCGGCCAGCGCCTGGTGACCCATCCCAAGGTCAGCAAGATTGCGTTCACCGGATCGGACGCGAACGGCAAGCTGATCTACCAGACCGCCGCGGCCAGCCTGAAGAAGGTATCGCTGGAACTTGGCGGCAAGAGCCCGAACATCGTGTTCGAGGACGCCGACTTCGACCAGGCCATCAACGGCGTGCTGTCCGGGATCTTCGCCGCCAGCGGCCAGACCTGCATCGCCGGCTCGCGCCTGCTGGTGCAGCGCTCGATCTACAAGCGCTTCCTCGAGCGCCTGGTGGAGCGCGCGACCACCGCCCGGCTCGGCAATCCGATGCAGCCGGATACCCAGGTCGGTCCGGTAACGACGGAAGTACAACTGGCCAAGGTGCTCGACTACATCGAGATCGGCAAGGCCGAAGGCGCCGTACCGCTGTGCGGCGGCAAGCGCGCAAGCGGCAGCGGCATCGACGACGGCTGGTTTGTCGAGCCGACCATCTTTGCCGATGTCGACAACAGCATGCGGATCGCGCAGGAAGAAATCTTCGGCCCGGTGCTGTCAGCGATTCCGTTCGATACGCAGGATGACGCCATCCGCATCGCGAACGACAGCATCTACGGCCTCGGTGCCGGCGTCTGGACCCAGAACATCCAGCGTGCGTTCGCGCTGTCGGAAGCGATCGAATCCGGCATGGTCTGGGTCAATACCTATCGCGCGGTCAGCTTCATGTCGCCGTTCGGCGGCTACAAGCAGAGCGGCATCGGCCGGGAAAGCGGCATCGAGGCCATCGACGAATACCTGCAGACCAAGAGCGTATGGATTGCCGCCGGCGCGACGGTGGACAACCCGTTCATCATCCGCTGACGCGGGAAATGGCCGGGCGCGGGGCGTGGTGCTCCGCGTCCCGCCCCATCAGTAAGCTGCCGGGTGTTGCATAGCGAAAAAAATCCCTCGACACCGGTCGAGGGAACCCAAAGTCGGCAGGAGACAGCAGGCGAATGTCCTAGCTGGCAGCGTCCGGAAGGATCGCGCCGATGCGCGGCGCTGCTTCCAGTTGCCAGACTTCCCTGAAGAAGGCATGGATCTCCTCGGCGCTGGCGGAGGCGGAGAAGTCGGCCAGGCGCGCGAACTTGTCCTGGATCTCCTCCCTTGACAGCGTGTTGCCCGGATCGCCCTTGGGCTCGTCGACACGCCCGGAGAAAGACTTGCCGTCTTCCGTGGTCACGCTGACCTTGCCGATCCAGCGGCGGGGGTAGGCACTATCCACTTCCTCATCGAGTTGCATCGAGACCTTGTCGCGGAACGCGACCACCGCGGCATCCTGGAAGTGCGACTCGAAGTCACGGACGCTGGCACTGCCGCGTTCGGCAACCAGCCCGAGTACCGTGCCCATCGAGAACTTCGCCTGGTGCACGGTGACCGGGTTCACCACGGGTCCCAGCACATCGATCGCGCCCTGGTGGACGTGAGTCACCACCTCGCGGATATTGGCCGGCTGAATCTGGTTGTCTGCCATCACCCGCGCCAGCGCATCCGCCGCGGGGTGCGTGTGACGGCACGAGGCATGGTATTTGAAGGACGTCTCGGCCACGGTCCAGCGTGAGCCGAGGCCGTCGACCAGCTTCGCGGCATCGGCATCGGTGGACATGCCGGCAGCCATGCCGCGCGGCCCTTCCAGGATACGCTTTGCGCCCTGGAAGCCGTCCCTGGCAAGGAAGGCGGACATCATGCCGTCGGCGGCTGCCTTGGCCGTATGGAGTTGCTTGGAATCGGCGGCGTCGGCGAGGAATTCCCACAGGCCCGCTGCCTGCGTACCGGCCGAGCCGAAGGCGTCCAGCATCTGCGCCGGCGTCAGCCCCAGCAGGCGCCCGGCCGCCGCGGCGGCTGCAAGTGTGCCGGCAGTGCCGGTGGTATGGAACACGCGATAGTGCGAGCGCCCGAGGAACTCGCCGACGCGGATCCCGACTTCGTAGCCCACGATGGCGGCCGTGATGAAGTCCTTGCCGCTGGCGCCCGCTTCCTGTGCGACCGCAAGCACAGCAGGAAAGACCACGGCCGCCGGATGGAAGACCGAGCCGTTGTGCACGTCATCCTGCTCGGCGTAGTGGGAGCTGGCGCCATTGATGAAGGTGGCAAAGTAGGGCGTGGTGCGCTCGCGCGAGATCAGGACCTCGCAGGGGCCCGATGCCGGCGCCATCCGTCGCGCAAAGGCGGCCAGCGCTTCGACCGGCCTGCCGCCTTTGCCTGCCAGCGCGGAGCCGACCCAGTCGGCGTACAGGTTCTTGGCGCGCTCGACGACTTCAGCCGGGATGTCCTCATACTGCAGCGTCGCTGCAAAACGCGCCAGCACGGCGCTTTGTGTTTCACTCATCTGTCTTCCTCTTGCTTGTTGTGAGGCGGATTGATATGCCGCCGGCTTCAGACCAGCACCACCTCGCCGTGGACGGTCTCTGCAGCGGCCAGTCTGGTGCAGATCGCAATCGCCTCGGCCGCTGCGCCGACCTGCTCCAGGCTGGGCGATGACGGGGCAATGCGCAGCGTGCGGTCATCGGGGTCGATCCCGCCAGGAAAGGGCGCGCCGGCATCGGTAAGGATCACGCCGGCGTTGCGGCAAAGGTCGACAACCCGGCGTGCGGTGCCGGGTACCACATCCAGCGTGATGAAGTAGCCGCCGGCGGGCTCGGTCCACGACACCTGCGCGAGCCCGCCCAGGTATTGCCTGAAGGTCTCGGTCACGCGCGCGAAGCGCGGCGCGAGGATCGCGCGATGCTGGCGCATCAAGGCCTTCAGCCCTGCCTCGTCCCGGAGAAACCGCACATGGCGGAGCTGGTTGAGCTTGTCCGGCCCGACGCTGCGGAACGCTGCATGCCTGAGATACCACGCGATGTTCTGGCTCGAGCTGCCCAGCAGGGCGAGGCCGGCGCCGGCAAAGGTGATCTTGGAGGTCGAGGCAAAGACCAGCGCACGGTTGGCATGGCCATGCGTCACGCAGAGCTCCGCGAGGTTGGCAATCTCCGTTTCCTGGTCGCCCAGGTGGTGCAGCGCGTAGGCGTTGTCCCAGAAGATGCGGAAATCCGGCGCGGCCGTTGGCATCGCAGCCAGCGCCCGGACGACCTCGTCGGCGTACACGGTGCCGGTCGGGTTGCTGTACTTCGGCACACACCAGATGCCGCGGATCGACCGGTCCTGCGTCACCAGCGTACGCACGACTTCCATATCGGGACCGTCGTCGCGCAGCGGCACCGGGATCATCCGGATGCCAAAGGCCTCGCACAGCTTGAAATGCCGGTCATAGCCCGGCACGGGGCACAGGAAGGCGATGCCTCCCGCCACGTTCTGCCACGGGCCGTCACCATCGGGCACGCCATTGCGGCACGCATACGCCAGGCAGTCATGCATCAGCGCCAGGCTGGAGTTGCCTTCCACCACGGTGTTCTCCGGCGGCACGCCCAGTACGCCGGCGAACAGCCTGCGCGCTTCCGGGATGCCCTGCTGGCCCATGTAGTTGCGGCAATCCGTACCTTCCTCGGTGCGGAAGTCGCCGGGGCCGGGCAGTGCCAGCAGTGCTTCTGACAGCGCAAGCTGTTCGGCGGATGGCACGCCCCGTGCCAGGTTGAGCTTCAGCTGTCTGTCGTGCAGTGCGCGGTATTCAAGCAGGCAGGTTTCAAGGCCAGGCACACCGTTCGCCGCCTTCAACTCTTCATCAATTTTGCGTGGCCAGTTCGCTGGCATCGTCGTCTCGCTCCGGGCGGCAGCGCTCTCGCGCGGCCAGGTTCATCCTCAGCCTTCGGCCGTTCTGAACCCATCATGGGCGCTTGAATGGCTTCGCGAAAGCGATTTATTTGGATGGTTTTCCATTCCCATGTGAGATGGTTTTCGTGCGCAGGGAGGCCACCCGCCAGGGCAGGCGGCATGCGGCTTTCCGGGGCACGGGAACTAGCCTAGCGATGCAGGCGCGCGCATCCGGGAGAAGTCGCAGCACTCGCGCGCCAGCTCCGCCACCGCGAGGCCAAGGGCGGCCTGTTCGGGATAGATGGCGCAATAGCGAACGGCGGGGGCGGGCGGGTGGGTCTCTACGATCTGCAGGCGGCCCTGCGCGACTTCATTGGTGAAGAACTCGCGTGGCAGGCAACTGACGCCGATGCCGGCTTCGATCAGGCCGGCCAGCGTGATGATGCTGCGGCTGCCGCCGAGCCGGGTCGGCTCGACGCCAACCTGCTCGAACAGCCGCGCGCACAGCGCGGTGATGATCGAGGTCCGGTCCTGTTCGATGACCGGCAAGGTCGCGAGCTGCTGCAGCGGAACCACTTCTCCGCGATTGAACGTTCCGGGCGGGCTGAACCAGGCGAATTCGACCAGATCAAGATTGACCCTGGCTGCCGAGCGCGTGACAAAGGCTTCGGGCAGGATGGCCACGTCGAGCTGCCCGTCGATGATCTTGTCGCGCAGCACCGCGGAGTGGTCGATATGCGGTTGCAGGGTCAGTTGTGGATAGACCGCCCTGACCTTGCGCACCAGCGCAGGAAACCACGACATGGCGACCAGCTCCGTGACCCCGACGTGCACGACGCGCGGGATATTGCGTGTCGATGCCTGGATCTCCTCGAGGTGCGCCACGCTTTCCAGCAGGTCGGCGCAGAGCAGCATCATCTCGTGGCCCCTGGCAGTGAGCGTGGCCTTGCGCCCGGCCTGTTCGAACAGCGGCGAGGCGGACAGCCGCTCCACTTCCTGCAAGCGCTTGGTGGCGGCGGACTGGGTCACGTGCAGCTTGTCGGCGGCACGTTGCACCGTGCCGAGCTTTGCTACCCAGTAGAACGCCTCGATCTGCTTAATCGTCAGCATCGCGCAAGGCTCCGTGCATGGCGGCTTCCATGCTTTGCTCGTAAGGCCGCTCGAAGTCACAGGTCTGTTGAGCCAGCGCGGCGATGGTGCGATGGAAGGGCGTGGCCGAGTCGGCACGCAGTAACGCCACATAGCGGATGGGCGGCAGGACGGGGGTGGCTTGGACTTCGCGCAGCAAGCCCTTGTTCACCAGCCCGCGCGACACGACCACCGGCAGGTAGACCACGCCGAGCCCGGACACGGCAATACCGCCCAGCGCGGCAATGCTGTTGCTCAGCAAAGTGTTCCTCGGTGTCAGGCCGTTCCTGGCAAACCAGTTTCGCATCAGCACGCCGGCGCCGGATTGCGGCCCCTGCATCAGCAGCGGGTACTTGCTGAGCTCTGCTACTTTCATGCGGGTATGGGGCAGGTCGAGGGTCGGGCTGCAGAACCAGGAGTTCCTGACTTCCCCCAGCCGGGTGCGCAACAGTCCGGTCAGGTCGAATGCGTTCGGCACGACGATCAGGTCAAGCTGGCCGGTACGCAGGCGGCCATGCAGCGGGACACTGTGCTCGACTTCCAGTTCGACCACGACCTGGGGGAACTGCGAGCGGATCGCATCTACGAACGAGGGCAGCCAGGTGAGTGCGGTCAGCTCGGTAACGCCGAGCCGCAACTTGCGTACCAGTGCATCCTTGCGCACGAACTGGTCGAGCAGGACGTTGCGTTTCTTCAGCACGTCGCGCGCACGGGCAAGGACCTCGGCCCCCTCCAGCGTCAGCCTGGCCGTGCGGCCCGAACGGTCGAACAGCGGGTAGCCGAAACTGGTCTCAAACTCCTTGATATGCCGGGACACCGCCGACTGGGCGATGTCCAGCTTCTCGGCGGCGGCGTCGAACGATCCCATCTCGCTGATGGCGACGAATGCCTCCAATTGCTTGAATGTGGTCACCTGCCGCTCCGCGTCATGCTGATCGTCTGATCAGTTTATGGAATGGGACTGGAGCTGATTCTATCTCAAATAGTTGGCGCATTGGCGCCCCCCAGGTGCGTAGGAGACCGCGCCAAAACGGGGGCAAACTGCTGAACCTGCGCTGAGCGGGCTAGCGTTGAGTCCAGGCCGCAACGCAGCAGCAGTCATTAGCGTTCTTTACCAGTTCTGGGCCATGGCGATATGGGCTCGTAAGCGTCCAAAGGACATGACGACGAGACCATGTACTCATACAGCCCCCGGACGCAGACGCAGTGAGCTGACGACAGCATCCCACAAATCAAGCGCTTCTTCGTCGCTGGAAAATGACTCATTGTTAGTCAGATAGGCGCTTTCGCCAACCTGGAGCGACACGTTTAGATTGGGCTCGGCAAGGGAATCGGCCTTGCCCGGCGCCTCCCACTTGAAGCCGTAGGTCCGTTTGCCTTCTTGCGTGCCTGCCACTAGGATCTCGTCCGCCTGAATCGGTCCGACCGGCCGTTGGTGGTTTCGGAGCTGAGCAACGCCGGCTACGGTGCCGAGCAACGCCGAGAGAACGCCACCCGCTCTATCCCGCAAGCCTGGTTCCACATTGCGTTGCGTGTAGGAAGTGATGGTGAACGACACATCGGGCTTGCCGGACAATTGAATGACCATGCGCCAGCTTTCGAGGTTCAGATCCTTATCTACTAGAACTGCGTCATCGACGACAAAGCCGATGCCAACAGGCATTTCGCGCGGCGGGATCTGGCGCCACTCGAGCGACAATTCTTCGCGGACAGAAAGTGCTGACATTTTGCGGTCCGTTGACACGTCCCCTGAATACTTCAGCGTTCGTGATCCCGCGCGAAAGTAGGTGTCGAAATGATAGTAATCGATGCTGAGGTCAAGCCATGAGATTAGTGTCACCGATCCGTTTGCATGCGCTATCCGCTCAATAAACAAGCTGCCCCGCGTGGGGTGTTTCGCGATTCGGAGTTCCTGTTCCCTTCGGGCAACTAAGTTCTCGAAATTTTGCCGCGTGCCCACCTCGGGCAGTGGCACGATCCTTACCTTGTTGTAGGTATAACTTTCGATAGTCCGTGCATCTCCCGGCAGGTCGACCAGATGCCTGCCAATGGCCCGTGTTCGCCATCCTTCATTCATGCCGACTTCCCCTGAGCAATTCATCACGCCGCTGGTGGGGCGACGGAAATATCTCTTGGCGAAGGAAGCGCATGGCGTCGCCCACTGAAGGTGCGCGTGGCTTGGCAAATGAACGACCTGACGTCAGCAATGCAACTGAGGCAGAGGCTAACATCCAAAGCATATGCCGGCGAGGGAATGTACTCATACGGCACCCGGACGCAGACGCAGTGATCCGACGACAGAATCCCACAATTCCAACGCCTCTTCGTCGCTGGCAAAAGACTCTCTATTAGTCAGATTGAATCGCCCCGGGTTTAGTGGAGGCTCCAATTCTTGAGAGAATGGAGCCCATGAGCAAGCAAACCAAGTTTTCCCCCGAGGTCCGAGAGCGGGCCGTACGTCTGGTGCAGGAGCAGCGCAGTGAGCATCCGTCCCTGTGGGCGGCGGTCGAATCCATCGCACCGATGATTGGATGCACAAGCCAGACGCTGTTGGGGTGGGTCAAGCAAGAGCAAGTCGAGAGCGGCGAGCGCGATGGCGTGACCACGTCGGAGCGTGAACGCCTCAAGGCGTTGGAGCGCGAGGTGAAGGAGTTGCGCCGTGCCAACGAGATCCTGAAGCTGGCGAGCGCATTTTTCGCCCAGGCGGAGCTCGACCGCCGTTTGAAGTCCTGAAGGCCTTTGTCGATCAGCATCGCGACGCCTTCGGGGTCGAGCCGATCTGCAAGGTCTTGCAGATTGCCCCGTCGGGCTACCGGCGCCATGCTGCGCAGCTTCGCGATCCGTCGCGGCGCTCTGCGCGAGCCAAACGCGATGAGTGGCTTCGGCCCGAGATCAAGCGAGTCTGGCAGGCCAACATGCAGGTCTACGGGGCCGACAAGGTTTGGAAGCAGATGAACCGGCAAGGCATTGCCGTGGCACGCTGTACGGTCGAGAGGCTGATGAAGCAGCAGAGTTTGCGCGGCGTGATTCGCGGCAAGCGGGTTCGCACGACGACTCCAGATGCGAGAGCGGCGCGCCCGCCGGACCTGGTCAACCGTCA
>NZ_JBSVZB010000049.1:0-45113 GCF_054072015.1 Cupriavidus sp. CP313 | reverse complement strand
CCCTCCTGCACGTAGGTATTGGCCACGTCCAGGGAGAGCCAGTGAGTTCACAAAGGCCTTGACATAGTACTGCTCATAGAAGGAATCCCCCCCTCCTTTCCGGCCTCAAGGCCGGTGAGCGTTAGCGAGAGGTGGGGGAGGATGTCAAGGCCACGCCGTTGAGCAGGCCGGCAAGGATCGGCAGGGACAGGAAGTCGGCCAGGAAGCCCAGCCGGAACTTGCCCGCGAGCACGCAGAAAACGCCGGATCCCCGTCACCGGAAATGCGGCTACGATAGCGTTGACCCCCAATCGTTCACCCACACAGGAAGCAAGCGATATGCTGGAACTCAGACCGGGCTGCGAGCATTGCAACAAGGCCCTGCCACCCGCATCCACCGAAGCCCGCATCTGCTCGTACGAATGCACCTTCTGCGCAGACTGCGTGGATACGCTCAGCAATGTCTGCCCGAACTGCGGGGGCGGCTTCGTGCCGCGGCCGGTGCGCCCGGCACGCGACTGGAAGAACGGCAACTACCTCGGCAACGACCCGGCCAGTACCAAGGTGAAGCACCGGCCGGTGGACCTCGAGGCGCATGCCCGCTTTGCCGGGGCGATCGCCCCGGTCCCGCCCGAGCAGCGCTAGCAGTGGTCTGCGCTAGCCTTTGGATTTCGGCTGGAGCAGCTCGCCAGCCTCCTTCACATTCTGCTCGGCGCGCTTGCTGATCACCGCAAGCGCTTCGGCCTGCGCCTTCTGCGCGGTTTCGGCCAGCGCGCGCATGTTCTCCAATGCCTGGTGCAGCTGCTGCTGCACGAATTCACTGTGCTTGGCCATGGCCTCGGCGGGGTTGCCAGCGGTGCTGTACTGCTGAGCGGCCGCCTGCAACTGCTGCATGGTCTGGGCGAAGATCTCCTGCTGCTTCTGCACTACGGCCTGGATACCCTCATAGGCCAGCTTGTTGGCCTCGGTCAGGGCCTCGATGTCCTTGCGGCGCGCTTCAATTACCGCGCTCATGTCCACGCCCGGCAGGCGGAACTGTTCCATCATCTTGGTGAAGTCTGCAAAGGGATTGGGAGGCGTGGCCATGCTGGGTCTCCTTCTGGAAGGACTGGCAGGGTGGCCGGCGGCGGGGATGGAGCGTGCCCTTCGGCCGGGTTCCTGTCCACTATAGCCGGTATCCGCACACTTCTGGCCGTCAATCGAGGAAGACCCTAAAGTTTCCGGACCCCATGCCGTTGGCATCCATAGCCCGCAAGTGCGTCGGCCCGACCGGGCCCGTCCGCGGACGATGAGAGCGAAGAACGCCGCGCCGCTCCCAGGCGCGGACCGGATCTTTGCCGTAACCAGTGCTAATCAGGTAGAAGACATGAAGAATCTAGGCATCGGGGTCCGCCTCGGCATCGGCTTTGGGGTGGTATTGCTGCTTTCTGCGCTCATGACGGTATTCGGCATGATGCGCCTGCAGCAGGTGGCTGAGCGCACGCACGCAATGATGCAGCAGCCGCTGACCAAGGAGCGGCTGGTCAGCGACTGGTACCGCCTCATGCACACCAGCGTGCGCCGCACCACGGCGGTGGCGCGCAGTGCCGACCCGTCGCTCGGCGCATTCTTCGCGGCCGAGACCAAGGCGTCGATCGAAGGCATCGCCGCGCTGCGTGACAAGATCCAGCCGATGCTCAGCTCGGCCGAGGAAATGGCCGCATTCCAGAAGATCCTGAGCGTGCGCGACCCGTACAACAACGGCCGCGACAAGATCACCAGGCTCAAGCAAGAGGGGCTGACTGAAGAGGCCAACCAGGTGCTGGAGAAAGAGTTCGTTCCCGCCGGCGACGCCTACCTGGGCGAGATCCAGAAGCTGCTCGACATCCAGCGCGCCAGCATCGACGCCACTGCGCGCGAGATCAACGGCATCTACGTCAACGCCCGCAACAGCCTGATCGGGCTGGGCGTGGTGGTGCTGGCGATCGGCATCGCGTTCTCGGTATGGCTGACGGCGGGCATCACGCGGCCGCTGCATCGCGCCGTGGCGGTGGCGCGCACCGTGGCGTCGGGCGACCTGACCAGCCGCATCGACGTCGACAGCCGCGATGAAACCGGACAGCTGCTGCAGGCGCTGGCGGACATGAACGCCAATATCCTGCGCATCGTGCGCCAGGTGCGCGCGGGCACGGAGTCGATCGTGTCCGGCACCAGCCAGATCGCGGCCGGCAACACCGACCTGTCGCAACGCACGGAAGAACAGGCCTCGTCGCTGCAGCAGACCGCGGCCAGCATGGAAGAGCTGACCAGCATCGTGCGCCAGAACGCCGACAACGCGCGCCAGGCCAGTACGCTGGCGGTCAATGCCTCGGACATCGCCGAGAAGGGCGGCGACGCGGCGGGCAAGGTTGCCGAGACCATGGAAGAGATCAACGGCGCGTCGAGGAAGGTGGTCGACATCATCGCCGTGATTGAAGGCATCGCTTTCCAGACCAATATCCTGGCGCTCAATGCCGCGGTGGAAGCGGCGCGTGCCGGCGAGCAGGGCCGCGGCTTCGCCGTGGTCGCGGGCGAGGTGCGCACGCTGGCGCAGCGCAGCGCTTCCGCCGCCAAGGAGATCAAGGCGCTGATCGGCGATTCGGTCGATCGCGTCGAGAAGGGGTCCATGCAAGTGACGCAGGCCGGCCAGACCATGGTGGAGATCGTTGCCGCGGTCAAGCGCGTGACCGACATCATGGGCGAGATCAGCGCGGCCTCGGCCGAGCAGAGCGCCGGCATCGAGCAGGTCAACCAGGCGGTGACGCAGATGGATACCGTGACGCAGCAGAACGCGGCACTGGTGGAAGAGGCCGCTGCTGCAGCGGGCTCGCTGGAGGAGCAGGCGCAGCGGCTGAAAGAGGCGGTGTCGACGTTCAGGCTGGCGGTGTAAGCGTACCCTGCTTGTTTTCTCCCCTCTCCCGCAAGCGGGAGAGGGGAGCACCTCCATCACAGCGGACGCTCACCGCGCCTTCAAGAACTCCCCCACCTCCAGCAACACCAGCTCATTGTCGTCCGCCTGGTTCGGCTCGCGGCTGCTGCTGAAGGGCAGGTTGTTGTCGTTGCCCACCACGATATGCGTGGCGTCGACCACGTCGACGTTCTCGATGGTGAAGAACGGGAACGCCAGCACGCCATCCGTCAACGGCTTGCGCGCAAGCTTGCCCGGATCGGCAATGCGCAGCAGGTCGATATAGCCGATCTTGCGCAGCGGCCCACCGGCGTTGGCATCGCTCAGTTCGACCTTGTACACGCGCTTGAACTTCGCCACGTCGTCAAAGCAGTCCGGGCGCTTCTGCTCGGCCGGGCAGGCCTTGTCCGGCGTGCCTTCGCCATTGTCGCGCTCGATGATAAGGCCGGTGGTGGCATCGATCATGTTGAAGTCGCCGATGGCATGGCTGGCGCCTTCCGGCACGTATTTCCAGTGGCGGCCGGTCCAGGCCTGCTGCCTGACATCAAACTCCAGCACGCGCAGGTAGGGCTTGCCGCCTTCGTTCTCGTAGCCCTTGGCGGCCTCGTCCCACAGCGCGCCTTCCAGCAGCGCGTACAGCTTGCTGCCATCGGGCGACGACGCCATGCCCTCGAAGCCCTTGGAGCGCCGCACCTGGAACTTCACGCTGCCGTCCGGTGCGCCAGGCGCGGTGATGGCGGGATGGTCGGGCGAGCGCACCACCTTGCCGTCGACCATGGTGTCGAACACGGCCAGCACCTTGCCGTCCATGTCCGCCTTGATCAGGAACGGGCCGAATTCGTCGCCGATCCACAGCGCGCCGCCGGCGAACTGGAAGCTTTCCGTATCGAAATCCGATCCCGTCAGGTAACGCTGCCTGGTGCCCTCATTGACGATGCGGAACGGCACCTTCTTGTCCGGGTCGTGCAAGAAGATGGTCTTCAGGCGTTGCAGGCGGCCGCTGGCAAAGTCCACCTTGTAGTGGTTCAGGTACAGCATGAAGTCCGGCGAGTTGGCCTTGGCGCCGGCGCCGTTGTCGGTCAGCACCCAGAAACTGCCGTCGGCCATGCGCTTGATGCCGGAATGCCCCTGTGCCGGCTGGCCGCGGAACGGCAGCGACACGCCGGTGGGGCGGCCATTGGACTTGCCTTCGACCGTGCCCGGCGTCTCCACGCGCTGGGCGGTGGTGAACTTGCCGCTGACCTGCAGGTCTGCGGGCGCGTCCTTCGGCACGGCAAGCAGGGTCTGGGCCGGCAGCACCGCGTGGCCGGCCAGCGTGGCGGGGTAGGCAGCAGGGGCCTGCGCCCACGCCTGCGCCGCGCCCAGGCAGCCCAGTGCGATGGCCGCCGGGGCCAGCAGCAAATGACGAGACATTGTGGTTTTCCTTGGCGTTGAAGAGGACAAAACCCTGCATTGTCGGCGTCAAGTTTGACAGAACTGTGATCCGCGGGCCGCACGAACCTGGTCATGCTGCGCTGCAGCGTAACTACGATGCGGGCACTGTGTCGGTGCAATCTGCGAACGGTCGTGCTGCGTAGGCGGCGAAACGCGGGACTGGCGCCCGGATTTCTGCCGATAGCCGCGCAAAAAGCAGTGGGTTTTCAGGCCCCTGAAAGCAAACTGAGGCAAAATTCTATTTTTCGCCTAGTATGCTGCCGCGCTGTGACCCAGCAGGCGGATGTCCCACCACCCGTTCGAGGATCTGAGAGAAGCAATGAGTAACCAGCAACCCACCATCATCTACACGCTGACCGACGAAGCTCCGCTGCTGGCGACCAGTGCGTTCCTCCCGATCGTCCAGACCTTCACCAAGCCGGCCGGCATCGACGTGACCACCAGCGACATCTCGGTGGCGGGCCGCATCCTGGGCGAATTCCCCGAATTCCTGACCGAAGCACAGCGCGTGCCGGACAACCTGGCCGAGCTGGGCAAGCTGACGCAGCTGCCGGACACCAACATCATCAAGCTGCCGAACATCAGCGCCTCGGTGCACCAGCTGGTGAGCGCCATCCGTGAACTGCAGGGCAAGGGCTACAAGGTGCCGGACTATCCGGAAGACCCGAAGACCGACGAAGAAAAGGCCATCCAGAAGCGCTACTCCAAGTGCCTGGGCAGCGCCGTGAACCCGGTCCTGCGCGAAGGCAACTCCGACCGCCGCGCACCGGCAGCGGTCAAGAACTTCGCGCGCAAGCACCCGCACAGCATGGGCGAGTGGAGCATGGCTTCGCGCACGCACGTGGCGCACATGAAGCATGGCGACTTCTACCACGGCGAAAAGTCCATGACCCTGGACAAGGCGCGTGACGTCAAGATGGAACTGGTCACCAAGAGCGGCAAGACCATCGTGCTCAAGCCCAAGGTCTCGCTGCTGGATGGCGAGATCATCGACAGCATGTTCATGAGCAAGAAGGCGCTGTGCGACTTCTATGAAGAGCAGTTCGAAGACGCGCGCAAGACCGGCGTGATGCTGTCGCTGCACGTCAAGGCCACCATGATGAAGGTGTCGCACCCGATCGTGTTCGGCCACGCCGTCAAGATTTTCTACAAGGAAGCCTTTGCCAAGCACGGCGCGCTGTTCGATGAACTGGGCGTGAACGTCAACAACGGCCTGGTCAACCTGTACGAGAAGATCGAGGCGCTGCCCAGCTCCAAGCGTGAAGAGATCATCCGCGACCTGCACGCCTGCCACGAGCATCGCCCGGAACTGGCGATGGTGGATTCGGCCAAGGGTATCTCCAACCTGCACGCGCCCAACGACGTGATCGTCGATGCGTCGATGCCGGCCATGATCCGCATCGGCGGCAAGATGTGGGGTGCCGACGGCCGTCCGAAGGACACCAAGGCCGTGATTCCGGAAAGCACGTTCGCCCGCATCTACCAGGAGATCATCAACTTCTGCAAGACCAACGGCAACTTCGACCCGACCACCATGGGCACCGTGCCCAACGTGGGCCTGATGGCGCAAAAGGCCGAAGAATACGGCTCGCACGACAAGACCTTCGAGATCGCCGAAGACGGCGTGGCCAACATCGTCGACCTGGCCACCGGTGAAGTGCTGCTGACGCAGGACGTCGAGCAGGGCGACATCTGGCGCATGTGCCAGGTCAAGGACGCGCCGATCCGCGACTGGGTCAAGCTGGCCGTCACGCGCGCGCGCAACTCGGGCATGCCGGCCGTGTTCTGGCTGGACCCGTACCGTCCGCACGAAGCCGAGCTGATCAAGAAGGTCGAGGCCTACCTGAAGGACTACGACACCAACGGCCTGGACATCCAGATCATGTCGCAGGTGCGCGCCATGCGCTACACGCTGGAACGCGTGATCCGCGGCCTGGACACCATCTCGGTGACCGGCAACATCCTGCGCGACTACCTGACCGACCTGTTCCCGATCATGGAACTGGGCACCAGCGCCAAGATGCTGTCGATCGTGCCGCTGATGGCGGGTGGCGGCATGTATGAGACCGGCGCCGGCGGTTCGGCGCCGAAGCACGTCAAGCAGCTGGTGGAAGAGAACCACCTGCGCTGGGATTCGCTGGGCGAGTTCCTGGCACTGGCGGTGTCGCTGGAAGACGTCGGCATCAAGACCAACAATGCGCGCGCCAAGATCCTGGCCAAGACGCTGGACGCGGCCACCGGCAAGCTGCTGGACAACAACCAGAGCCCGTCGCCCAAGACCGGCCAGCTGGACAACCGCGGCAGCCAGTTCTACCTGGCGATGTACTGGGCGCAGGAACTCGCCGCCCAGTCCGACGACGCGGAACTGGCCGCGAAGTTCGCGCCGCTGGCCAAGACGCTGACCGACAACGAGCAGAAGATCGTTGGCGAACTGGGCGCTGTGCAGGGCCAGCCGGTGGATATCGGCGGCTACTACATGCCGGAAGCCGACAAGCTCAGCGCCGCAATGCGCCCGAGCCAGACGCTGAACGCCGCGCTGTCGACCGTGACGGCCTGACCGGACTGGCCCGCCTGGCGGGCCGGCAGGTGTCGCAACCCCGGGCCTTGGCCCGGGGTTTTTCTTTGCGCCGCAGAAGGCGTTATGGCTGCTGCGCTTCCATATGGATGTCCCACCCCTGTTCCGGACCGCTCTTCTGGTCCCGGTACGTCCAGAGCGCGCCGCAGTCCTGGCAGACGAAGCTGCTGATGGTGATGGCGGCGGAACCGGCGGGCTTGATGCGTCGGGTATCGGTGATGCGCAGTGCCGCGTGCCCGGGGGCGCCGCGCACGTGGCGTTCAATGGCCTGGCAGGCAGTGCAGAGTGTCATCCGTGTCTGTTCCGTTCGATCGGCCACTGTAGCATGCCGGCGCCTTCGGGGCCGGAAGTGGACAGGTGCATGCGGCGCACACGGGGTTTTCGCCCGGCGAGACCCTCAACCCGCACTTTCCACGTGATTTGTGCCCGATCCGGTGAAGTTCATTGACATGCCTGAGTGGGACCTGTATAAGGATGAGTGCAGGATCTTTCAAGCAGCAACCTAGAAGTCCAGGTGCTTGCCCACACGGCGCCACTTTTTCTCCTTGTGTCTTCCTTGATCGTCATGCCTTGCCGGCGCTTTTGCCGGTGAGAAAAAACTTATTGAGGAATCCAACATGGAAACCGGTACCGTCAAGTGGTTCAACGATTCGAAGGGTTTTGGCTTCATTACGCCTGATGCAGGCGGCAACGACCTGTTCGCGCACTTCTCCGAAATCCAAGGCAACGGCTTCAAGTCGCTGCAAGAAGGCCAGAAGGTGCGTTACGTCGCTGGCGTCGGCCAAAAGGGCCCGGCCGCGACCAAGATCGAGCCGATCTGAATCGCACCGACCTGAGTTGAGCTGAGCGCCGAGGCGCCAGTCCAATGAAAAAAGCTCCGCCAACGCGGAGCTTTTTTATTTCCGTTGCCGCAATTCCCCGCAACGGTGAAATAAAGTCACAACATAGGCTCCGCACTGGCGGGCCTATCGGCTTGGATGCAGCTTGCTGTAGCGGGTTGTCCGCAAATTCAACGCCTTAGATCATATCGCGGTGCGCGATGCAAATCGCCCCAGTTCTCTTTCGCTTGGCTCCTGGCCGGCCCCTGGAATCGGGGCCTCTCAGGAGCACCACATGGCGAAGATCAAGCTGACGAAGAGCGTTGTTGACGCTGCAAAGGCGCAGACCAACGACATCGAACTCCGGGATACGATAGTTCCTGGCTTCATATGTAAGGTAACACCAACCGGCCGCAAGGTGTTCATGCTTCAGTACCGCACGAACTCGGGCATGCGCCGTAAGTCGGCACTCGGACAGTTCGGCGAGTTGACCGTCGAACAGGCGCGGTCGCTGGCCCAGGATTGGCTGGCCGAAGTCCGGCGCGGCGGCGACCCTGGACATGACAAGGCGGAAGCCCGCAAGGCGCCTTCCGTCAAGGAGCTTTGCTTCCGGTTCATGGAGGACCACTCCAGGGTCCACAACAAGCCGAGCACGCAGTACGCCTACCGGCGCCAGATCGACCGCTTTGTCATTCCGGCCTTCGGCAGCAAGAAGGTCCATGAGGTCACACGCCAGGACATCACCGCGCTGACGAAGCGCATGGAAAAATCCCCCATCCTAGCCAACCGGACGCTGGCCTTCATCTGCAAGATGTTCAATCTGGCTGAGCTGTGGGGCTACCGGCCCGACGGCTCGAACCCCTGCCGTCACGTTCCCAAGTACCCGGAGAAGGGCTCGACCCGCCTCATCACCGATGAGCAGATGGTCAAGCTGTTCGCCTACCTGGACAAAGCCGAGGTGGAGCGGCTGGAGCATCCGATCCACCTGCTTGCTGTCCGGCTGCAATTCGAGTTCGCGGCGAGGATGTCGGAGGTCCTGCTTTTGCGGTGAGATTGGCTCGATCTGCCCAACGGCCGGGTGGTGTGGCCGGACAGCAAGACGGGCGATATGTCCAAGCCCTTGAGCGAGGAAGCCCATCGGCTTCTGTCGAACGCGCCTCGCTATGGCGAGTCACCATATGTCTGCCCCGCAATCCTGGATCACAGCAGGCCGCTCAGTCGGGGATCCTACTATGGCGCGTGGCAGCGCATCCTCGATCGCGCCGGGGTTCCAAAGGTCGGCACTCACGGCATTCGCCACCGCGCTGCCACGGATATCGCCAACTCCGGCATCCCGGTCAAGGTCGGTATGGCGCTGACAGCACACAAGACCGTGGCGATGTTTATGCGTTACGTCCACACGGAAGACAATCCTGTCCGCGAGGCTGCTGAACTGGTGGCGAGCCGGCGCAAGATGCTCACTGGGGCGCGGCAGTAGGAAGGAGCGACGACGTGAACCGGCGCAAGGCACCCTTTTCCCTGGCCGCAGCGCCGTCGACCCCGCTAGGCGAGATTCGGGCGATGATCGAGGCGGCACGGCAGCGCGCCGCCTCGGCGGTGAATGGCGAACTGACGATGCGTTACTGGCGTGTCGGCCACCGCATCCATACGCAGGCCTTGGAGGGTCGGCGAGGAAGTGCTGCCCGCGCTGGCAGTGCAGTTGGTAATGGACTACGGCAACAGTTTCGCCGAGAAGAACCTGCGCCGCATGGTGCTGTTTGTCGCAACCTTCCCGGACGAGCAGATTGTCGTATCTCTGATACAACAATTTGGAGCTATACCTGCGCTGGCTCGATAGGAATGAGCGGGAACCGCAGGAGGCCTCGCCGCTGGGCATCATCCTCTGCACTGGCAAGAAATCCGAGCAGATTGAGTTGATCGAGCTGAACAGGTCGGGCATCCATGTAGCCGAGTACTTGACCACCTTGCCGCCACGCGAGTTGTTGGCCGAGCGGCTACAGCAAGCGGCCGCGCGTGCCCGGTTGCAGATCGAATAGCGCGACGATGAACAGGGGAAGCACCGACCAGAGGCGGGCGTATTCGGATGAACCGTAGATTGCTGGCAGCAGCTTGGTGGTCCACTCCGGCGGATAACATTCGCTAGTCTTCGTCTCGCGGCAAGTGACTGCACTTCGCGAATCATTCCCGCCGGAGAACCTTCCGGCCGCGGCGGTACGGAGCCACAGCACCGCCCATTCTATGGACACGATGTCCATAACACATTGCGCCAGATCCTCGTTTGCTCAAGGGTCAATTTCAACAGCCTGCCAAACGAATGTTCGATGTATATCGAGGAAGACGCGCGGACCGGGCGGCGCTTTCATCCCAGGTGTTGATCTGGCCGGCCAACCTCCGTCCGCAGGAATAGTGTAGGTCGCGCACATGCGTGGATTGAAAACTATTGAAGCCTACACGGTACTCAGCTCCTGAAAATCCAAGTGCGGTGGGTACGCTGCCCTTTGTCACTGATATATTGCTTCTACCGTGGACTGCAGCATTAGCGTTGGTCGTTGCTTACTCATGTATTTCCATTTTTTAAGGTTATTCGTTGTCTGATGGATCATTGATGCCCTTGAAGAAGGTATAGGTATTGTATGCGTATACCGTGTTGACCGACGCTTCTAGTCCAGCGCCATAGGGATGAAAAGGCCGAGTCCGTCGAAGATCAGATATTTGCGAATTCATGCGCCAAAGACAAAAAAATCATCGCTAACTTAGCGAAACCCACCGGATTTTTGGCGGCACAGACCATCAAGACATCGTCGACAAAAAACTGGGTTTTGAATTGCTCGAGAGCTCGGAATTATACAATATCAGAAACATAAGATTAATAGAAATAAGCGAAGTTATGTCTAAAGTATTGCCATGAAAATCGGATATAGACCGTATTACGTTGTAATATTGAACATCACTTTTCAGTTTTTTCCCCCATGCCCGCTGCCGACCTGGATCTGACCGACGCCGCGCTGCAGGCCGAACTGGCCGAGTTGCGCACGCGCTTTCCCGAGACCCGCGCGCTCTACCGCGAGGTTTGCGGCCTGCTGTTCTTCCGCTACGGCGTCACGCCCACCGCCAACAAGCTCTACAGCCTGGTGCGCAAGGGCAGCATGGGCACGCCCGCCGAGGTGTTGCAGGCGTTCTGGCAGGAACTGCGCGGGCGCACGCGCGTCACCATCGACCATCCCGACTTGCCGGATGCGTTGAAGGAAATCGCGGCCGGGGCGGTCCAGACCATCTGGCAGGCGGCCAACGAGGCCGCCACCGGCGAGCTGGCCACGCTGCGCGCCGAGGCCCGCCATGCGGCCAGCGTCGCCGAGGCCGAGCGCGACGCGGCACTGGCCGAGACCGCGGCCGCGCGCGAGGATGTCGTGGCGATCTCGGCGCAGCTGGCCGAGGCGCGCGAGGCGCACGACGCCGTACAGGCGGACCTGGCCGCCGAGCGGCAGGTCCACGCGGCGACCCAGGCGCGGCTGGAAGCGGGGCGGGCGGAACTGGACGCCGCCGGGCGGCAACTGGCGGACCTGCGCACCCAATTCTCGACCGAGCTCGAGCGGGCCCGCGAGCAGGTGACGCTCGCCCAGGAACGGGCCGAGGCCAGTGAGCGACGGAGCCTGCGCGAACTGGACGCGGAGCGCACCGCGCGCCAGAAGAGCGATCGCACGGCCGAAGCGTTGCGCGGCGAACTGGTGGCGGCGCGCAGCGAGGCGCGCGACGCGGCCGTGGCGCAGGCCGAAGTCCGCGCCCGGCTCGAGGCGCAGGGCGCGGCGCTCGCTGATCGGCTCGCGAGCGCCGAGCAGGTACAGCGCAAATCGGCGCACGACCTGGACGCGGTGCAGGCGGAGTTGGGCGCGGCGCAGCGCCGGGCCGAACGGGCCGAGGCCGAAGCGGCGCTGTCGCGCCAGCTGCTGGCAGAATTGCGGGTGGCGCCACCCGGGCGGGGGGAGAGTGGTGGCGGGCGGCGGCGCAAGGCCGGCGGCCCGGCGCCAACCGACAAGGCGGCGCCAGGCGAAAAGCTGGACGAACAGCAGGAAGACAAGCAGGGCGCGCCGAGGGCCGCCTCCAACCCGGATGACGGCAGCGCCAGCAGTGACGACAACGATGACAGCAAAAACTGAGCGGGCGGCGGCGATCCGCTGGATCCAGAATGAGATGGCCGACTACGGACTGACCATGGAGGAGCTGGAAGCGGCGGGGTGCTTCGATCCGCCGCCCCCTCCGCCACCGCCGCCACCCGCACCAGCGCCACCGCCCGTGGTCTGCTACCGCAACGCCGCGGGGCAGAGCTGGGACGGGCAGGGCGAGATGCCGGACTGGCTACGGCGGGCGGTCAATGCGGGGCAGAGCGTGGAGTTTTTCCGGGTCGGATAGTCACCGGGTTCGCCGCTTGCCGCTGCCCGCGCATTCCGGAGCACCTCCCTTGCGCTATCATCCGGCCCATCTGGTCCACAGCAAACGACAGGAGCAGCCAATCATGCGACACATCGGTCAGACCGTCTCGTTCATCCGTCCCGACGGCCAGTCGGTCAACGGCTACCTTGCCAGGCCGGATCTCACCGACGGCGCCCCGGCCATCATCGTTGTCCAGGAGTGGTGGGGGCTGAACAACCAGATTCGCGGCGTGGCCGACCGCCTTGGGCGTGCCGGTTACTACGCGCTGGTGCCTGACCTCTACCGCGGCGCCAGCACGGCCGAGCAGGAAGAGGCCCACCACCTGATGTCCAAGCTGAACTTCGGCGACGCCGTGGCGCAGGACATCCGTGGCGCCGTGCAGTACCTCGGCACCCTGAGCAGCCGCATCGGTATCACCGGCTTCTGCATGGGGGGTGCGCTGACGCTGCTGTCGCTGAACGCCATCCCCGAGCTGAAGGCAGGTGTGCCGTTCTACGGCATGCCGCCGCTGGAAGCCATCGACCCTGCCAATATCAAGGTGCCGGTGCTTGTTCACTCGGCTACGCAGGACGCGTTCTTTGCGGCCGAGGCCTTCGACAAGCTCGAGGAGAAGCTGCGCGCCGCAGGCGTCGACGCGACGTTCCACCGTTACCTCGCGCACCATGCCTTTGCCAACGAGGAAGCCATCGGCGACGGCCGCATCGCCGGTACCCAGTACGACGCTGCTTGGGCGCAGGTCGCCTGGGACCGCACGCTGACGTTCTTCGCGCGCCACCTCTGGCGCTGATCATCGCCAGCCGGGAAGCATCCCGTCTGCGGCCATGCCGCCCTGAACCCGGATGACGGCAGCGATGGCAACGATGACAGTGAAAAATGAGCGGGCGGAGGCGATCCACTGGATCCAGGCCCGGATGGCGGAGTACAGGCTGACCATGGAGGAGTTGGAAGCGGCGGGGTGCTTCGATCCGCCGCCCCCTCCACCACCACCGCCGCCACCCGCGCCCCCGCCGGTGGTCTGCTACCGGAACGACCAGGGAATGAGCTGGGACGGGACCGGAGAGATGCCTGACTGGCTGCGGCGGGCGGTCAATGCGGGGCAGAGCGTGGAGTTTTTTCGGGTCGGATAGAACTGACCGAAAGGTTGCAGCCTTGCAGCGGGCCGAATCCGAGGGGGCGTTCGAACGCCAACTGCTGGCCGGGTGGGGGATGCCAGATCCAGCAGGACTGCTAAGTTCGGTCTAGCGTCGTGCTTGTCAGAGCCAAACTTCTCCCTATAATGCGGCGCCTACAACGATCGACAACATCGAACATGAAGCGCTGCATTTTTGCCTTGGGACTTGTCGTCCCCGTGACACTGCTTGCTGCCCCGGCCAAGCCATCAAACGCCAGCGCAGCACCACGCAATCCTCTGGCCTTTTGCTACCTAGCTGGCCTGGAATACTCCGAAGGCGCCTATGTCGGCAACGCCACGTGCACGCGCACGGCGCAGGACAAGCTGGACGACGTCCGCAAACGGCCTCTGGTGTGGGAGCGCGCCGGTAAGGCCGAGCGGCGGATAGCCAAGCAGAAGTAGCAATTGTCGGCGCCGCCTGCACCTCACCTCCGGGCCGCCGACGCACAGGTGTTCAGCCCCGGATCCCCAATGAATAGTTTCACAATCACGAAATTATTGGGTTGTGACGATGGACCCCGCGGGCAGTCGACGGTCGTCTCTAGTCGACCCTTCTCCGACGTTCGTTCTGGCGAGGTTGAACGGCTGCAATGGCTGATGAGCGGGGATCCTGGCTTTGCCTACCGGAAGGTCCGGTGAGCGTCCGTGAGCGGTCATTCAAGGCGGTGCGTTGGTCGTCTTTTCATCTAGGCCGAACCGGATCCTCGAGAATGCTTTGAAATATAGCGCGTGAACGCCAGCGCGGGAGCCGGCGCGCAGCCGATCGATGGCCTCGGCCGGAAGGGAGAACGACGTGGGCAGTTTGTTCAGGTAGGCCAGTTCCGCTTTGTCCGTCAACTATGAGCGGGTAGCAGGAGCAGCCTGGGCCGGAGCAAGAGCTCTTCTTAGGGAAATCGCCGTCCGCCTACCATGCCAACGACGCCAGTCCGCGGAATTCTGTGCGGTATCCCACATAGCACCGAATAGTTGGTGACCGTGCACTCTTAGCCTAGATGGGTGCACGGCGTAGTAATCCTCCCCGGAGCGCGGTGCATCCTTACCCCGCCGGCTGGGAGCCGGCGGGGCATTTTTTAGAAGAGGTTGGAACTTCCTCTTCTAACGCACCTTGCGTTCGCATCGGCGAGTAACCCAACAGTCAGCGCGAGTATGTACAAGGATTGACGCGTCATTCTCATGCCCTCCTTTTAAGCTTGAATAGAGCGATCTGCCTTCACCGGCGATCGGCCAATCGAGGCAGCAACGTGTCCAACGGCCCAGACAGCAAATGCGGGGCTAATTCCAAAGTTCGCTACTTCCCTTCCGGTATTGCTGGCGCCTTCTCCGCCCGCGTTGGGTCAGCTACGATTCTGGCGCCGACGTCCTGCAGCAGCCGTTGGAAATCGGGCGATGCCATGATGATCTTCCCAGCGGCGGCGCGCAGCCGATCGACGGCTTCGGGCGGGATGGAGAACGACGTAGGCAGTTCGTTCAGGTAGGCCAGTTTCGCCTTGTCCGTCAACTGGGCGAACGACACGTCGATGGCATAGATTGTCGCGTCTGGCGTGCGTAACGCGGTCGCTACTGCGGCATCCTTGTTCGCGGCAAATGCGGAGGACTTTCGGACTTGGCGCATGGATTGGCCTCCTCCTTCAGATGACGAGTCGCGCGCGCGGCCGGACGGAGCGGGTCGCTGGCATCGACAAAAGGCTTGATCCATGCGGGTGGCTCGTAGCCGCAGGTGCCGCCGTAGTTGTTCAGTGTAATAGGCGTGAGCACCACTGGTACTGCCGACGACGCGGCAGCGGCACGGGAAAGCCGAATCGCATTCAGATCCGAGCAGAGCACGTCGAAGGTGGCCTGTGTAAAGGGCAGGCGAGCCCCAGTGGAGATGTCCGTGGCCGACGCAATGATGAACGGACCCTTTCCACGATTGAGGTCGCCGAACGTCGCGCCATGGAACAAGATCTCGTCGTACAGGTCTGCCGCCAGCTCCGAGCGGCCCCAGCCGCTCGACCAAAGGGATGGCCAGTAGGCCGGATTGAGCGTGCGCCATGTAATCGTGCCTTGCACGTCGCGCTTGAGGAAGCGTTGTTCGTAATCGTCGAACAGCTTTTCGCCATATAGGCCATAGGCGAGCGCCGTAAAGCTTCCGCCCGACACGCCGGTGATGACGCCGACGTGGTCGAGCAGGCGAGACCTCTTGCCTGTCGGTCCGACGACTTCGGTATTACGCAGGAACTCAAGGACGCCGTACGAGAATGCGGCAGCGCGTGTTCCGCCGCCCGAGAAGGGCAGAATCACCAGGTTCTCGTTGTCCGTTGCGTACTGTGGGCGCGTAAAAAGCCGATGGCCGGCATTGGGGTCAGCGTGGGTGATCGGCGGGTTGACAGGCCGGCTGGCGCAGCCGCCCAGCAGGAGCAACAACGCAAGTATCAGCAATGCAGGCATCTGCATTCGTGTCATGGATACTCCGGATCGGCCCATGCATGCCTCGCTGTCACGAGCGAGTGTGCGAACCTGGAAATCGGTTGCTACCGCCAATTAGAATAGTCGGAAATCCGGTGTGGCTGCTAATGCATAAGCCAAATGGCGGGCGCTACCGCAAGGAGAATCCGATGCGATTCGGAATTGGAGGAAGCCAAACCTCGTTGGCGTCCCTCGGATATCGGATCCGTATGTTCTTATCCGCACTCTATCGGGCTGCCCCCGGCTTTCCCCCGGTCTCGATCAGCGGAATCGCGCCTTCCTTTTCCGCCAGTTCCGGCAGTTCGTGCATCGGGCCTGCGGGGCGGCCCACCAGCGAAGCGGCCAATGGGATCCTGATGTTCGGCGTCTCGACCTCGGTGATGACCGCAGCGGTGATGGATATGATCACAACATGGCCAGGCTGCCGCAGGGCGAACGGCCGTAGGTCAGGAAGGCAGAAGCCGGGGCCAGAGAGCCTTTGTGGTTCCCTTGAGTTTTCAGCAGGTGGCCACCCAAAGCCTTTTACAAAGCTGATTCCGGCGCCTAAGCTCTTTTACGTGCGTACGTACCCCATTCCCCGGGGACCATCATGGCCACGCCAGGCCGCGCGAAGATGTCGAATGCAATCGCGGATGGCGGCAAGTTCGTCCAGGCTCTCGTCTTGCAAGGTCGCGGCGCGCTGGGCGCGCACCAGGCAGGCATCTAACGCAGGTTTCGCGGAAGCCGGCTTGATGCCTGACTGGATTGCACGTGTATCGTGCTCACGCCTTTCCCCATTCCGATCCAGACGCCCGGCTTCGCCGGCCAGAAGGAGAGCGCGCCATGAGCAATGAAGCAGAGAAGGACCGGCTCGACGAAGCGCAGGCGGGCCGCGCGGCCTGGAAAAAATGGGGGCCCTACCTCAGCGAGCGGCAATGGGGGACGGTGCGCGAGGACTACAGCGACAACGGCGACGCCTGGAACTACTTCACCCATGACCAGGCCCGCTCGCGCGCCTACCGGTGGGGCGAGGACGGCCTCGGCGGTATCAGCGACGACCACCAGGTATTGTGCTTCGCGCTGGCCCTGTGGAATGGGCGCGATCCGATCCTGAAGGAGCGCGCCTTCGGCCTGGCCAACAGCGAGGGCAATCATGGCGAGGACGTGAAAGAATACTACTTTTATCTCGATTCCACGCCGACGCACTCGTACATGAAGTATCTGTACAAGTATCCGCAGGCCGCCTATCCATACAACGACCTCGTCCAGACCAACCGCAGCCGCAGCAAGCACGAGGCCGAGTACGAATTGCTGGACACCGGCGTGTTCGACGACAACCGGTATTTTGACGTCTTTGTCGAATACGCTAAGGCGGCGCCTGAAGACGTGCTGGTGCGAATCAGCGTCTTCAACCGCGGCCCGGACGCGGCGCCGCTGCACCTGTTGCCGACCCTGTGGTTCCGCAACACGTGGTCGCAGCGGGGCGGCGGTTCGAAGCCGATCCTCGAGCGCGTCGATTCCTCCGGGCAAGCGGCGGTCCGCGCCCGTCACAGCGACCCGTTGTTTCAGGAATCGCTGGGCGAGTATTACCTCTACTGCGACGCCGACGTGCCGCTGCTCTTCACCGAGAATGAGACCAACAACGCCCGGCTGTTCGGCACGGACAACGCGTCGCCCTACACGAAGGACGGCATCGACAACTTCATCGTGCATGGCGAAGCCGCGGCGGTGAATCCGGCGCAGCACGGAACCAAGGGGGCACTCCACTATCAACTCAACGTCGGAGGCGGCGAGTCGCAGGTCGTCCGCTTGCGGTTGACGACCCGGGCGCCGGCCGCGGCCACCGCGCCCTTTGATGATTTCGACGCGGTGTTCGCCGCAAGGCTGGAGGAAGCCGATGCCTTCTACGCGTCGATCACACCCGTTGTGATTCGCGACGACCCGGACCGTGTGAGCGTCATGCGCCAGGCGCTTGCCGGCATGTTGTGGACGAAGCAGTACTTTTACTATGACCTTGGCCTCTGGCTCGACGAGCACGGCGCGGGTGCCCGCTTGCCGCAACTGCAACGCAAGCGAGTGCGCAACAGCGAATGGGCGCACATGTTCAACGACGACATCATCTCGATGCCGGACAAATGGGAGTATCCCTGGTACGCCGCGTGGGACCTGGCGTTCCACATGATTCCGCTGGGCATGGTCGATCCCGACTTCGCCAAGCAACAGCTCGACCTGATGCTGCGCAACGACTACCTGCATCCGAACGGCCAGCTCCCTGCTTACGAGTGGAACTTCGGCGATGTCAACCCGCCCGTGCATGCGTGGGCGACGATGCAGCTCTACTTGTTCGACAAGGAGCGTCACGGTGGCAGGGGCGACGTCGAGTTCCTCAAGTACGCCTTCTCCAAACTGCTGGTCAATTTCACGTGGTGGGTCAATCGCAAGGACCGCGCCGGTGCCAATGTCTTCGAGGGCGGTTTTCTCGGGCTCGACAATATCGGCGTGTTCGACCGCTCATCGCCACTGCCCACTGGCGGATACCTGGATCAGGCCGACGGGACCGCGTGGATGGTGTTCTTCAGCGAGCAAATGCTGCGCATCGCGGTCGAGCTCGCGTTGCAGGAGCCGCTCTACGAGGAGTTCGTCGAGAAATTCTTCCAGCACACGGTGCTCATTGCCGGCGCGCTGGACCGCGTTGGTGAGCAGAACGACGAAATGTGGGACGAGGAGGATGGCTTCTTCTACGATGTGTTGCGTTTCCCGGACGGCGGCGCCACGCGCCTCAAGGTGCGCTCCATCGTCGGGCTGCTGCCACTGGCCGCCGTGGCCGTGTTCGAAGAGGACATCCTCGCGAAGATGCCGAAGTTCCGTGAGCGTGCAGGGCTGTTTCTGAGACGCCACCCCGAGCTCGCCGCCAACATGCATCTGCCCCAACAGCCCGGCGTAGCCAATCGCCGCATGCTGGCGATCGTTGGCGAGCAGAAGCTGCGCCGCATCCTGGCGCGCATGCTGGACGAGGGCGAGTTCTTCGGCCCGCATGGCATTCGCGCGCTGTCGCGCTTCCACCTCGAACACCCCTACGTCTTTCACCACGCGGGCCAGGAGCATCGCGTGGCCTATGTGCCGGGCGATTCCGACACTGGCATGTTCGGTGGCAATTCCAACTGGCGCGGGCCGGTGTGGATGCCGATCAACTTCCTGCTCTACACCGCGCTGATACGCCTGTACGCCTATTTCGGCGAGGATTTCAGGGTTGAGTGCCCAACCGGCTCGGGGCAGATGATGACGTTGCTCGAAGTGGCCAAGGAATTAGGCGAACGCCTGAGCCGGATCTTCCTGCGCGACGGCGACGGCCGCCGACCGGTGTATGGCGCGGCGAGCAAGTTCCGCGACGACCCACACTGGCGCGACCTGGTGCTGTTTCATGAATATTTCCACGGCGACACCGGTGCCGGGATCGGCGCGAGCCACCAGACCGGCTGGACCGGTTGCGTCGCGCGCATCATCCAGGCGAATTCCGTGCTGTCGAAGGACATGCTGCTCATGCCGGGCGCGGAGGTGGCGGCCTTGCGCGCGCTGAGAGCCCCGCATAGGGCCCCGGGGTCTGCCATCCCCGGCAAACCTGTCAGTCCCGAGAAGGCTACGTAGGCCACGCAAGCCACCAAGGCGACCAAGGCCATCGCGGCCGGGAAGCGACGAAACCCGCGGAGCCCGCGCGATGCCCCGCCTGCCGGGCCAGGGAACGAAGGAGCACACCATGGAAAGTTACTACGCCAGCAGAAACCTGCCCCATCCGGCGATCCCGGAGCTGAAGCCGCTGGGCTTGCTGAAAGGCCAGACCGCGCTGGTGACCGGCGCCAATTCCGGCATCGGCCGCGCCATCGCGGTCGCGCTCGGCAGAGCTGGCGCCAACGTGGTAGTCAACTACGTGGCTAACCCCGCGGACGCCGAGGCGGTGGCCGAAGAGATTCGCGGCGGCGGGCAGCGCGCGATCACCGCACTGGCCGATGTAGCGGATGAGGCGCAAGTACAAGCTATGTTCGCCACGGCAGTGCAAGAGTTCGGCACTGTCGACATCCTCGTCAGCAATGCCGGCATGGAGCGCAACGCGCCGTTCCACGAGATGACGGTGGCGCAATGGGACGCGGTGATGAGCGTCAATCTGCGCGGCGCATTCCTGTGCGCACGCGAGGCGGTGCGCGAGTTCCTCCGCCGCGGCGTGCGCCCGGGCATTTCAGTGGCGGCCGGCAAGATCATCTTTACCAGTTCGGTGCACGAGATCATCCCGTGGGCCGGCCATGTCAACTACGCAGCCTCCAAGGGCGGCCTGATGCTTCTGATGAAGAGCCTGGCTCAGGAGGTTGCCGAGAAGCGCATCCGCGTCAATTCCATAGCGCCGGGCGCAATCCGGACGCCGATCAACACGGCGGCATGGTCTACGCCCGAGGCCTATGCCGAACTGATGAAGCTCGTGCCCTACAAACGTATCGGCGAGATCGAGGAGATCGGTCATGCCGCGGTCTGGTTGGCGTCGGACTTCACCGACTACATTGTCGGCACGACACTTTTCATCGATGGCGGGATGACGCTGTACCCTGGGTTCGAAACCGGGGGTTGACGGCCGTGCCGACGCCTCGCTATCCGGCGCTGTACCAGCTCAACACCCGGGTCCGGCTGACCGAGTTGTCGCTGTCGCTCGGCCGTGCGGCCACGCTGGATGACATCACCGGCGCCGAACTGGACCGTCTGGTGGAGATGGGTTTCGACTGGCTCTGGTTGCTGAGCGTTTGGCAGACCGGACCTGCGGCGCAGCGCATCTCGCGCAGCAGCGCGGCGTGGCGGCATGAGTTCGAGCAAACGCTGCCCGACCTGCGGGAGGAGGACATCGCTGGATCCGGCTTTGCGATCACGCGTTACACCGTGCACCGCGACCTCGGCGGCGACGAAGCGCTGGCGCGCCTGCGCACGCGCGCGCGACAGCGCGGGCTACGCCTGATGCTCGATTTCGTGCCGAACCACATGGCCCCGGATCACCCATGGGCCGACGAGCACCCGGACTATTTTGTCCATGGCAGCGAGGAAGATCTGGAGCGTTCGCCCCGCAACTATTGCCGCGTGGCAACGAAGAACGGACCGCTGCTGCTTGCCTACGGCAGGGACCCCTACTTCGACGGCTGGCCCGACACGCTGCAACTCAACTACGGCAATCCGCAATTGCAGCAAGCGATGATTGGCGAACTGGAGCGCATTGGCGGCCAGTGCGACGGCGTGCGCTGCGACATGGCCATGCTCGTACTGCCCGAAGTGTTCGAGCGCACCTGGGGTATCCGGCCCGACCTGTTCTGGCCGAAGGCGACCGAGTCGGTGCGGCGCCAGCATCCCGACTTCCTGTTCATGGCCGAGGTTTACTGGGATATGGAATGGACGCTGCAGCAGCAGGGCTTCGACTACGCCTATGACAAGCGCTTGTACGACCGCCTGCGCGAACAGCGCGCCCGGCCCGTGCGCGAGCACCTGTGCGCGGAGATGGAGTATCAGGACAAGCTGGCGCGATTTCTGGAGAATCACGACGAGCCGCGCGCGGCATCAACTTTTGCACCCGAAGTCCATTCGGCTGCCGCGGTACTGACCTTCCTCTCGCCAGGCTTTCGATTCTTCCACCAGGGACAGTTCGCGGGCCGGCGCACACGTATCTCGCCGCATCTGGTCCGCGCCCCGGAAGAAGCGGTGGACGGAGCGCTCGCGCAGTTCTATGACCGGCTGCTTGCCGTGTTGCGGCAACCGCTGGTTCGCGATGGAAATTGGTCTTTACTGGAATGCGTTCCGGTCTGGGCCGACAACACCACGTCGGACAACTTCATCGCGTTCCGTTGGATCCGGGCTCCGCACGAGTGTATGTTCGTGGCCGTTAACTACTCGCCGCAGCAAAGCCAATGCTTCATGCGAACTCCCTTCACGGAACTGGGGCAGGGGACCGTACGACTCCAGGACCGGCTCAGCCCCGCTGTCTATGATCGACCGGCAGACGACCTGCGCGACCGTGGTCTTTTCCTGGACATGCCGCCCTGGGGCTACCATGTCTTTGATGTGCAATGGATTGACTGACGGGGGAGTTTGGCCGCGGGGACTGCATCAACCAGTCTCGCAGGGCGCGCTCCGGCGCGGTCGCCCCCGCCAAGCTGCGAGGGGCCGGAAACGACTCACTGCTGCTTTCCTCCCTTGATGTTGCCGGCCACGCCTCCCGCGACGGCACCTACTGCGGCGCCGGTCCACCCGCTTCCTCCCGCGATGGCGGCAATGCCTGCACCGGCTAACGCACCCACGCCCGCGCCGGTCACCGTCCCTTGTTGTTGCGGCGTCATGTTGGTGCAGCCGACAACGCCGGCGAGGACGAGCGCCATGCCAATCCCTTCGAGTCCTTTCATGTGTGTCCCCTACTTGTTGCTCTGCAGTCCGGGCACGACCATTTCGAACCATATCGTTTCGATGACCGGCCGCTGCAGCCGATCCGAATGCGCGGCGTACCAGCGGTCGAGTCCTTCGCGCACCGTGTCGAGCGTCTGGCCCTTCAGCCCCCTCGCAAGACGCGGAATGACGCTTTGCGAATCGGCTGGTGGTTTGCCTGCATGAAAGGCGATATCAACCTGGGCGAGATTGGCGATGCCGACGAGGTAGGCCTTTTTCGTCTGTTCCGATGACTCGGTCCACTGCTTGCCGGTGATCAGGGGGATTTCTTCCGCGCGGAGAGTGCCCGATACCATCGCCAGCGTCACGCATCCCACGGCCATCGCCGCGCGCAGTTTCAGTTTCATCAACATCGCGTTCTCCTCGGCGTTTAAGGCGGCGAGCGCGTCATGTCCGTATGATGGCCCTGGCACACCGAGACGAAGCAATCTCATTGAGGTCGCACCGAATCCTAGGCCATGGGATTGATTTGCCTCGACGTTTAACTATAGGAGCCAGGCAGGCGTTGAGTTAATAAATCGCAAGGTAAACACGCGGCCCCGAACCATTGATATGACGGCGACGGTACGCGGCTTCCCGATGCCGGAGAAGCGCCGTGCGTAATACTTTTCGCTCGCCGGCCGAGACCGATTGAGCCTTGGTGCGGCAGCTCGCAGTGTGGGAGCCTGGCGCGGTGGATGCGCGGCGGACGCTATGATAGCGTGGCCCCCACGGCGTCGCGAACCTCTGAATCCAAGGCGCTTCTGTGCATCAACTTTCAGATCGCGCCATGCAAAGGACCGACGCCTTGATGGCTGTTAGCGGCTAATCCCCCGTGATCCAGCAACTAGCGCAAGACCGGTGGTTGTCATGTTCTAGACTCAAGGTATCGATGGTCAGGCGCGGAAGGGCTGACGGGCGCGCAACGACCTTCACGGAAGGCTGGCGGCGCCCACCGTGTGGCTGGGCGTTGCCGCCATGCGCGCGGAGTTTTTCGTCATGAACGCGTCCCGGCTGTTCGATATCCTTGCTGGACTCCTGTTCATGCTGGCCTTTGCCTTACAGGGTGTCCAGGGCGCTGAACCGCAATCGCCGACAGGCGCCTCCGCTCCGGCCGCTCCCCCACCCGCACTCATCGTAGACGCCAAGGCAGAGCGGAACAAAGCCATCGAGAAGGTGCGCCAGTAACGTAGGCTTTGAAGAGAAGGGGGAGTCAAGGTGAACGCAAAGAAGTCGCGGGGAAAAGCCAAGGCGGCAGTCGCCGAGGTAGAGGAGGAGGCCCCGGTATTTCGCACACGCGCAGAGCGTCTAGCCGCCGGTAAGGCTTTGCGCGATAGTGTTTCGCGCGTCAGTCACGCGGACTGGACACCGCCAGCCCATGGCCGGGACCCCATAGAGCTTCTCGAAGCATCGAGTCAGGACCGACTGCCGGAACTGGTACCAATCCGCTACGGCCGCATGCTCCGTAGCCCTTTCACGTTCCTGCGCGGCTCCGCCGCACTCATGGCGCACGATCTCGCCACCACCCCAAGCACAGGAATTCGGGTGCAAGCCTGCGGGGACTGTCACCTGCTGAATTTTGGTTTGTTTGCCACGCCGGAGCGCAATCTAGTCTTTGATCTGAATGACTTTGACGAAACCCTGCCCGCCCCCTGGGAATGGGATCTCAAACGGCTGGCAGCCAGTTTTGCGGTCGCCGCACGCGACAACAAGTTGTCAGATGCGGATGCCCGGAAAGCCGCCCTGGAGTGCGTGCGTGCGTATCGGGAGCGTCTGCGGGAGTATTCCCGGATGGACCCTCTGGAGGTCTGGTACGCGCGCCTGGACTCGGAAACCCTCATTGCGATGGCGCCCGATGAAAAGGCGAGGAAGTTCCGGGAGCAAATGGCTGCGAAAGCCCGCCAGCGTGTCGTCGAACACCTCTTTCCCAAGATTGCCGAGGAAGCGGGTGGGCGACTCCGCCTTGTCGACCAACCACCCCTTGTCTATCACGTCACTGACGCTGACATCGAGGAAGGGTTTCGTGAGGGGCTGATCGACTACCGGCAGACGCTTTCCGACGAGCGGCGCGTCCTGCTGGATCGCTACCGCCTGGAAGACTTCGCCCTGAAAGTGGTGGGTATTGGCAGTGTGGGAACGCGCTGCTTCATGGGACTGTTTTCCGACGAAGAAGGGCATCCCCTGCTCCTCCAGATCAAGGAAGCCTGCCGGTCTGTTCTTGAGCCCTACGCGGGCAAGAGCCGCTATGACCTACAGGGGCAGCGCGTCGTCATGGGGCAACGGCTGATGCAGTCCTCCAGCGACATCTTTCTGGGATGGGCGCGGGGGCGACAAGGCAATGACTATTTTTTGCGCCAGTTGCGCGACATGAAGATGTCTTTTCCCGTCGAAGGCATGGCTCCCGTGCAGTTCAACCGCTATGCCGAGGTCTGCGGCTGGACGCTTGCACGTGCCCACGCCAAGTCCGGGGATGCCACGACCATCAGTGGCTATCTGGGCAAGGGCGACACGTTTGACCAGGCAATGGGCGCGTTCGCTCTTGCCTATGCGGATCAGACGGAGCATGACCACGCGGCCTTGGTGAAGGCGGTACGCACAGGACGGGTCGCGGCTCTCGTCGAGGAGGAGTAGAGATCAGAACGCAAGCCGCCATGAAAGCCGCACCCAAAGAAGATCCTCCGGCCGCCGCGCCGCCTGACTCCCTGACTCTTGCTGCAATGAGGCTAGGGTTGTGCATTGGGGCGGTGGCGCTGTTCACCGGTTGCGGGTCTATCGGCCCCAAAACCATTCCCATGGATCGTTTCGATTACAGCACGGCGGTCGCCGATTCGTGGAAGCAGCAAATGCTCTTGAACATTGTCAAGCTGCGCTACATGGATTTGCCGGTCTTCGTGGAAGTCGCGTCCGTCGTTAGCGGCTACTCGCTGCAAACCGGCGTGACCGTCGGCGGCACGCTTTCGTCGGAGCGGGCGGTCCAGGGCAACTTCTTCTCGTCGGGGGTACAGGGCATCTACACTGACCGGCCCACCATCACCTACACGCCGGCGACCGGGGAGAAGTTCTTGCGTGGACTCATTACGCCAATTGACCCAAAGAACATTTTCTTCATGCTCCAGGGAGGTTATGCGGCGGACTTCATCCTGAGTCTGACCGTCGAGTCGCTCAATGGCGTGCGTAATCGCTCGATGGCTGGCGGCGCGCTGAGGGAGGCGGATCCTGAGTTCCGGCGCGCGCTCGCGTTGATGCGCGAAGTGCAGGCCGCAGGTGCGGTCGGGATGCGGGTGGAGGAGGACAAGACCAAAGGCTCGACCGCTGTGCTGTTCTTCCGGCGTGACGACGTGCCGCCTGACATCTTGGAAAAGACGGCTGAAATCCGGCGGTTGCTCAAGCTCCCTGCCGACGCGCAAAGGCTCACGCTCACCTATTCCCCGGCGCGCGGAGCGGCCAACGAACTGTCAGTGAACAGCCGCTCGATGCTACAAGTCATGATCTCCTTTTCGAGTTACCTGGACGTACCGGAAGCGCACTTGAAGGAACACAGCGCGGTGCCCGCGTTCGAGCACGCGTCCACGGAGAGCCGGGAGGATAGGGTTCGGATTCACAGCGGCAAGGACAGGCCGCCTGACACGTTTGCCGCCGTGCACTACCGCGACTATTGGTTTTGGGTCAACCACGGCGACTTGCAAACAAAACGCGCCCTCACGGCGGTCATGTTTTTCTTCACGCTGGTCGAAACTGGCGGCAACGAGAGGCTGCCGTTAATCACAATCCCGGCACAGTAGGAGCGCATACGGTGCCGATTTTACGTGTACCTCAGTGGTCGGCGGTGACGCAAGAAGTATGGCGATTTCATGCAGGACACCAGGGGCAGTGGCGCTCCAGCGCGCCCGGTTTCATCGCTCCTGCCGCGCTCGCCACTGAGAGACGCTGCAGCCAAAGTGCCCGTTAAACCAGCGCGAGAAGGCACTCAGGGACGCAACACCAGCCAGATGAACATCATGGAGCTGATGACGCCCGCTGACGTGGCCGGCACTTCGCTGACCAATCCGGCGATCCAGGCGGCTTACAACGACATGATCGTGCCGTCGAACCCGTCGTGGCATGTGGAACACCTGAAGCGGCTGACCGCCGCCGGCATCCAGCCGCACTTCATGCTCGGCAGCCTGACCCAGTTGGAAACGGTTGAGCGCCTGATCCGCCGCGGCGTGTACACCGGGCCGCTGGTCTTGAACTATGTGGCGATCGGCGGCGGCCAATCCGGCCTGCATCCGGCCGACATGATCGAGTTCGTGCGCCGCACCCCGGATGGCGCCGTGCTCACGCTGGAGACGCTTAATCGCAATGTAGTGCCGATGAACACCATGGCCATCGCCATGGGCCTGCACGTGCGGGTCGGCATCGAGGACACGCTGTTCGGGCCGGACGGCGAGCGCGCGACCTCCGTGCAGCAGATCGAGAAGATGGTGCGCATCGCACGTGAGCTCAACCGCGAGGTCGCCAGCAGCGAAGACGCCCTGGTATTCGGCTAGAGCCAGGCGCAATCTGCGAACGACTGCCGGAACATGTCGAATCGAAGCGAATCAGCAAATATGCCGTCCCGGAACTGGACCGCATAGCCTTTGTTTCCGATATTCCGCGAAGCAGTGTCGGCAAGATCAATAAGAAAGAACTACGCGAGCGCTCTGCCTGATCAGGATGGGGCGGCTTTGATATACCTGGCCCCTCAATTTCTTCTCATCCAGCCCTCCCCGGCCGGTGAGGTGCGAAGAGCGGTCATGCAGGGGGGGCTGGCAATCGTCTCTTCCTCGGCCGATTCTGTCGCTCGTTGAAGGATCCATGAGCGGCGGAAACTGGCACAGCCGACGTTTGAATGACAAGGTGACGGTGTGGGCGAGTGGCTCGTCAGGGCAGGCTACGGCTTTACGCTGTCCCTGATCGCGATCAATGGGACAGACTGTAAGACGGTGGGTGAGCAGGATGACACGCCGTCGCGTCGGCGCGATAAGGCACGATAACGGTGCCTTATCACGATCCGTTAGGTTCCGAAGGAACCCGCGCAGATTCGACCAGATGAATGGCAGGCTGCGCCGCACGACCTGAGCCCTCGGAAGGGGGGGCAACAAGGTTGCCATGTTTGTTAGCTCGTGCGCTATCTGCGCATGGACGCAGGCCGTATTGCTTCATAGGGTAATCGCCTATGTTCGATATCGGAAAACTGCGCCGGATCAGCTACTATCAAATGCTGCGGGGGTCCATTCAACGAACTCGCTTTCATTCCTCTCGACACCGTTGCCATGCAAGACAAGTCTGACGCGACAAACTTCGTGCCGTTCAACGTGCCCCTGTGCGATGGCCGGGAAGTGCTGGTGCGGGAGATTACCGAAGACGACAAGGTCGGCCTGTTGGCGGCATTCAACAGGCTTTCTGCCGATGCGCGTTACGCCAGATTCATGGCTGCCATGCAACAACTGCCGGAAGCGATGCTCGAACAAGCGACGCATCCGTCGGTTGAGCGCGAGATTGCGCTGGTAGCGCTTGCCACGGAAAACAAGGTGTCGTCTATTGTGGGTGGAGCACGCTACGCCGCGGCGCCGGGCAGCGATACCTGCGAGTTTGCGGTGACTGTCGCCGATGACTGGCATCGGCTCGGCCTGGCCAGCCGACTGCTGGGTACACTGATCGACATCGCTCGGAGCCGCGGCTATCGATGCATGGAAGGGTATGTTTTGTCGTCGAATACCGCGATGCGGCGACTGGCTAAACGTTTTGGATTTGCCGATTTAGCGTGTCCAGACGATGCCACGCTGCGCGTGGTGACGCTTGCGCTTTAAGGCAGCGAGAGTAGGTGCTAGGTGCATGCGTCTTGCTGCGATGTCTTCCGTTTGAGGTGATCTATATGAACGCGTGCCCTTTGCGCTAGCTTCTCGCGTGCTCGTTTAGACAGGATGGGCTGCAGTTGTATATTCGGCCCTGTTGCAGCAGATACCGCTGCTGCGGGCTAGTCCGCGTTGCATTTGTACGACGAGATCAAGGCTGCCATTACCCACCCCGCCAAGCCTCGCTGCCCCAGCCGGCCCCAGACAAACTGGCCGATGCCACCAATAGAGCGGTGAAGAAGCTGGCCTCGGTCGAGCGGCTGAGCGCAGATGCGGCGCTGGTCGTGGGTAATCTTCCGCGGCGTTTGCGCGCTTCATTGCGCAGGAGCCAAAGCGCTGGAAGTCCTCCATACTAGGGGTGTCGCCCTCCGTCGGAACGAGCATTCGTGGGGTCGCATCGTCTTGCGATATAGGACGCCATCACCTTACATGGCCCCCTAAGACTACGAAAAGGTCAAGTCTGGCTTGCGCTAGGGCCGAGCAGCCTGCCAATCACCGAACGTAGAGGAG
Organism: Cupriavidus sp. CP313; assembly: GCF_054072015.1. NCBI lineage: Bacteria > Pseudomonadati > Pseudomonadota > Betaproteobacteria > Burkholderiales > Burkholderiaceae > Cupriavidus > Cupriavidus sp. CP313. The sequence goes on along the minus strand of NZ_JBSVZB010000049.1, from coordinate 16,531 downwards.
GAGGCGAAGCTGGAGATGAAAGCGCCAGGCTTGCTCCTCGCCCTGTCAATCGCCGTGGGGACTGAGCCGCACGCCGGTGCAGTTGGATGCGAATATGACATGCAGTGCAAAGGCGAGCGCATTTGCCAGATGGGCCAGTGCGTCTCTCCTGTGTCGACAGGCTCGAACGCAGACCGACCTATCCAACCATCTTCCGCCACAAAAATCGTCCCGACACCCGAGCCACCTGCAAGGGTTCGTCCGGCGACGGGGAATGTCCCAGCAACCGGGCAGCCAGCGAAGACTGCTCCAGCGAGGAAGATTGGCCCGGCGTCTGAACAGCCCGACCAGCCCTCGGTGGCCAAAAGCGTCCCGACGCCTCAGCAACCCGCCGTGGCTTCTCCCGCCATGACGAATACTCCAGCACTTTCGACTGAGTTTCGCTCTTGCTGCACTAAAATCGGCAAACTGCCCCTCGACCGAGAGCTGAGCTCGGAGGGCATTGCCGCTACCCCGAGTGATTCCTGTCATGGGATAACCATTGATGGAACGGCTCTCCCAGGTACTCTGTGCAATTGAAGTACTCACGTTGCGGTTCAAGTGAACTGCCTCAGTAAAGCGGCGCACAGGAGACACGCCCAACGTGACGTCAAGCTAGTTAAGGCAGAAGCATCCGTTGGCCGGCCTGCTCCGCGCGTCGCCACCGATGGCCTGGACGATGATCATGGTCCGGTCACGCCCGCCGCGTCCGTCAAAATTCTGGATGGACTCGCGCGGTAGGGCAAAGCGAAATATCCTGCTTGGTCCAGCCCCCACAAGTGCCAGTAGATTTCTTTCTCGGTCAACATCTGCCGGAACTTTGTCGGCTTGCCGTTTGCGTCAACGCCTGCCGCGTAGATCTTGAGGCCGGGCGGCTGCTTCGAGTAAATCTAACAAGTGGTGCCGCATGATCGTTCTCCACTGGGTCGGCGGATCCGCGCCAGTTCAGCATAGCGCACGCAGAGTCCGATACGATTGGTCATTCATCCGGCGGTCCGTGGGGGAAATTTTTCTTATCTCGTCATCCGAAAAAATTCAGTTCTGTTGCGTCCGGGGCTGACGTTAGAGTTCGGAACAAGACGCACATCGGGGCCTGGCTGCCGCGCTTCCGCCGGCAGTCATTGACTGCCTCAAGGGCATGACGTGCAGCCGGACGATGCTCGCCAGTCGGAAGAGGGAGGTTGGTCATGGAGACTCGAAGGCGCTGGTGGCACCCATTGCGCTCACTACCATGGCTACCGCTACCAGCGGCTGACCTCGCAGGGCCCGCATGCGCCGGGCGGCAAGTACGATTATGTCGTCAACGGAAAGCTCTTCGGCGGCTTTGCCGTGATCGCCTGGCTGCTCCGGTACGGGAATACCGGCATCAAGAGTTTCATGGTCAGCCACGACGGGCGTGTCTTCGAGCGGGATCTCGGCGCGAGCAGCGCTGCCAGGGCGGCGGCGATCGAGTCATTCGACTCGGGGCCGGTCTGGACCGAGGTGACGCCATGACACGCGGCTTGCCTGCCGTCGTCGATGCTGTCGACGGCATATTCCGACGACTGGCCTAACTGCGGAGGTGAGTCATGTCTATTTTGTTGCTTGGAAACCTCGACGCCAAAGCCACGGATGAGGAAATTCGCGCCTTCCTGGTGAAATATGGATTTCCGGAATACCACAGCATTGAGCATATGGAAGGCGACGGCACCCGACCCGCTGTCAGGCTGGCCTTCGACACGCTCGACGACGTAAGCCTGGAAAAGCTGAAAGGCCGTATCCACGACATGTTCTGGAGAGGCCACAAGCTAAGTGCGCTTGTGATGAGAGAGCGCTTCAGTTGAGGCGCGACTGGAAGCGTTGGCTGGTGACCTACTGCAAGGCTAGCAAACGGAGGATGGCATGAAAGGCAAGACACTACTGACCGCGGCGGCAATGCTGGTGGCAACCACGGCAACGTGGGCGCAACCCGAAACCCGCGTGGATGTCACCCAGTCGCCCGGACAGGCGACCGCGACCGGCACCGCGAAGCTCACCGCCAAGATCGTCAAGATCGACGCGCCGACGCGAACGGTCTCGCTGAAATCCGCCGATGGCAAGACCACGGATCTCGTCGTGGGGCCGGAGGCGAGGAACTTCGAACAGCTCAAGGTCGGCGATACCGTCACGATCGAGTACAAGGAAGCCCTGACCATGAGCCTCAAGAAGGGTAAGGGGCCGCTTTCAATGAACGAGCGCGAGATCTCGGACCGTGCGGCGCCGGGATCAAAGCCAGGAGGCACAGTCGGCCGGGAGGTGACCGTCACGGCGGACGTTGTCGCGGTCAACACCAGCGCCAAGACCGTCACCCTGAAGGGTCCGAAAGGACGCACCGTGGACCTCGTGGTTGAGGATCCGGAACGTCTCAAGGGCATCAAGAAGGGCGACCGGGTTGAAGCGGTCTATACCGAGGCCCTTGCTGTGTCCGTGCAGCCGGCCGCAGCCAAGTAGCAGCACAGGATCATCCCAGGAGAGGCCAAGCCCGCTGACCGTGCGGGCCCCTTCCTTCCTAGCGTCCGCGGTCGGGGCGCGGTCAATGCGGTGTCGCCACGGTGAACCGACCCCCGCTTACTTGGCCAACCGTGTCACAAAATTCCCAGCGGAGAACGGCATGGATGCAGCAAAGCAACTGGTTCACGCGCGTGAAGTTGGCCTCAAGACCGGCATGGTGCTGCAAAAGCGCCTGAAGAATGCGCAGGAGGCCTATAGTGGCCGCGTGCAGCAAGCCGTTGGGGAGCCGGGCGCCGGCCCGACCAACCCGATGGCCGGCATGGACCCGATGAGCAGCTACGCCTATGCCATCGACAGCATGCAGCGTGCCATCCTGTTCTGGGACACGCTAAGGCAACGGGGCAACAACTTTGTCGAAAACACCATGCAGGGCCTCAAGCCGGTCCTGCATTTTGGCTACGAGACCGTCTCGGATGGGCGTCAGTTGGAACGGCCCGTCAACTATGCGCTGTTGAAGATCACTCCGCCCGATGGCGTGACGATCGATGACAGCCGCCGCCCCTATGTCATCATCGATCCGCGCGCCGGTCACGGCCCGGGCATCGGCGGCTTCAAGGACGACTCGCAGGTGGGAGTGGCCTTGCGGGCCGGCCACCCGGTCTATTTCGTCATCTTCTTTCGCGATCCCGAGCCGGGACAGACCCTGCTGGACGTATGCGAGGCCGAGCAACAGTTCATCAAGCGGGTGCGCGCGCTGCATCCGCACAGCGCCAAGCCAGCCATCATCGGCAATTGCCAGGGCGGCTGGGCCGCGATGATGCTGGGCGCCTCGGACCCGGATGACACCGGGCCCATCGTGATCAACGGCGCGCCCATGTCGTACTGGAGTGGTGCCTGGAGCGAGGGCGAAGGCGACAACCCGATGCGCTATTCCGGCGGACTGCTGGGTGGGACCTGGCTGGCCTCGTACACGGCGGACCTCGGCAACGGCAAGTTCGATGGCGCTTGGCTGGTGCAGAATTTCGAGAACCTGAATCCAGCCAACAGTCTCTGGGACAAGTACTACAACCTGTATAGGAAGGTCGATACCGAGCCGCCGCGCTTCCTGGAATTCGAGCGCTGGTGGGGCGGCTACTACCTGATGAACCGCGAGGAGATCGAATGGATCACGCGCAATTTGTTCGTCGGCAACAAACTCTGGAGCGGTGATGTCAAGGGGGCCGGTGGCAAGGCGTTCGATCTGCGCGAAATCCGCTCGCCGATCGTGCTGTTCGCCTCGATGGGCGACAACATCACCCCCCCGCAGCAGGCCTTTAACTGGGTCGTGGACATCTACGGCAGCACCGAGGAGATCAAGGCCCGCGGCCAGGTGATCGTCGGCTTGATGCACCGGAGCGTCGGCCATCTCGGCATCTTTGTCTCCGGCAAGGTCGCGCAGAAGGAGCACGCGCAGATCGTCTCGGTGCTCAAAAGCATTGAACTGCTGCCGCCGGGCCTCTACGCCATGCGGATCCATGAGCGCAAGGGCAGCGCTGGCGTGGCGTACGAGGTCGAGTTCGAGGAGCGCTCGCTCGAGGAGATCGCCAGCAGGCTCAACCGCTTTGAGCGCGTGGACGAAAAGCCGTTCGAGGCGGTCGCCAATCTGTCGGACTTCACGCAGCGCGCCTACGAGCTGTTTGCGCAGCCTTACGTCCAGGCCATGTCCAACGAAATGACAGCGCGGATGCTGCGCGAATTCCATCCGCTGCGCATGCAGAACTGGCTATTTTCGGACCTGAACCCGTGGATGGCATGGTTGAAGCCCGCGGCCGACGCGGTCAGGGCCAGCCGGCAGGCGCTGGACCCGGACCATCCGCTGCGGCAGCAGGAACAAGCGGGGGCGGAAATCCTCAGCGCGGGATTGGACGCCTACCGGGCCGTGCGCGATGCCATGACTGAGTACACGTTCTTCAACGTGTACGCCAACCTGTTCCCGTTCCTGTCAGGGAGCGAGCCTCCCGCCCGCGCGGGCACATCAGCCGCTACCGCCCCGCAGGACCTGCCGGAAGTCAAGACGGCGCTGGCCGCAGTTGGGCGTGGCGGATACGCCGAGGCCCTCGCCCGGCTCGCCTGCCTGCTGAGCCGAAAGGGCGAACCACTGCCGCTGTCCAGGCTAGAGTTGCGCAAGGAACTGGTGACGGACTATGCGGATCTGCTGCCGGAACTGGCGCCCGACGCCTGGCGCAAGATCCGCGGTCAGCAGGAACTGATCGCGCGGTACGCGCCCGAGCAGGCGCTTGAGACCCTGCCGACGCTACTCAGGAATCATGCCGACCGGCAGCGGCTGCAGGCCTTGGCGGAGAAGCTGCGTACCGATGAGCGCCTGCTTGGCACCACCCTCACGCCCGAGCAGGCAGTCATGCTTGAAAAGATCCACACCGTGCTTGGCGCCAAGCCGGAACGCGTGCGCGGCACGGCCGTCGCGCTCAAGCGCGCGTCCTAGCGCGCCTTGTGTCGCCTGCATCGCGGGCGACCGACACCAATGACCCTGACGCAGGAGCAAACCGTGAACGCCAAGCATGAGAAGTACCAGCGTCTGATTGATTATTGCAAGACGATCCCGCCCACGCCTACCGCGGTGGCGCATCCGTGCGACCAGTCTTCGCTCGAAGGCGCGGTGGAGGCCGCACGGCTGGGCCTGATCGCGCCGATCCTGGTCGGGCCACGTTCCCGCATCGAGGACGCTGCGCGCGCAGCCGGCCTTGACATCCGCGATTTCCCGATCGTCGATGCCGAGCATAGTCATGCGGCAGCGGCTACGGCCGTGCAGCTGGTGCGCGAAAGCAAGGCCGAGGCCCTGATGAAGGGCAGTCTGCACACCGATGAGCTGATGGGGGCCGTGGTCAAGGCCGACAGCGGCTTGCGCACCGCCCGGCGCATCAGCCACTGCTTCGTGATGGATGTGCCGGGGCATGAGGACGCTCTGATTGTCACCGACGCCGCCGTCAATATAGCGCCGACGCTCGCCGAGAAGGCCGACATCCTGCAGAACGCGATCGACCTGGCCCACGCATTGCGGGTCAAGGAGGTGCGCGTTGCGATTTTGTCCGCGATGGAGACGGTCAACCCGAAGGTGCCGTCCACGCTCGATGCCGCTGCCCTGTGCAAGATGGTCGACCGCCACCAGATCACCGGCGCGGTGGTCGACGGACCGCTTGCCCTGGACAACGCGATCAACCTGGATGCGGCGCGGATCAAGAAGATCGACTCGCCGGTGGCGGGGCGCGCCAATGTCCTGCTGGTGCCGGACCTGGACGCCGGCAATATGCTCGCCAAGAGCCTGACCTTCCTGGCCGGCGCCGACGCCGCGGGCATCGTGCTGGGCGCGCGGGTGCCGATCATCCTGACCAGCCGTGCCGACTCCGTCACGACCCGGCTGGCGTCCTGCGCGGTGGCCGCGCTGGTGGCCAAGGTACGCCGGGAATCCAGCCAGGTGGCGGGGTGATGCCATGGCCGAATTGATTTTGGTCCTGAATGCGGGTTCATCGAGCATCAAGTACTGTGCCTACGATACCCATGACGACTCACTGAGGCTGGTGCTGCGCGGGAGCATCGAAGGGCTCTACGCGGCACCGGCATTCCACGCCACCGACGCCGTGGGCGCTGAGGTCGAGACCAGGCGGTGGGACGCCGGTACCGCGCTCGGGCACGAGGGTGCCATTGCCTTCCTGGCGGACTTCCTGCGCGGCCATGGGGAAGGGCATACGCTGAGCGCGGTCGGGCACCGGGTGGTGCACGGCGGGGTACGCTTCACCCAGCCGGAAAGGGTGACCGACGCGCTGCTGGCAGAGTTGGACACGCTATGCCCGCTCGCACCCCTGCACCAGCCACACAATCTCAAACCGATCCGCATCCTTGCCGAGCGGCGCCCGGAACTGCCCCAAGTGGTCTGCTTCGACACCGCCTTCCACCGGGCGCAGCCGGAAGTGGCACAGGCATTCGCATTGCCCGCGGAGGTAACCGCGCGAGGCATCAGGCGCTACGGCTTCCATGGACTGTCCTACGAGTACATCGCCAGTGTCCTGCCAAGGGTCGATGCAGGCGCGGCGGCGGGCCGCACTGTTGTGGCCCACCTCGGCAACGGCAGCAGCATGTGCGCGCTGGTGGCGGGACGCAGCGTGGCCAGCACCATGGGCTTTACCGCGGTGGACGGCCTGCCGATGGGAACGCGCTGCGGCAACCTTGATCCGGGTGTGATCCTGTACCTGATCAGCGAACTCGGGATGGATGCCCGCGCCATCGAGGACCTTATCTACCGCAAGTCCGGCCTGCTCGGTGTCTCCGGCCTGTCCAGCGACATGCGCGCGCTGCTCGCCAGCGACGATCCGCAAGCCCACTTTGCCGTCGAGTTGTACACCTACCGTATTGCCCGGGAGCTTGGTTCGCTGGCCGCCGCGGCCCAGGGACTGGATGCGCTGGTCTTCACCGCCGGCATTGGCGAGCATGCTGCGCCAATCCGCGAACGCGTATGCCGGCTGGCGACATGGCTCGGGGTGAGCGTCGATCCCGCGACGAATGCCAGCGACGGACCGCGCATCAGCGCGGCCTCCGGAAGTGTGCCTGTCTGGGTTATTCCGACCAACGAGGAATTGATGATCGCCAGGCATACGCGGGAGGCGATCGCGGCGCCGACGCGATGACGCCACAACCGCTGACCAAGGGAGCGACATGGTCATCGCCGGCCCCCCCGGGGGCAACGTAGCGCGTTCGGGAGACTCTCGATTCTCGATTGGTTAGCGCGCGGTTGGCCGCAGCATGTGGGCGAAAGTGAGGCCGGCGCTGCCGTAAGGTGGAGATAGGGCTTGGCAGAAGATTTGTGTTTAAGAGGTGCCAACCGCCTGTTTGACCGCTTCTACCGTGCCGACGGGGCGCGCAGCGACAGCCCGGCAGAACCTCGGGCTGGGGCTGGCCATCGTCAAGTGACCGCCACCAGCACGGCGGCCGCTTGTTCGCGCAGGTGGGACCCCACGCGATGCGGATCGGGATGATGCTGCCGGTCAGCCCGGCGGTGCCCGAAGCGAGCTCGCGCGTCCCGCCGCAGGCTGACGGAGGGCCGATTGCAAGTTTGGCAGAGTTGGGAAGTTTGGTAGCCCCGCTGCCGCGCCGCTTCAATTCTTGAATTCGTGCGGCGCATCGTATATTTTCGAGGGGCATTCCGGTGGTTGCCGCCGTGCCGGCCGGTGCGTGTCACGATGATCGGGTTCATACAAGCCGCACACGATAACGCATGCCCGGAACAACGGCTGTCAACCCCGTCCGCGCAGTGCGCGCGTGACCCTGCGCAGTTGCTTATCGCTGCCCCCTTGCTCCTGCCCATCAGAAAGGAGCTGCCATGGATGCAGTCCGGACATTGCTCGAAACCCAGCCGCTGCTCACGCTGTTCCTCACGGTTGCACTGGGCTATGTCATCGGCGAGATCAATATCAAGGGCGTGTCGCTCGGTTCGGGCGCGGTGCTGTTCGTGGGGCTGGCGATCGGCGGGTTCGCGCCGAAGTCCGCGCCGCCTGCCATCCTTGGCACCCTAGGGCTGCTGCTCTTTCTCTATGGCATTGGGATCCAGTACGGGGAGCAGTTTTTTAAGGGTCTGACCAGCCCCGATGGCATCAAGGCCAACGCCGCTGCGGTCCTTGGCGTGGTTGGCTCCGGACTGGTCGCGGTTGCGTTGGTGCCGCTGGTCGGCGTGAAGCTAGACGAGTCGCTAGGCATGTTCGCCGGCGCGGGCACCAGCACGGCAAGCCTGCAGGCCGCGATGGCGGCGATGAAGAGCGACGGCGCCGCGGTGGGCTACAGCGTCGCATACCCAGTCGGCGTGGCAGGGCCGATCCTGTTTCTGTATGCCCTCACCGCGCTGCTCAAGCCGAATATCGTGCGGCCGCCGCCAAAGCTGATCGAGACCGCCGAGATTGTGCTGTCAAACGCGGCGTTTATCGGCGCGCGGCTGTCGGAGCTCGTAGCCGCCCTGCCGGACGGGGTGGCGATTGCCGCCGTGCGTCGCGCCCACCACAACCAGCCGTCCGCCGACGACCTGGTCCTGCAGGCCAACGACGTGCTGCTCGCGACCGCCACCGACCCGGCCGTGCTGCGTGAAGCCACCTCGCTGTGCGGGGAACTGCAGCCGGGCCGCATGACGAGCCATCGCGAAGACTTGGACTATATGCGCGTGTTCGCCTCAAGCCGGCTCGTGGTCGGGCACACGCTGCGCGATATCCGTTTTCCCGAAGGCACGGTCTGCTCGATCGCCCACGTGCGGCGCGGCGATGCCGACCTGATGCCCAGCGACGACCTCATCCTCGAGTTCGGTGACCGCGTCGGCCTGCTGGTCAATCGCGCCCACATGAAGCCGATTCGCGTGCTGTTCGGCGACTCCATCAAGGGCACCGCCGAACTGAGCTTTATCTCGATCGGCATCGGCGCGGCCCTCGGGCTGCTGGTGGGGCTGATCCCGTTGCCGATTCCCGGCGTCGGCACGCTGGCGCTGGGGCTCGCCGCGCTGCTGCTGGTCGCCCTCGTGCTCGGCCGGGTGCGCCGTCTCGGGCCGTTCGTCTGGACCATGCCGCTGTCGGCCAACCTGGTCCTGCGCAACTTCGGGCTGACCATCTTCCTCGCACAGGTGGGCATTGCATCCGGGCCGAAGTTCTTCGCCACCATCGGCGTGACCGGGGTGTCCTTCCTGATCTATGGCGTGGTGATTCTGCTTGCCCTGCTGCTGATCACTGCGATTTTCTGCCTCTGGGTCTTCAGGCTGCCGTTCGACCTGGCGGTGGGCGTGATCTGCGGCGCGACCGGCAATCCCGCCATCCTTGCCTTTGCCAACCGCGTCGCGCCCACCGACCGGCCCGACCTCGGCTACTCGATGATCTTCCCGTCAATGACCATCGTGAAAATCCTGTTCGTACAGGTCGCCGCCACACTGGCTGGCGGATAGTGCAGGGCAACCTGGGCGAAGCGCGCCATGCGATTCGCCGCGGAGACACATCATGGAAATCGCCGTCTTCAGCGCAAAGTCCTACGATCGTCAACATCTCGATGCCGCGAATGCGGCCGAAGGCCATCAGCTCAAGTACTTCGAAGTTCCCTTGGACAGTGAGACGGTGGGCCTCGCCGCGGGCCACGGCGCAGTGTGCATCTTCGTCAATGACCGGGCCGATGCGACCGTGCTGGAAGCGCTCGGACGCGGTGGCACCAAGCTGGTCGCGCTGCGCTGCACCGGGTTCAACAACGTCGACCTGAAAGCCGCGCAGGCGCTCGGGATCAAGGTAGTGCGCGTTGTCGACTACTCGCCCAACTCGGTCGCCGAGCACGCGGTGGCCCTGCTGATGGCGGTCAACCGCAAGATCCACCGGGCCTACAATCGCACGCGGGACTTCAATTTCTCGCTCGAAGGCCTGATGGGCTTCGACCTGTGCGGCAAGACCGTGGCCGTGATCGGCACCGGCAAGATCGGGCGCGTGTTTGCGAAAATCATGGTCGGGTTCGGTTGCAACGTGATCGGCTACGACAAGTACCCGTCCCCGGAATTCGAGGCCCTTGGTGGACGCTACGCGTACGAGGGAGAAATCGGCGCAAGCGCGGACTGCATCTCGCTGCACTGCCCGCTCACGCCCGAGACCCATCACATCATCAACGCCGAAACGCTGTCGCGCGCCAAGCCGGGAGCCTTGCTCATCAACACTAGCCGCGGCGGGCTGATCGACACGGAAGCGGTCATCGAAGCGCTCAGGAGCGGGCAACTCGGCGGGCTGGCGATCGACGTGTACGAGCAGGAGGCGGACCTGTTCTTCCGCGACCTGTCCGGCACCATCGTCGACGACTCCGTGCTGCAGCAGCTAATCACCTTTCCTAACGTGATCGTGACCGGGCACCAAGCCTTCCTCACGCGCGAGGCCGTGACGACCATTTGCGAAACAACCTTGCGCAGCGTGACGGAGTTCGAAAGCGGCAAGTCGCTCACGAACGAAGTCGGCGCCAGTTGAACACGGCTGTCGGCCTCATGTCGCGCCCCGCTAATGGCTTAAACCGCTCCCCGAAAAGCCCGCCGCCCAATCCACGATCGCGCGCACTCGAGACGCCAGATGCCGGGGGAACGAATACAGCGCCACCGGCAAATCTGGCCACCGCCACGGCGCCAACAACTGCGACCACCAGCCGGCCAGCACGGATCGTGCGGCGTGCCGTGCGCGGCTAGCGAGTCGGGACTGGCACACAGCACCTCCGGCACATCCACCAGCCGCTGACCACCAGCGACGAATCGCGCGGATACCCGCGCGCACCCCCTGCCGAATACCACGTGCAAAGTCAGACCGCCGCCCGCCCCGCCTGAGCAAGCTTGGGAGAACGTTGGTCAAACCGTGGAAGTCAATCAAATACAAGGCACCGTAAATGGACGCTGCCAGGGATGCCATGCCAACGCTCGAATCGAAGCTCAACGGCGCATCGCCAGGCCCAAATCATCGTCCGGGCGTCGTCGCAACATGGCTGCAACGTTGCTTGCGCATTTCTATTCGGGCGACGACGCGCCGCGGAGAGAGGCCTACCATTCGTGGCGCAGATACGACGGCGGGGTAACCGGATTTTCATGGAAATACGGAAAACCGACCCGCAACCATCGCTTTGTTCCTACACTCAATGCGGTGGAGCATTCTGGAGAGCCACGTGTTAATCCCAAGAAAAATCCTTTCTGTCTGCGTGGTGACAATGCTGGCGTCCGCATGCTCGACCACGCCCATACCGGCGAGTGAGGCGACGCCGGTACCTTCAGAGAGACTTAGCGGTTTGCAAAGCCCACCGCCCGGCGAGTTTACGACGTTAGTCGTGACCCGAGATCAAGGGTTTTACGGCAGCGCTTGCGATACAGTCCTATCAGTTGAAGGGAAGGAAGTGGGGCGACTCAGATCGGGTGAAGTAGCTCGGTTCTACGCCAAGCCGGGGACGATCATTCTTGGCGCTCAGACTTCGGCAATGTGTCTCGGTGGGTTGAAGGAGAGGGAGGTAAAGCTCAATCCAGCCTCGACGATCCGTTATCGCATTTCGATCGATTCGAGCGGCGGCTTGGATCTGTCGCCGACCGCATTCTGACGGGAAAGTCTCTTCACGGCACGACGGACTCTGGAGCGCTGACGGATCCCTCGGTGGCGAACTGACGCGCGGGCGACCGGTTTGGCACCCACTTCGTCGGCAATGAAGATACTGCTGAGGTAGTCGCCGCTCTCGCGTGGCATGTTCCAGTAGCCTGTTGCCGAGAAAGTCCACGGTGCGCCGGTAGCCTGCGCGGCGGCGTCTGTCGTAGGCGATGGCGGTTCCTGTGCGTGGACACCGCCGACGGGAAGCGTGGTGGCTAGCAACAAGAATGCGGCTCGCATCTCAGCCACCCAGCGCAATGACGGCCGCGGTCAGCGCGACCCCCAGCGCCGTCACGCCCGAGCCAGTGACCCAAGCGCCGATGCCTGCATGGCGGCCCAGCGCCCATCCGGCGACGAATAGCATGGCGAGGGTCAGCAGGCGCGAGATGAGTAGCGCCTGGCGGACGTCTGCGAGTAGCACGAATGGCAGCGCTACCGGAAACGTGGTCAGGACGACAATGCAGAAGATTCGCACGGACGCAAGCAGGTTGGCCGCATTCAGACGCGGACGGGCTGGCAGGGCCGTGGCTCCAGCGAGCCGCGCCCGCATGGTCTCAAGTTCCGCATCGGTAACGAGCGACCTCATTTTCCGGGGCAGTGCATCACGTATAAAACCGAGGGCCGCCGTCCGGTCACCCGCATTGCTGACAGCAATGGTGAGGGAGAGTCGCTGGCCGCGACCCGCTAGTGTGCGAACCAGGAACATGACCGCGTCGACCACCCCCCAGGCCAGATTGCACCCCAACGCGGCATACAGCATGGTGCGACTTTGCATTCGGCCCGCCCGTGCCGCTCGACACCGCGCCGACAAAGGTGAGCGCCATAAAACAGGCCGAAGCACATCTCGGAGACGAGGTCCACCACATCCGGCACCGGTTCCCGAATCTCGGCATCCTCCGGCGCCACGGTCGTGTGTGCGCTAATAGTTGTCTTGGGTGTATCTGCCATGACGAACTCCCGAAACCATTATCAATGGTCGGACAGAGTGGCAGGGGCCAGTCAGCGCACTGGTCTTGGGTAATCCCGGTAGGATTGAGCCACGACAACCCGACCCAGGTTAGTTACTCGTTAGCCCAGATGCTCGAACCAGTGTGATGATTGCTAGTGGAGTTCGCTGGTTCCAGTACTCGGCCGCCTTCAGGATTTTTGTCTCGTGAGTCGAGTGAGGCCAGTCGTCCCGGCTTCGGAGACCGCGGACGCTGCGATGTTGCTGCTTCAAGTTATCGAGCCATTGCGGGCCGTTCGGTTATCGCATGGCGGATTCGACTGAGCGCGCCTGGCTCGCCAGCGATGAACATGGCGCTGCGTTGCTTGCCCGCATCTGTGCTTCTGCGCCCTGAGCATGGGCGACCTGCACCTGATATTGGCTGTTCTCGGCGGCGCGGCGCTGAAGGAACTCATTCTCCTGTTGCATGACTTGGGCGCTTTTCGCGATGATCGAAACTGTTCAGCCCGCTGCCGTCGTGATGTCGGTGTACCGCGATGGGCATCCGAGGCGATCGAGGCGCGTAGGCCCGCAATTCACGACAGCTGGCCATGCCGATGCGCCAAGTGGCTAGCTCTTCTTCGGCTCGTTACAGCGGAAGGTAAGTTCGGCCTCCTGCGGCGTCCAGCCGCGCGCCCCGCGCGTCTTGCTATCCACTTGCTCCATCTCCTTGCCTTGGCCTGCGCAGTACTCGCTCGCGCGATTTAGCGTGAGCGCGCGGACTTCGGCCCACGACGAGAAACCGCCGCGAACCTCGGAGCCAACCATGTACGTGCCATTGCCTGCCGGCACGACGCTGGAAACGCTCTGGCAGGCAACCAGCATCAGGCTCGCAGATGCGAGCGCTACTAGCAGAATCTTTTTCACTCTCCCTCCCCTCGTTTGAGCGCCAGATTTCCCCACAAGAGCACCATCGTGGCGACCCCACTTTGGTGGGGTGAGAGAAAAACAGCCACGCGGCCGGCAAAACGATCGTAGGCCCGGAAATCGAACCGACCAGGCAAACCCGCCTGACCGGATCATCAGCCCAACGTTGCGTCGACGATTGCGGCGAGCGCCGGATGTACACTGCCACCGTGGCTCTCCATCGCTCCTGGCGGTTCGTTGGACAGCCCACCGCGCTCTCCGCTGAAGCCAAGCTTCGGGGGGCGCTTCCGTTTCGGCACCAGGCAAACCCTCTGCTACCATCGACGGCATCTACCCGCCAGGAGATCTCACGATGGACCTCACGACCGCAGTTGCCAGTGCCAGCACAGCACTCGACCTTCTCAAGACCGCACTGAAGGCCCGCGACCAGGCTTTGACCGAGAAGGCCGTCGCCGACATGGTCGACCAACTGCGCAACGTCAACATGGCGGCCCTGGAAGCTTCCCAGGAAGCGCTCAAGGGCATCAGGCAAGCGCGAGCGGCTGACCAACGAATCGCGGAGCTAGAGGCCGAAGTGCGCGAGCTGCAAGCGAAAGCTGATGAGCGGGATCTCTATGAACTCATGGCCATCGGAAGCTTCTCGTTCGCATACGCGTTGAAGGAACCGCCTGCCAACGGTCAAGATCGTCACTACCTGTGCCAAGCCTGTTTCGATGCGGGCAAGAAGCTAGTCTTGCAGCGAGCCGGAGGTTCGTCGATCTTGAGGTGCCCCGGTTGCAAGGCCGAAGTGCGGAGCGGCGTACTGCAGGGCGAACTGCAGGCCGAACAAGAGCGTGCCATAGCTGCATCCCGCCGCATCAATATGGGCGCCGGCTTCTAACTCCCGCGCTCGGGTTCGTTTATCCCTTTGCGTCGAGGCGCCGATGACCACCACCGAAGATGGAGATGACCGCACCACAGCCGTAGGCCTCGCCCGGTTTGCGTATGAATACATCGCCGCCGCGAGGATTGTTGATGAGCATCTCGGCAAAGGGAGTGCCTACGCAGTTGTCTCACCGACGCCCGCTTACTTCCTGGCACTGCATGGTATCGAGCTAACGCTCAAGGCCTATCTGCGACACCACGGCGTGACCACGAAGGAGTTGCGCAACAAACCCTATATGCACGACATCTATTCGTGCCTCAACAAAGCGAACGAGTTCGGACTGCAGAACCTCTTTGCGCTCGATGAACTAGACGAGAAGGCCTTGAAGCTGCTCGTCGAGTTGAATGAATACCAGGGACTCCGATACATCAAGACTGGCGCAAAGGAGTTTCCCCTCTGGAGCATCGTGGAGCCACTGGCCGTCCGTCTTCATCAAGCCGTCGCCCCTAATGTAGGGTTTGAATCCTTCACCGTCTCGTTCTCTGGACGGACAACCCCGCAAGAGGATAAAGAGAGCGCGATCCGGACTCTTGCGGAGATCCTCGCCTCGTTCGAGAACGATGAACGAGCGTAGTGCTCGCGCTCCCACGGCGCAGCATCGAGACCCATCGTGCCGTCGATCACCAGGTCGATAAGTTCGGAGGCGTGCTCGATGACAGTTCGCGCTTGAGAAATCCGCCCATCAGAGACCTCTTTAGTTTCTAAAGAGGTTCGCTTTTTGCCAGGTTGCTTCGGCACGCGAATGGCGATGAGCATCGCCTTCTGCCCCTTCGTGAGATCGCGCCGCTCGAGATTCGCGTCCGCAATGTACGCATCCTGGTCCTCGCCCTGGGTTTGCCCGAACGAAAACGCCCACCGAGCATCGAGGTAACTCGGTGGGCGCTACGGCCTGCCCCTGCGCGAAAGGCGTGCGATGAAGGCGCGCATGACAGACGGCCGCCCTTTTTCTGCATCGGGGGAGTCAGCGGCGAGCCCCCGTCGATGCCTGGAAGCGCTGCCAGGCCTCGAGCAATCAAACCCTCAGGGCGCCGGCGCGGCGAACGTTGCCTTGCGCGTGGCGGCGAAATCGCTCATCAGCGTACCGACTCGTTCTTCGGCGCGCACCGTGACCAGGTTCTTCGAGAAGTTGTCGCCGTCGCTGTTGCTGAACTCGAGCGCGGCGCGTTGCCGATCGAGGATGGCCACGTAGCGGTTGTCCAGCACGACGAAGTCGGTCGCCGGGATCTGCGAGAGCGCGGCCACGCGCAGTGCCCAGATGACCTGTTGCGTGGTGCCGGCCGGTGCGCCTACCAGCAGGTAGTTGCCGTCGGCGTTCTTGCTGCCGCGAATCGCGCGCCAGGCGCTGGTGTGCATCAACACCGCGCTGGGCAAGTAGCCGGAGTCTTCCAGTTCGCCCAGGACTTGCAGCACGGCGTCGAAAAGCAATGGGGCGACGAGGTCGACATGACCACATTCGTGAACGCGTTCGGCGATCAGCCCGAGAAGATGCGGCTGCTGGAAGAGATATTCATCTCGCACGGCATTCCACGTATGAAACTCAACCACATTCATCTGGGCAGCGGCGACGATTGCTTCTGCCGAATCAGCAGTGAGTAATGCGGCATGGCCAGGCCAAAGGGATTGCGGTTGCTCGGTGAGGCCGGGCAGCGCCGTTTCCGCGTGCTTCTGAAAGAACGTCGGCGCATCAATGCCATCCGGCGCGCGCACCAAGGATAGCGGCCGATCTTTGAGGTGGGGCAACATCAGCACCGCCACGCTCTCGTAGTAGCGAACCAGCTCGACCTTGGTGATGCCTGTGGATTTGTCGATCACACGGTCCGGATTGGTGACCTTGATGGCGCTCACGCCGCGCGGCGTCACGGTAGTCTGGACAGCCTCTCGCCGGATCGACTTAGCTGGATGATCGGCGCGCAGGCCTTTGAACGAGGCTTGACGCACCTGGCCTTCAGGGGGTCCACTCGGAAAACTCGACTTCTGCAACGAGGGTGGGTTTTACCCAACGCACAGCGGCTTCTCGGCCTCCACCCCATCGCCGGCTGGAACGCGCCTCCGTCGAAAAGGGACTTCGCTCAATTTCCAAGGCGGCCAAGCGCCTCCTGAGCTCTGTCG
>NZ_JBSVZB010000048.1:0-46165 GCF_054072015.1 Cupriavidus sp. CP313 | reverse complement strand
GACACATATCGTCTCGGCCATCTACGACGAACCCGTTGGCGAGGTATGGCCGCTGGACAAGATCCTGGCGCTCAAGTCCACCATCGAGGCGACTGGCTTGCAGTTCAAGGTGGTCGAGTCAGTCCCGGTCCACGAGGACATCAAGCTCGGAAAGCCGACGCGCGAACCGCTGATCGCCAATTACCAGCAGAACATCCGGAACCTGGCCGCCGCTGGCATCGAAGTCATCTGCTACAACTTCATGCCGGTGTTCGACTGGACCCGTACAGAACTGGCGAAAAAGCTCGATGACGGCTCGACCTGCCTTGCCTTCAGCACCCGAGAGGTCGAACAGATCGACGTCAGCCAGGGCATCGCCCTGCCCGGCTGGGATTCCAGCTACCGGCCAGGGGAACTGCAGGCGCTGCTGGCCGAATACCACGGCATCGACGAAGCCAGGCTCTGGGAGCATCTGGAGCATTTCCTGCGCGCGATCATTCCCGTGGCCCAGGAGTGCGGCATCAAGATGGCCATCCATCCGGACGATCCGCCGCGCCCCATCTTCGGACTGCCGCGCATCGTCAAGAACCGCGACGACCTGGCACGCATCCTCAGGATCGTCGACACGCCGGCAAACGGCCTGACGTTGTGCTCGGGCTCGCTTGGCGCCGGTCCGCAGAACAACGTCGAGGCGCTGGTGCGCGAGTTCGGCGGCATGGGACGCATCCACTTCGCCCATATCCGCAACGTCAAGATCACTCCGGATGGGGACTTCGAGGAAACCGCCCACCTGTCGAGATGCGGATCGCTGGATATCGCCGCGATCGTCAAGGCGTACCACGACGTCGGCTTCCAGGGCTACTTCCGCCCCGACCACGGCCGCATGATCTGGGGCGAGACGGGCAAGCCGGGATACGGCCTCTATGACCGGGCACTCGGCGCGGTCTATATCAACGGGATGTGGGAAGCGATGGAGAAAGCGGGCTGAAGCGCCGTGCCACTGCAACCCTGTAAAAGACTTAACTGGAGACATGTCATGACAATTACCAAGCACTCTTTCGCGGCGTCGCGCCGTTCAGCGTTGATCCTGGGCATCGCGGCGCTCGGCCTCGGCACGTTGACCGCGACGGCAGCCTGGGCTCAGACCACCTGGCCGACCAAGCCGGTGACCCTGCTGGTCGGCTTCCCGCCCGGCGGCCAGACCGACTTCGCAGGACGCGTCTTGCTCAACGGCCTGCAGGCCTCGCTTGGCCAGCCCGTGGTCATCGACAACAAGGCCGGCGTGAACGGTAACATCGCGTCGATAGAGGTACTGCGTGCGGCGCCTGACGGCAACAAGCTGCTGGTGGGCAATGGCTCGATGACAATCACGCCGCACGTCTATACCAAGCTTGGCATCGTCGACCCTCAGAAGCTGACGCCAGTCGGCGTGCTGCTGCAGTCCCCGCTGGTCCTTGTGGTGCCTGCCAGTTCTCCCATCAAGACCTACGCGCAGTTCGTCGAGGAGGTGAAGGCGCGGGACAAGTCGGGCAAGACCGTCGACTATGGCTCAGGCGGCACCGGCGCGCTGCCGCATGTCACGATGGAACTGCTGCGCGAGCGCATGGGCGGGCCCAAGATGAACCATGTCCCGTACAAGGGCAGCAGCCCGGCGATGGTCGACCTGATGGCCGGACGCCTGGATGCGATGTTCGACGCGACATCGGTCGTCGCACCGTTCATCAAGTCGGGCCAGCTTCGCCCGCTGATGGTTACCGGATCCAAACGAGTGGCAATGATTCCGGATGTGCCGACGGCCACGGAGAGCGGCATCAAGGACTTCACCATCATCTCGTTCATCGGCCTGTATGGGCCGCCGGGCCTGAGCTCCGACATCGTCAAGAAGGCAAACAGTGCGATGAATGCGGCGCTGAAGGATCCGACCGTCATCAAGAACATCGTCGACCGCGGAGACGAGCCGGGCGGCGGCACTCCGGAGCAGCTCGCCACACTGACCCGGGCCCATTACAAGATGTGGGGCGAAGTGGTAAAGGCAAACAGCATCACGGCTGATTAAGACGGCGTAGGCGCTGATGGTGACCCATAACAGTCCCAAGCTGAATCGCGTCGCGACCGGCTACGCAACAAAGCCCAACCATCGGACCGTTCGCAGTGTCGGAATTTCGCATTGGATATGGCAGCGTAGTGCGGCCGACGCGCTACACTGCCCGAAACCTGCCTGGCTCAACCTGGAATCCAAGCCAACAAACCTGATACTTAGCTACGTTCCTGTGACGGCGGGCAAACGCGAGCTTTAAACGTATTGGAACGATCCCGCCGCAAGTAGACCAATCACGTTATACCTTTTCTGGCGGGTGACGACGCTTGACATAACAAATCAATTCAAGTCATGCAGCTCTCGCGGAGGTATACAGTAATGTCACACGTCGGCCGAGCACGAGCCGCCCGACGATAGGGCCGCCTTCCCCGTCTGGGAAGCTTCGGTGAGTGACCGCCCCGTTGGTCGGCTAGATACGGCAGCGACGGGGGATACTGGTCTCTGTGTTGGAAGAGTTGAGACGACCAGCACGCGGGCGAAGATAGCGCGTGGCTCGAATGACTGTCGGATTCATCCAAGCTATGGATGGTGGAAGGCTCCCTGCTCCATGAGTGCCAGGGGGCCTTCGGCTGTGCCCTGCTACTCTAAAGCGAGGATATCCTCACCTAAAAAACGTATGGAGATCTTCGATTGAGGATAGTAGGTTATTCCAGTGCATACACATCTGTATACCTCAATAGCTCGGAATAACCAGATGCTTACCTCGAATTTTGTTTGGATGAAGGGCAAGCATATCAATACCTGTACATGTGGACCGCTTCGCGGTCGGGCAGCCAGGACGTGCAGGTATCGAGGCGAACTGCCCCTCATTCCTGGTTGCAACTGCCTCTCCAATCCACACTGGCCCCAGGCTGGCTCTGTCTGGTACCCCTGGGCTCGCGTGCCAATGCGAAATGGAAAGCCGCTCACCGGCGCTTGGGCGGGGTATTACGCCCCAGCCATGGGCTGGGACGGATGCATGGAGCCTGCCGGCGTCAACAATCGCTGCTACCGCGATGGTGAGGGTCAAAAAAATCGCTGACCCGGACGGCCTTGCGCGCGGCTAGGAATGGTATCCCTTGCTATATCTCAGTAAGAATATCCTCACTGAAAAACATGTACATATCCTTACGGTAGGATATGTATTGGGTCATTCCTTCACGTCGCTTAAGCCGAGCAAAGCGCCCCGGAATAACCTGAGCATTCTCAGTTGCGCATAGTGCATCCGCGTAGCTCACAGATGTTTGCCGCTGCGCGGGCTAGCAGCCAGGTAAGGCGATGTTCAGTCTCCCGTTTCACCAGCCTTGCATACTCTTGCGAGCTGTGGCCCTCGTCTCAGGTCAGAAGGCTTTGAGGCACGTAAAGGGCACGGCTCTCCGTGAAGTCGAGTAGCCCCTCGCGTCCAGCCGCCCAAAACCCGATTGCTTCGCTCCACCGAACGGCACCAACGGGTCGACGTCAACGTGCTGGTTTATTCAAACGGTTCCGGCAACCAGGCGTAGCACAATCCGTTCTGCTTCTGCGACATCTTCACTCCAGACAGAGGCGCAGAGGCCTAGGCTTCCAGCGTTCGCCCGCGCAATGGCCCCCTCATCCGTCCGGAAAGACAGGATTGGCAGCACTGGCCCGAACGTCTCCTTGTCAACGAGAGCCGTGCCTTCCATCAAGCCGATAACGATGGTGCGATGAAGTATCCGGGACGGTCGAGGCTTTTGCCACCTGCCATGACCCAAGCTTGAGGGTCGGCGCGGACTTCGTTCAGCACAGCTCTCACCGATTCGAACTGCGCCTGATTCTGCACCGGACTGAGCTCGCTGGAAGGGTCGAATCCTTCGCCTATTTTAACGCTCCTCGCAGGCGACGCCGACCACCCGGTGATCTGCATCGCGCGCTGCTCGAGGACAGTCTGGTGGTGTCATAAAGGACTCGCAATCGAACGTCGACCGAGCCACATCAGCGCAATCCAGTGCTGCGGCAGGAGCGCAGCTACGGGAAGAGTCTCCTATCTGACCGTACTCGGCTGCCGGACCCTGGTTTTCCCGGCTGGACTCGCCGTAGACTAGGCTATGTCCGCCAACTCCGACCGGACGCGCCCGCCGCTGTCCAAGTACCAGAAGAAACGTGACTTCAATGTCACGCCGGAGCCCACGCCGCAGGCTGGCGGCCCTTCCGCCCCAAGCCAACACCTGTCGTTTGTTGTCCAAAAGCACTGGTCCGGGCGGCTGCACTACGACTTTCGACTCGAACTCGACGGGGTCCTGCTGAGTTGGGCCGTCCCTAAGGGGCCAAGCTATGACCCTCAGGAGAAGCGGATGGCCATCCATGTGGAAGACCATCCCATTGAGTACGCCGGTTTCCAAGGGATTATTCCCCCGAAGCAGTACGGAGCCGGAACAGTCATAGTGTGGGACCACGGAATTTGGGATCCTGTAGGCGACCCTCGCGAGGGGATGGAGGCCGGAAAGCTAGTTTTCCAGCTGCACGGGGAAAAGCTCGCTGGCCGCTGGGAGCTAGTGCGCATTTCAAAGCCCGACGACACGCAAGACCACTGGATGCTTTTCAAGAAGCGGGATGAGTGGGCGCAATCCCTTGCCGAGTATGACGTCATCAAAGCTCTGCCGGACAGTGTCGTCGACAAGCCCCTGGGCCCAATCGAGGAGCGCGAACCCAAATCCAGCCCCCGGGCTCCGCTCGGCGTGGAACCCGAAGTTGACCTCACCCTTGCAGTGGCCGCCGAGCTGCCGGTGAAGCTCAAGCCGCAACTCGCTACCCTGGCTGCGTCCCTACCGAAGGGGGACGGCTGGATAGTCGAGACGAAGTTCGACGGGTACCGCCTCCTTACTCGGATAGACAATGGCAGCGTCAGGCTTTTCACCAGTGGAGGACACGATTGGACAAGCAAGTTCAAAGGCCTTGCAGCCGGGTTGAAAGACCTGAGAGCCTCGAGCGCTTGGCTCGACGGTGAAATAGTTGTCCTCAAGGATGGCCTGCCTGATTTCAACGCTTTGCAGAATGCCATCGACGCAGCTCAGGGTGAGAGCATCGTCTACTTCCTCTTCGACCTTATCTACTTGGACGGGAAAGATTTGCGCAAGGTGCCATTGAGCTCCCGGCGAGCCATGCTGGCACAACTCGTCGGAGAGTCCGGCGAGCGAATTCGAACTAGCGAGCATTTCGACGCGCCACCGGCACAAATATTCAAGGCCGCATGCGATTTGGGGTTAGAGGGTCTGATGTTCAAACGGCGTGACGCGCCATACGTTTCGAGCAGGACTCAGACCTGGCTAAAAGCGAAGTGCATTCTTCGTCAAGAGTTCGTCGTCTGCGGCTTCACCGACCGAAACGCTGCGCCTCTCGAGGTCGGTAGCCTACTACTGGGCTACCACGTAGATGGCAAGCTCCGCTCTGCCGGCAGCGTCGGCACCGGCTGGGATGCCAAGACTGCAAGAGACTTGTGGGCGCGCCTGAAAGCGCTCGAGGTGCCCTCTCCATCGTTTGACCCGAAAACCGTCAAGCCGGGGCGCTGGTCCAAGCGCACTGTCGGTAGCGAACACTGGGTCCAGCCAGTACTGGTGGCGGAAGTCGCCTTCGCTGAGTGGACCGCTGACGGTCTTGTGCGACAGGCCTCGTTCAAAGGCTTGCGCACGGACAAGCCGGCAAGCGGAATCACCCGGGAGGCTGCCAAGACCGCAGCTTCAGCGCCGGCACCCAGTTCGGTGAAGGTGACTCATCCTGAACGGGTCATCGACCCGTCAACCGGCCTCACCAAACTCGACCTGGTTCGCTACTACGAAAGCGTAGCCGACTGGATGCTGCCCCACCTGAAGGACCGCCCACTATCGATGCTGCGCGCGCCCGATGGCATCGCCGAAGAACTGTTTTTCCAGAAGCACCCTGAGAGCAAGCTGCCGGGGCTCAAAGAACACGACGCCGCCTTGTGGCCGGGCCACGCTGCCTTGCTCACCGTCGACAACCTGGACGCGCTTGTATCCGCTGCTCAGATGAACGTGGTGGAGTTCCACACCTGGAACTCCACGGTCAAGCGCCTCGACAACCCTGACCGAGTCATCTTCGACCTGGACCCCGGCGAAGACCTGAAATGGCCGCACATGCTGGAAGCGGCGCTCCTTGTGCGCACGCTACTGACTGAACTAGGGCTCAACGCATGGTTGAAAACAAGTGGCGGCAAGGGGCTGCACATCGTGGTACCGCTCGCCCAGCGCATGGACTACGAGCATGTGAAGGGATTCTCCAAGGCCTTTGTGCAGCACCTGGTCCGCACGATTCCTGCGCGATTCACCGCCAAGTCCGGGCCTTCGAATCGCAAAGGCAAGGTGTTCGTCGACTACCTGCGCAACGGGATGGGTCAGACCACAGTTGCGGCATTCTCTGCCCGTGCCAGGCCAGGCTTGGGCGTGTCCATGCCAGTGTCGTGGGAGCAACTCATGTCACTGAAAAGTGGCGCACAGTGGACAGTCGCGACAACGCGGGAGTACCTCAGCTTCGAGACCAATGACCCTTGGGCAGAGTATTGGTCAACCAGGCAGACATTGACCTCCGCGATGAAGCGGCTAGGCTACACGCCCGCCTACAATAGCTGAGGTAGCTTCTGGAGTGCCGAGGTGAGAACTGAGGCTCACACGGAGCGTCTTCCTCGGAGTCGGCGCGTCCAGGAGGCTAGTGTATTGGCTGGCGCACTAGACCCCGGCCACCCTCGAAGGAGTGATTCAATGGCCGCTCGTTCAATCGCCTCCCTATCCCTTTCATTCGGGTTGGTCTCAATCCCCGTCAAGCTGTATTCCGCGACCGAGAGCGAAACTGCAGTCAGGTTCAATTTCCTCTGCCCGGATGGCTCCCGCGCCAAGCAGCAGTACATATCAGAGAAGACGGGTAAGCCCGTCGAGCGCGCAGACTTGCAGAAGGGATACGAATTTGACAAAGACCGCTTTGTGGTTTTCTCTCCTGAGGAGCTGAAGGCCTTGGAAGAAGGCGCCAGCCATGTTGTTGAAATCGTGGCGTTCATTCCTGAAAAGGCCGTCGACCCTATTTACTACGACAAAGCCTACTTCATCGCTCCAGACAAGCGCGGCGGCAAGCCCTACAGCTTGCTCCAGAAGGCCATGGCCCAGAGTCAGCGCTGCGCCCTGGCCAAGTGGGCCTCCAAGGGAAAAACCCACATCGTGCAGGTTCGTCCTGCCGACGACGGGCTTGTGTTCCAACAGCTTCTCTTTGCGGATGAAGTCAGGTCTATCAAGGACCTGCACATCGAGCAAGTGGACGTTTCCGATGCTGAGCTGAAGTTGGCGCTGCAGATTATCGACCAGGCCACAGAAGAGAACTACGACCCGACGCAGTACGCAGACGAAGAAAAGAAGCGTGTTCTCAAAGCCATTGACGAGAAGATTGCGGGCAAGAACATTGTCACGCCCGAGCAGGTGGAGGTGTCCTCTACAGGCCAGGTAATTGACCTGATGGATGCTTTACGCGCGAGCCTGGCTAAAGGCGGCAAGGCCAAAGCGCCTGCCACCAAAACCAAGACTGCTGCCGCTGATGTCGCAGCCCTTGCCACGAAGGAGCGCAAAGGCGTAAAGCGCGCTGAGAAGGTTGAGGAACCAGCTGCTCGCGTACGGTCTCGCAAGTGACGCGCTTGGAGCACCACTATTCTCTGCGAAGCCTCCAGTCCTTGCTCGGCGTGTCACGCAGAGTCTTGACGGGATTGGTCGACGCCGGCTTTGTGACCCCTGCTCGCGGCCCCCGAAACGAACTGCGCTTCAGCTTCCAGGATGTGGTCCTGCTGCGTACCGCCTATCAACTCCAGTCTGCCAACATTCCTTCCCGCAAGATACTGCGTTCGTTGACGCACCTACGAGCTTCGCTTCCGCAGGAGCTGCCATTGACGGGAATTCGCATCACTGCCGTTGGCAACACCATTGCTGTGCGGTCAGGTCCCGACCAATGGGACGCTGACTCCGGCCAGCTGCTGCTGGACTTTGAGGTCGCCCCCTTGAAGGGGGACGTGGCGTTTTTGGACAGCTCCCCTCGAAGTGCGAGGGAGGCTCACATCCAGGCCGAGGAGTGGTTTGAGCTCGGTGAAGAACTGACTGCCACGGACCTGCGGGGGGCCGAGCATGCGTATAGGAAAGTGCTGGAGTTGGTGCCTGTGGCGCACTATGGCGCTTACACTAACCTAGGCGTTCTCCTGTGTGAGGACGGGCGGTGCGAAGAAGCACTGGCGGTGTTTGACCGGGCTTTGGAATACTTCCCGGAAGCCTGCCAACTTCACTTCAATCGCGCCGTCGCCCTGGAGGAGCTAGACCGGGGTGACGACGCCCTGGATGGTTACAGGCGCTGCCTAAAGCTTGCTCCCGACTATGCAGATGCGCACTACAACCTGGCGCGGCTTAACGAACTGCGAGGAGACAAACAGGGTGCGCTACGGCATTACAACGCCTATCGTCGACTCCAGGAGCACTGACAGCTGACGGCCATGTTTTCCCTGAAACATTTCGCAATTGACACCGGTGCCGAGATGTTGGCCGGCGACCTGCTTGCGGCGGATGGGCGCGCCAATTGCCTCGTGCTGCATGGCGGCGCAAGCACGAGCGAAAGGTCCCACTGGCTTGCGCTCCGCCAGAATCTAGCGAGCCATGGGATTGGGTCGGTTGCCGTGGATTTCTCCGGGCACGGAGAGAGCTCGGCACGAACACCCAACTCCCTAAGTAAGCGCTACCGCGAGGCAATTGCAGCGTTGCAGTACCTTGATGAAGCCGAGCCGCGCGCTGTCATCGGCATCAGCATGAGTGGCGAAATCGCGGTGCGCCTTGCCGCTGACCCTCGCAACCGCATCACGCGACTGGTCACACTGGTCGGCGCCGCCTACGATTCAGCCGCTTTCGCGGTGCCCTTCGGGCCAGCCTTCACCACGATACTCCGCGCGCCGCAAAGCTGGCGGCGCTCGGTTGTCTTCGAACAGATAGGGTCATTTCCTGGTCGATTGACGGTGGTCCGCGCAACCGAGGACACTGTCGTTCCGGCGGCCATCGGTGAACTGCTCATCGCGAACGCCAGACGCGCAGAGCATGCGGAAATTGTCAACATCCCAAATACAGACCACGCTCTCGTCATGGCCTTGCAAGCACAGCCGGGGCTAGTCGACCGCCTCGGAAACGTCATCTGTCACGCCATCCTTGCATGACACGGGGAAATTCCTACTTTGGCGTGGTGCCACGCGCAGCCCGATGTCGTCCTATCGGATGTCGAAACAATGGCTAGAGTTTCGGTTGCAACGAAAGCGTCAAATTCCGCGTTAGTCGTCGTCTCCATGATGTCCATGGTATCCGTGGTGCCGGTGGCCCCAGTACCCGTAAGGACCGTAGTATCCACCACCATAGTACCCGCCACCATACGGCACCACGACGCAACCGCCGAGCAGCGTGGAGGCGGCAATCAGCAATGCGAGAAAGGCATTCATGGCGCGCCCCTCATCTTGAACAAACGCGGAGAGGCCAGGCTAACTTTCCAGCTAACCCACGCTCTCCGCAAAGCTCCAGCACTCAGGCTACGTTGCAGCGGCCTTCGCCCCGGCAACGCCCCCTCGGTTCGCCCGATGGGAGCAGCTTACTGCTTCTTCGTCTTGTCCACGCTCGCCGCGGCTTTCGCAGCGTCGGTCTGTGCGTCCGGCTTCGCAACGTCCACCTTGGCCTTCGCTTGGTCGGCATCATTCTTTACGTCAACCTTCGCCTTACCAGTCTCGGTATTGGCGGCCCCCATCTTGGTCGCCTTGTGGTGGGTACCCTTGGCGGCGGACTTATTGGCGTCAGCTTTAACGTCAGCCTTCTCCTTGCTGGCGTTGGCTTGAGCTTTTGCTACCTCGCCCTGCGCGCTGACACCCTTCTTATTCTTGTCGGCCTTTTCCTGCGTGGCGCTCTTTTCCTTGACGACCTTTACCTGGTCTTTCATCGCCCCTGCTTGCGGCTGAGTCGCGGAAGCTGGCACACCAGTCTGCGCGAAAACGGTACCGACGAGGGCTGCAGAGGCGAGAGCAGCGAACAGCTTCTTCATGACGTGAACTCCTGATGGATTTTCGGCAGCTCGGCAATGCGCCGTGCTTACCTGCAAAAACGGTACTGTCCTGAGCCGAGTTGACTCAGAACTCGTGACAATCCGTAAGTTCTGAAACAGGCAAGCTGAGGTCATGAGCCCGGACGGATGCGCCTTCACCCACAGCACGGGTCTTCGTCAATTCGGAAGTACTCCGACCTCGGTCCACACAGAAGATGCTCGATTGTGTTGTAGCCCCAAAAGTCCGGCTGGACATCGAGCGCATCAACGTCGCCGTTACAGAAAGTCACCTCTGTGCGAATCCGCTAATACACCGTGGAACCATGCTGACCTAGAGTCTCTGCAAGAGAAAAGGGAGAAAATCATGCGAATGGCCGCATCGCTCTTGCTTCTAGTCGGCGTTACCGCGCTTGGCTCCAACATGGCTGAGGCGCGGGTGGACGTCGGCATTGGTATTGGCATCCCTGTGCCAGTGGTTGTCGCCCCGCCGCCCGTCTACTACGAGCCAGCTCCCGTGGTCGTTCAGGCGCCTCCCGTGGTGGCGGCTCCGGCCTACTATTATGACGACTGGCAGGGCCGCGCTTGGAGAGAGCGCCAATGGCGCGAACAGCGATGGAGGGAGCACGAATGGCGGGAGCGCCGGCGGGAATGGCGGCGCTGGCATGACGACTACGATGACTAGCATGCGCGGAGCGCTAGGCTTGTCCGTAACAGTCAACCGATGAGCTCATTTAGCCACGGAATCGACGTGCAGTGGCCGCCACAATTACGTGTACGAGGGCGCCGCCGAAGGCTAGGTAAATACCTAGAGCGATAATGGGGCGCACCAAATCTTCGAAGGTCGATTCGGTCCCGAATGACACGCCGACGAAAGCTGGCGCCAACAGAATGGCGACGCTGCCAAGCAACTGGAAATAGCGGGCACCGCCGCGCTCAATCGGCGTCAGGTAACAGCCGAGCATCAGGTTCAGCAAGGAAACCAACAGCAAGTAGATGTGTGCCGACCGGTACATGAGTCGGAGCACGTCGGAAATACCACGCAAGTGAACGAGTGAGAAATGCATATAAAGCCCGGTGCACAGAAATGCCACCAGTGCGATAAGGCCAACAACCATATGGACCGTCGGTAATCGCTTCATGGCCAACCTCTCGAACGCCCACGCCTGAGGGACAAGTGCTATGGTACCGGAGCGACTCCTTGCTCCGGACATTCGCATCCCTATGCGCAATGCGAGAACCAGACGGGTACCGCTTCTCACCTTGCCAGGCAGCGCTCCTTTGCTTGTGCGACAATGCAACGCGTCGACACGCGTGTCAATCGCGCTCTACTCGTTTGTCGAAGATGAACGGAGTCAGTTGTTGATTACAGTTTCACCCGGCTTAATCTCCGAATGGGGAGCCTTGGTAGTATTCCTCAGTGTCCTGGTCACACAACTTGGCGCGCCGGTTCCGGCCGCGCCGATGCTTCTGTTAGCTGGCTCTCAGGTAGCTGCTGGTTTCGTCTCTTTCGGTTCCGTATTCGTGGCAGCGGTCACTGCCGTTCTTATTTCAGATGGGCTGTGGTTCGCGCTTGGACGGCACTATGGTCGTCGCATCCTCACACGTCTGGTCCGAGTGTCTCTATCGCTGGACTCAAGTATTCGGAGGACTCACGCCTGGTTCGAGCGTTACGGGGCGCCCCTGCTGCTCGTGGCGAAATTCGTCCCCGGCCTTGGACTTATCGCATCTCCGCTTTTGGGTACCACTAAGATTGACCGAAGAATCTTCTTCTCGTGGGACATCGCTGGCGGTGCGATGTGGTCGGGAGCGTGGCTCGCTGGAGGAACTCTGTTTGGCCCACAGTTGACCAGGATGATGACTCTGGTCAGTGCGCATGGCATAACTGTTGCCGAAGTGTTCCTCGCTGTCGGAGCATTTTTCGCAGCATACCGGTGGATTCAGCGCCTGCGTTTTCGTCGCTGGCTCGCGCATATTCGAATCACACCGCAGCAGCTGGATGAGATGATGCGGTCCGAGCGACCGCCTGTCATTTTCGATGCTCGCCCGCAAGCAGTACGCCAGGCAGAACCGCACCGCATCCCCGGCGCGATACCGATTGACTTAGCATCTCCCGCGAAGGTTGATGAGGCACTGCTTGAACACGACCTCGTGGTCTATTGCGTTTGCCCTAACGACGTAACGGCGAAAAGGATATCGCAGCAAATGCGTCGAAAGGGATTCCGGCATGTACGCGCCTTGAAGGGCGGTCTTGATGCGTGGGAACATCACGGCTATCCAGTAGAGTCGCTTCCGATGGCGACCAAGCAGGAGGGCCCTGGAGACGATGACAAGGATGAAGTAACCGTGCGTGCCGTTGCTCCGAATTGAGAGACGACTACGACAGGAAAACTGAGCCAAGGGAGGAGTTCGGTGTGCCAGCCAGCCCCTTCGACCCGTCCCCAGACAGTATTCGCGCAGCTGGCCCTCGACGGGCAACTAAGGCAGAGGCTCTACGCGGCTGAACTGGAATGGCCCGAGAAGATGAGATGAAGCTCTCAGCCGATTTCGTGAGAAGGTTTGGTCTTAGTCGAAGGTCGAAGCATCCCGCGAGACTTTGCATCTGTACGATGGACGAAAGGAGTTTTCGGGAAGGTTGGTGGCAGGTGCGACGAGCATCCCGCCGGGGACGTCTACTCTTTCGATAGATACGCGAGAAGCGGTAGCCCGCTACGATTGGGCCATCACATATCAAGGAACGCTGTTCACGCTAAATGGTCAATGACGAAGCGCTTACCAGTGGCTGAAGTCGCCACACCACTCTTTCACGCCATTCCGCATGATTCGGAGATGCAGCAACTACGGGAGCGCACGGACGCCATTCTTTGGGTCAAGTCGCGAATGGCCCGCTACGGTATTTCCCTTGATGACCTGGTAGCCGCCGGATGCTTCTCAGAACGGCCGTCGTCCACGTGTGTCCGCTATAGAGACGCGGCAGGTCATACCTGGGATGGCAACGGTGACTTACCCGACTGGCTGCGGCGCGCCGTAAACGCCGGCCAATCTGCCGACCATTTTCGGATTTCTTGACCGGTCTGCTGCGCGAGGTCGCGGAACGCTGAGAACGTAGCTGCACTTCTCGTCCAACACCCAGGCTCTGGGCAAACGAATCTCTTGTTCTATGCCCGAGCCGGCTTGAACTCCGGGAAAAGAATCATGAAGGCCTTATCGAAATCGCGGGTCACGACATCGGGGTCCTCTGCCTTGTGGCTGAGGTGTAGGCGAAAATTTTGGGAGGCAATGGAGTCCGCAATATCGTACCCAATCTCGGTCTGACGTCCGTAGATTCGTGCGGCATAGCGAAACACGCTGTAGTAACCGAATGCCGAACGAAACACCGTGTCTTCGACGTGCTTCAGGTTGATTGAACGGCTGCCAACGACCCGGGCCAACCGAAGCGAGATTAGCGCACTTAGGATGGTCCGAAGGTCCTCTCGGCCCTCCAGCGTCTTTGGAGCCGTCGGGCATGCCGCTCGTAGGTACGGCGCGAGGACTATGTAAGCATAATCCTGAACACTTCGCATACTGAAACGGTCGGCCGTATCAGCAGCAAGCCACACCCGTTCGATTTCGCTGGGCATAGTATCGTAGCGGGCTTCGAGCCCAAGCCATTCGGCAAGCTCTGCATCGTCCTTGACCTCCTGCCGTTGAGGAACGTGCACCGTCCGGCCGAATTGCCGAGCGCGCCTAGCCTCGTGAAATGCCGCAGCCTTCTCGCCCAAGAGCGTGGCCTGCGCTTCCTTCAGTGCAGTCTCGAAATCGAAATAGAAGGCGCGTTGACGTTCGAAATCGAATGTAAGCTCAGAGAAGCTCACGAGCTTCTTGTGCCATTGGTAATGGATTGTGCCGCCCTGCACGACAGGCTGCTGCCACCGACACCACAGTTTGAGCTCAGCATCCTGGCGGGACGCCTCGACGCTATGCGAGTCGATGGAGAAGATGTTCCAGTTATTGTTGTAGAACACGTCGCGTTCACTGAATCGCATCTCATTTTCGGAGAGAGCGAAGTCGCGAAATATCCAGAACAGCAAGGCACCTTCGCTTAGGTAGAACTGTCGTCGTGCTGCGATGGTCGACGACAAATGTCGTCGAAAGCTGTACTTCGAAGACTAGGGTCTTGCCCTTCCAGGTACCACGGACATCTCGCTTCCGCCATTTCGAGCGGTCGCGCCAGCTTTGCATCCGGCTGTCTTTAATAACAGACTCGGGCTCCACGCCATGGTCCGCACGTAGACTCTCTGCAACCCATACCTTGACCTGGCGGTGTCCTACGATTCCCCGTCGCTTCCCTCCTCATTGCACTGGCCACCCCAGCCTATGTGACCAAATGCCGGAACGGCAAGAGCATCCCGTATACGCAAGATCGATACTGCCCATCGGGGTACACCGACATCACGACGGCAGCGGGCGGAACAGTTTCGATCCCCACGCCCGGTTCCTGTGGCTGGAAAGCCCCGCCGATTGCCCTAACGATGCACTAGGTTTCGATTTCGACGACGCGACCTTCACGCATGTGGGCGAGCGCGTTTCATTTGAAGTGCTGCTGTCGAGCTTCGGCCTCGAATTGAACCGCGGGCTTAGCCGGCTCGGCACCATGGTCCATGCGCTGGACATTGGCGGCATTTCGGTACCGGAAGCCAGCGGCTTTGAAGCCATGCTGGCCGGCGCACGAGCGCGCCTGACGGATGATGACGCACTGCTGGCAGAAATCGGCACGGTGCTGGATTCGCTTTACGCACACTTCTCCACCGACAAGAAGCCCTAACTTCAACTTCCTCCCTAGGGGATCCCCTTTATGAATCGAATGCAACAAGCCGGCATGGCACCCCCGGACGTCTCGGAACGGCCCGCCTATACCCTCTGGCAACTCGTGCTCTATTTCCTTCGCCTGGGCACGTTCGGCTTTGGCGGGCCGGTCGCGCTGGCCGGCTATATGCATCGCGACCTCGTGGAGCGGCGGGCCTGGATCAGCGATGGCGACTACAAGGAAGGCATAGCGCTGGCACAACTGGCGCCGGGCCCGATGGCAGCGCAACTGGCGATCTACCTTGGCTACGTCCACTATCGAGTCCTCGGTGCCACGCTGATCGGCCTGGCCTTCGTGCTGCCGTCGTTCCTGATGGTGCTGGCGCTAGGCTGGGCCTATGTCCGGTTTGGCGGGCTGACCTGGATGCAATCGGTGTTCTATGGCGTGGGCGCCGCCGTCATCGGCATCATCGCCATCAGCGCCTATAAGCTGACCACAAAGAGCGTGGGCAAGGACAAACTGCTGTGGGCGATCTATCTGGTGCTGGCTGCGGTGACCATCGTCACAGAGTCCGAAATTGCCTGGCTGTTCCTGGCAGCCGGCGTGCTTGCCTGGTTCTTGCGCGCCCCACCCAAATGGCTGCGCCAGAGTGGCGCCAACGCGCTCGCGGCCACACAGGTACCAGCCGCGAGTGGCCTGCTGAGCACGCTGGACTGGCCGCTTCTGAGCCAGATCGGCGTGTTCTTTGCCAAGGCAGGCGCCTTTGTCTTCGGCTCGGGACTCGCCATCGTGCCCTTCCTCTACGGTGGTGTGGTGACGGAATACCACTGGCTCAACGACAAGCAATTCGTCGATGCGGTGGCCGTGGCCATGATCACACCCGGCCCGGTGGTCATCACGGTCGGCTTCATTGGGTACCTGGTGGCCGGGCTGCCCGGCGCCTGCGTGGCGGCACTTGCAACGTTCCTGCCCTGCTATTTGTTCACCGTGCTGCCAGCCCCTTACTTCAAGAAGTACGGAAAACTACCAGCCATCCTGGCCTTTGTCGATGGCGTCACCGCGGCTGCGATTGGCGCCATCACCGGTGCAGTGTTCGTGCTGGCCAAGCGCTCGATTGTCGACGTTCCGACCATCCTGCTGGCCCTGGGCACGGTCGCGTTGCTGCTGAAGTTCAAGAAGCTGCCTGAGCCGGTCATCATCACCGGCGCCGCGCTGATCGGCCTTGCCGTTTATCCGGTGCTGCACCACTGAATCAAACGAACCAGGGGACACCATGAGCTACGAAATGAAACCGCTGGCCTGCGATCCAGCCCGGCTTTCGGGACTGTCTGAGAAACTGATTGTCAGCCATTACGAAAACAACTATGGCGGCGCGGTGAAGCGGCTGAATGCGATTACCGCAGAGCTGTCAGCACTCGACGTGGCAGCCGCACCGGTCTTTGTGCTGAACGGCCTGAAGCGCGAAGAACTGATTGCAACCAACTCCATGATCCTGCATGAGGTGTACTTCGACAGCCTGGGCGACGGCGGCAGTCCAGGCGGCGAACTGGAAGCGGCGCTCGTGCGCGATTTCGGCTCTGTCGCGCGCTGGCAAGCGGAGTTCACCGCCATGGGCAAGGCCCTTGGCGGCGGCTCGGGCTGGGTACTGCTGACTTACTCCCCGCGCGACGCTCGGCTGGTCAACCAGTGGGCTTCCGACCACGCCCATACGCTGGCTGGCGCGACGCCGATTCTGGCGCTGGATATGTACGAACACTCCTACCACATGGACTATGGTGCGAAAGCCGCGGCCTATGTCGATGCGTTCATGCAGAACATCAATTGGGCAAGGGTCACCGATCGATTCGAAGGCGTGAGCAAATAGTCAGAGAGAATTCCGACCGCCCAGACCTAGCCACCACCTCGACAAACCAGTGCGGAGACCGCCATGAAATGGATTACCCGGGAACGCCCCAAGATCGACCGCATCGCTTGCCCGTGGCTCATTGCCCGGTTCATCGACGCGGCGCCGGAATTTCTCTATGTCCCCGCCGGCGACGTGTTGCGCGTGGCAGGCGAGACCGGCGCCATTCCCTATGACATCCCCGGCGTGGAGCTGTCGCATGTCGGTGAGCTGTGCAGCTTTGACGCCTTCCTGGACAAGTACGGCCTGCCCGATCCCGCCTTGCGGCAACTGGCGGAAATCGTGCGCGGCGCCGATACGTCGAAGCTCGACCTGACGCCGCAGTCCAGCGGACTCTATGCAATTTCCCTTGGCCTCTCGCAGGTGTATGCCGACGATCACGAGATGCTCGGCCATGGCCTGGTGATGTACGACGCGCTCTATGCGTGGTGTCAGCACTGCCAGGCGGAAACCCACCGCTGGCCGCCGAAGATGCCTGCCTGAACGCTGCGTTGACCATCAGCCAGGAGATGCCACATGAAGCCGACTCTCCTCATTGCTTTGTTGCTGGGCATGGCCATACCGGCCATGAGCGAGACCATCCTGTTCAGCCAGCAGCGCCCCGGCGTATTGCCCGCCGGCTGGATGTGCGGCGTCACCGGGCACGGCAATCCGAAGTGGACCATTGAACGCGATACGACGGCCCCAAACCTGGGCAATGTGCTCAGGCAATCGGGGGCTGGCGACTTCCCCTGGTGCGTGAAACAGGACGTTACCCTGGCCGACGGCTTCGTGGAAGCGCGGTTCAAGCCCGTCGCCGGCCGCGAGGATCAAGCGGGTGGCGTCGTCTGGCGCTGGAAGGACGGGAACAACTACTATGTCGCCAGGGCCAATGCGCTGGAGGGCAATGTGTCGCTGTACTACACGACGAGCGGGCGCAGGCACACGATCCGCTATCGTGACGCGCCCGTTGCCCCCGGCATCTGGCATTTGCTGCGCGTGGAATTTACCGGCCCGCGCATCCGGGTGACGCTGGATGGCAAGCTGTACATCGACACCTCGGACGAGCATATCCCGGGCGCCGGCGCCATCGGAGTCTGGACCAAGGCGGACAGCGTGACCCTCTTTGATGCCATCTCGTTTGGCAGCAACGACACCAGATAAGGCGGGAGGCGCCATGTCTGGCTGAAATACACCCAGCAGCCTGCCCTCGCCAACTGGCCTTGATGCCCGGGTTCGCGCGAATTCAAGTCCGTCAGCAAATACCTGTAAGGGTCACAGTCATGCTGGATGCCCTGGCCAACCGCACCTATCGCCACCTGTTTCTCGCGCAGGTCATCGCACTGGTTGGGACCGGGCTGGCGACGGTTGCCCTCGGGTTGCTCGCTTTTGACCTGGCTGGCGCGAACGCCGGCACCGTCCTCGGCACAGCGCTGGCGATCAAGATGGTCGCCTATGTCGGTATCGCGCCCGTCGTCGGTGCGTTCGCGAACCGGCTGCCCCGGCGGGCGTTCCTGGTGTCGATGGACTTGGTCCGTGCCGGTGTCGCTGTCGCGCTACCGTTCGTGACCGAAGCCTGGCAGATCTATCTCCTCATTTTCCTACTCCAGTCGGCGTCGGCGGCGTTCACGCCCACGTTCCAGGCGACGATCCCCGACGTTCTGCCCGGCGAGAAGGACTACACCAGGGCATTGTCGTTGTCGCGGCTGGCGTATGACCTGGAAAGCCTTGCCAGCCCTGCGCTGGCCGCGGCGCTGTTGACGGTGATCGGCTTCCACTGGCTGTTTGCCGGCACCGTCATCGGCTTCCTCGTTTCGGCTGCATTGGTTGTTTCTGTGCGCCTGCCTCAGTCACGGGCAGTGGAGCGATCGGGGAGCATCTACGCCAAGACATCCCATGGCATGTCGATCTATCTCCGGACGCCGCGCCTCAGGGGCTTGCTTGCGCTGAACCTTGCCGCTGCGGCGGCGAGTTCGATGGTTATCGTGAATACTGTCGTCTACGTGCAAAGCAAAATGCAGCGGCCCGCCACAGACGTTCCGATTGCATTAGCTGCGTTCGGATGCGGATCGATGCTCGTAGCGCTGCTGCTGCCGAAGTACCTCGACGAGCGGCCCGACAGGCCCGCCATGCTAACCGGTGCTTCGGTCATGGCCCTTGGCTTACTGGCCGGCATCGCAATCGCGGTGCTGGGAGGGCCGGCCGAATGGCCGACATTCCTCGCAGCCTGGTTCACGATCGGCATCGGTTACTCGATGACGCTGACGCCCAGCGGGCGGTTGCTGCGTCGCTCGGCAAGCTCGGCCGACCGGCCGGCAGTCTTCGCCGCGCAGTTTTCCCTGTCGCATGCGTGCTGGCTGGTCACGTACCCGCTGGCCGGGCAGCTTGGTGCGAGGTTAGGCATGGCGCCGACCTTTGCCGTCCTCGCTGCGCTGACAGTCCTTGGCGTGGGGATTGCCTGGCGGACGTGGCCGGCCGCAGATCACGATGTCCTCGACCACAGCCATCCGGTAGATACGGCGTTCGAGGACCACCTGTCTGAAGGCGAGCGAACGGGCAGCCACAGCCACCGGCACGCCTTCACGATTGATGATCTTCATCCCAGATGGCCGGACCTTCACTAGGGCGCATGCCCGTTCGTTCCGGCATCTGATGGTCCGTTGCTGGTATAAAGCCGGCGGGTCCTTGTACTACTTCGCCACAAAGCGTGCCGTCACGGTCTTGCCGTCGGCAAACTTGATCGTCGCGACCAGCTTGGAGCCGGCTTTGAGCTGCAGCTTGTCGGCCGCTACCAGCGCATTGTCCGTCCCCGGGTTCAGCGCCGTTTCCGTCTTCTGGGCGCCGGTCAGCACCGTCAGCTTGCCGCTGGCACCAGCCACCGGCAGCTTCTTGTCATGGTCGTCGACATAAATGGTGACGGCGCCATCCTTGTTGACCAACTCGAACTGCAGGTCGCTGGCGGTCTGCACGATGCCGCCGTACTGCGCGGGCTTGGCGCCGTGGGCCATGGCCAGGCCGGACAGGCCGGACAGGCCGGACAGGCCGGACAGTGCGAGGCTGCCGGCAAACAACATGGCTGAGAACTGTTTCTTCATCGAATACTCCGTTGGTGCAGCGACTTACGGGCGGCGCTGCCAAAGCCCGTAATCAGTACGCGTCGCCCGGCTGTTGCGACAGGATCCGCTCCAGCGGGCGGCGCCCGAACAACCAGAACGCCAATGGTGTCAGCACGGAATCCAGGATGGTCGAGCTGACCAACCCGCCGAAGATCACCACCGCCACCGGATGCAGGATTTCCTTGCCGGGCGCGTCGGCCGACACCAGCAATGGCACCAGCGCAAACGCCGCAACCAGCGCGGTCATCAGTACCGGCGTCAGCCGCTCCAGCGACCCACGCACGATCATCGGGATACCAAAGGTTTCCCCTTCAAAGCGGCACAGGTTGATGTAGTGGCTGACTTTCAGGATGCCATTGCGGGTGGCGATGCCCGTCAGCGTGATGAAGCCGACCATGGACGCCACCGACAGCGTCAGGCCGCCGAGCCACATGGCGATCACGCTGCCGATCAACGCCAGCGGGATGTTCACCATGATGATCAGCGTGAGGGTCGCAGAGCGGTAGCGCGAGTAAAGCACCAGGTAGATCAGCGCCAGCGACACGAGGGACAGCAACACGATCAGTTGCGTGGCCTGCTCCTGCGCCTGGAACTGCCCCTCGATGCTGACGAAATAGCCACCGGGCAACCCGGCGCGCGCGACCGCGCTGCGCACATCGCCGATGATCTTCGACATATCCGACCCGTCGGTATTGGCATAGACCACGATGCGCCGGCGGCCGTTCTCGCGCCCGATCTGGTTCGGGCCGTCGCCATCCTCGACGCTGGCGATCGCCGACAACGGCACCGCGCCACGTGGCGAATCCAGCATGACGCGGGACAGGTCCTGCGGCGTACGGCCGGTATCGGGCAACCGCACCACCAGGTCGTAGCGGCGCACGCCCTCGATCACCTGCGTTACGCGCGTGCCATCCGACAACGTCTGCAAGGCCTTCAGCGCCTCGCCTGCCGGGATGCCATATTGCGCTGCCTTGCGGTAGTCGAGCCGCACATTGACTTGCGGTATCAATACCTGGCGCTCGACCGTGATATCGACGAGTCCTGGTATGGCAGCAAGCCGCCCGCGCACGTTCTCCGCCAGGCCGCGCAGCGTATCGAGATCATCGCCATAGATCTTCAGCGCGATCTGTGCCCGCACGCCGGAAAGCAAGTGATCCAGCCGGTGGGAAATCGGCTGGCCAATCGCTACCGACGCAGGGAGACTGGCAAGCTGGGCGCGGATGGTGGCCATCACTTGCTCCCGACTGCGGTCGGAGCGCTTCAGGTCGACGTCGATCTCGGATGAATGCACGCCTTCGGCATGTTCGTCCAGTTCGGCACGGCCGGTGCGCCGCCCAACCTGCGTCACGTCCGGAACCTGCCGGATCAGCGTCTCCGCCAGGGCACCCATGCGGTTGGCTTCGGCCAGCGAGGTGCCCGGATTGAACATCAGCGACATCACCAGCGAGCCTTCATTGAAGGCTGGCAGGAAGGCACGCGGCAGGAAAGGCACGGTGGCGGCCGCCAGCGCGACGGCCACGGCAGCCGCGGCAAGCACCGCTTTGGCGCGCGGTAACGACCAGTCCAGGATCCTGGTATCGACCCGCTTGAGCCACGCCACCAGCGGGCTGTCCGGATGTTCCAGCCGCCTCATCCGCGGCAACAGGTAGTACGACAGCACCGGCGTCACCGTCATCGACACCAGCATCGATGCCAGGATCGACACGATGTAGGCGATACCCAGCGGCGCGAACAGGCGCCCTTCGATACCCGGCAGCGCAAACAGCGGCACGAACACCAGCACCACCACCAGCGTGGCATAGACGATGCCGGAGCGGACTTCGACCGAGGCACGCCAGATGGTCTCCAGCACGGACGGCGGGTCCTCCATGCTTGCGCGCTGCCTGAGCCGGCGCTGGATATTCTCCACGTCGACCACCGCGTCGTCGACCAGCTCGCCGATGGCGATGGCCAGTCCGCCCAGCGTCATCACGTTGATCGACTGGCCCAGAAGGTGGAAGGCCAGCGCGGTGACGGCCAGCGACAGCGGGATCGCCACCAGCGAGATCGCGGTGGTGCGCGCGCTCAGCAGGAAGGCGAACAGGATCACGGTCACCATGATGGCGCCGTCGCGCAGCGCCTCGATCACGTTGCCGATCGAGGCCTCGATAAAATCCGCCTGCCGGAACAGAACTTGCGGCGTGGACAAGCCCGGCGGCAGCCCCTGCTTCAGTTCGCCGAGTGCTGCTTCCACGTCCCGCGTCAGGCGTACCG
Source organism: Cupriavidus sp. CP313 (assembly GCF_054072015.1). NCBI lineage: Bacteria > Pseudomonadati > Pseudomonadota > Betaproteobacteria > Burkholderiales > Burkholderiaceae > Cupriavidus > Cupriavidus sp. CP313. The sequence continues at coordinate 24,014 of NZ_JBSVZB010000048.1, read as the reverse complement.
TGTCGGCCGCAGGCTGCTTCTGCACGCTGACAATCACTGCCGGCTTGCCGTTGAATCCGGCATCGCCGCGCTTGAGCGCCGCGGCATAGCGCACGCCGGCCACCTGCTCGAGCAGCACCGGTGCGCCTTCCTTGTAGGCAACCGCCAGTCCCTTCAGGTCGTCGAGCCGGTTGGTGCGGCCGAGATTGCGGATCAGGTATTCGCGGCCGTTCAGGTCGATGAAGCCGCCGCTGGTATTGGCGGCGAAGTCGCGCAACGCGCTTTCCACCTGTGGCAGCGCCACGCCGAACTGCGCCATCCTGGCGGTGTCCGGTTCGACCCGGAGCTGGCGCACCTCGCCGCCGATCGGGATGACCTGCGACACGCCAGCCACCGACAGCAGGCGCGGCCGCAGCACGAAGTCGGCATACTCGCGCGCCTGCATCGGACTGGCCCGGGCCGGGTCGATCGGCAACGCAATCAGCATGATCTCGCCCATGATCGACGAGACCGGCCCGAGGATGGGCGTCAGCCCGCCGGGCAACTGCTCCTTCACCAGCGCCAGCCGCTCAGACACGAGCTGGCGATTGCGATAGATATCGCTGCCCCAGTCGAACTCGGCATACACGATGGACAAGCCGACGCCCGACACCGAGCGGACCCGCGTGACGCCTGGCATGCCATTGAGCGCGGTCTCGATCGGAAACGACACCAGCAGCTCCACTTCCTGCGGCGCCATGCCACCGGCTTCGGTGATCACGGTCACCAGCGGCTTGTTGAGGTCCGGGAAAACATCCACCGGCGTGCGCCATGCGGTCACGCCGCCGTACACCATCAGGATTAAGGCGACGGCCAGTACCAGCAGCCGGTTGCCGAGGCTCGCGCGAACGATCCAGTTGAACATGCGCGCCCCTCAGCGGATCTGATTGATCAGTGCCGCTCCGGACACCACCACCCGGTTCTCCGGTGACAGCCCCTTGACCACGACAACCGTTCCCGCATCCAGCACACGGGCCTCAACCGGCTGGGCGATAAAGCGCTGCGTGCCGGACTTGATCCACACCACCGGCAGGTTGCTGGCATTGCGGACCACGGCTTCACTTGGCAACGCGATGCCCTTGACCGTATCGGTCAGCGTAGCAACCACAGTCACTGGCTGCCCGACGGCAAGCGGCACCGCATTGCCCGTCAGCCGGAACATCAGCGGCACGGCGCCGTTCTTCAGGCTGCGGCCGGCGCCGACGAAGTCCAGCTTGCCGCCCTCCGCCCGACCCAGTGTCCCTCCCTGGATTCGAGTGGCGAGCGAGGCGTCCGCGGTGTTGGCTTCGATCAGCGTTCGGGCGGGATCCACCACTTCGTACAGCACGTCGCCGGCCGAGACTACCTGGCCGGCCAGCACATTGGCAGTGGCGATGATGCCGCTGGCCGGCGCGGTCAGCGTGTAAGTCTGGTGCAGGCTCTTGCCCACGGCCTCGCGCTGGCCGGAAAGACTCTGGACCTCGGCGCGGGCGGCTTCGATCTCCTTGCGCGGGATGCTGTCCTGCAGCGATTCCAACCGCTGCAGCCGTTGCCGGGCCAGCTTCAGGTTGGCGCTCAGGTTGGCGAACTGCGCCTGCTGGTTGCCGATATCGAAGGGCTCGCTTTTGTGCCGTAGCACGGCCAGCACCTGGCCCTTGCTGACACGCTGCCCCAGCACCGGGAAGCCGCCCGGCGGCGGCTCGATCCAGCCCGGATGCCCTGCCTGCAGGCGCCCGCCCGCATTGGGGTCGATGGCCACCACGGCGTTCAGCTCTACGGTCATGGGGTGCAAGGCTTCCTGCGGCATCGTGGTCCGGATGCCCATGCGGCGTTGCGCGAGCTTGGGCACCTGGACACTGCCGTCGGGCAGCCGGGCCAGGCCGCCGCTGCCGGACACCGCTCCCGGTGCATCAAGGTGTTCGCCACCCGGCCCGTGTGCACCGGGCCCGGCCAGGGCCGGCATGGTTGCGCAGGCAGCCAGCGCGATGGCGATCGTTGCAAAACTGGTTGTCTTCAGCATGTCGGGCCTCAGTTCTTCTTTTGGATATTGCGGCGCCTCACGCCCCAGGCTGCGGCAGCCAGGACAACCGCCACAAGCAGGACGATCCACGGCCAGCGCGCTTGCCACAAAGCCCCGAGGCCATGGGCGTGCCCGTCCGCGGCAACGTTCAGGCTGCCTTCGATCAGGTCCGACTCGTTGCCGGCAATAAGCGTGAACACGAGCGCATGGTTGCCCGGTTGGCGCAGCGCCTTGAGGAGTTTCTCGTCGGTAAAGGAGTAATCGCCGAAGTCGGCGTGCAGCTTGCCTTGCGCCTTGATGCCGTTGAACTCGACCTCCAGCGTGCCGTTCAGCACCGGCTCGTTGGTGACGTAGCGGTCGACCATCACCGACAGCTCATCAGTGGCCAGCGTGCCAACCAGTTCGAACGATTCCGTATTGGCTTCGATGACGGGCTGGGCATTCGCCGCGGCGCTGGTGCTCGCCGGCGCATCCAGATGCTCGCCATCGGGGCCGTGGGCGCCCGGCGCGGCATGCGCGGCGCAGGCAAGGGACAAGAGCAGGGTGAGAAAGAGCTGGCGGATCATGGCAGGACTCCGAGAGCCTGGTTCACGTTGGCAGTGGCGATGCCGCGCCGGGCACGCTGGCGCGCCAGGTCGGCTTCGGCTTCGAGGGCCTGGTTCTGTGCACGCAGCACTTCAGGCAAGCCGATTTCGCCGGCATTGAAGGTCTTGCGCAGCAGTGTTGCCCGTTCGGACAGCGTGGCGCTGCGCTCTTCGGTAAGTTTGAGTTGCTGCTCTGCGAGCGAAAGCGCCGCCTGTGCCGCGTCGATCGCGGAGCGGACGATGCGTTCGGTGCGATCGAGCTCGGCCCGGGCTGTCATCAACTCAGTCTGCGCGGCAGTCTCTCGTGGCAGATTGCGCGCATCGGTGGCAAAGGGGATCCTTATGAACAGGCCGACGGTCTGGTCGCTGGGCATGCCGCCGCCCGCACGGTCGTTGCGGTACATCACGCCGACTTCCGGCGGGTCGCGGCGCGATTTGCGCAGGTAGCCCACCTGGCGCTCGCTGCGCAGCATGGCCTGCTGCGCTGCTTCCAGCCTTGGATGGCTCACGGCACCGGCGGCAGGATCGGTCACTGGCGCTGCCGCTTCGTCATACCGCAGCGGCAGCGCCGATACGCCGGTCGCTTGCAGCAGCCGCGCCCTGGCGTCCACCAAGCGGGCCTCGCTGTCCGCGAGCAGGCCCTGCGCCGCCAGGTAGTCCTGCTGCGCCAGCAGCAGGTCGGTGCGCGCGAGGTCGCCGGCGGTGACCCGCCGCCGAACATCGTCGCGCAGCGACGCGGCGATATCTGCGCGGCGCCGCAGCACATCGCGCTCCCCTTCCACGGCCACTAGCTGCCAGACGCGCTCGCGCACCTCGGCGGCAACGTTCAGCCGCGCCAGAGCGGCGCCGGCTTCGGCCTCGGCCGCTTGTGCGTCGGCCAAGTCGCCGCGTGCCGCGCGCTGGCCTGGCATCCACACCGGGACGCCAAGCTGGACCTCGCTCTCACGCAAGCCGCGCTTTTCGGTCCAGCGGTCATCCCGGTGCAGCAGGCCCAAAGTAGGTGACCCGGCGATCAGCGAATCCGCCTGGACCCGACTGGCCGCCGCCTCCAGGCGCCGCCCCTCGGTCGCCTGGAATGCAACGGACCGCTCCCACGCGGTATTAAAAAGCGCGTGCAGATCCGCCGGCGCAAGCTGGCCATGGGCCGACGGCGCCAGCAGCGCGGACGCAACAATGGAAATGAAAAACTTCTGCATGGAATCCCCAACGCAAATCGCGATAACACAGGCAATGCGGCGGGGCGCAGCGCAAGCCATTGCGCCACGGTAGGCAATCAGGAGGTCAATGCCCCGCCGTCAGGCGGGCGCGTGAGGGGGGCGTAAGGGTGGACTGCCGCGGGGGTCAGGCATGCGGCCGCCGAGGAATAACGGCTCGGGCTGCGTCTGCTGCGCCAGCGGCAGCAGCAGGCCCGCAGGCAGCGGCGCCTGGAAATGGGTGCCGTAGTCGAAGTCGAGTTGGTGCGACGCGGATGCTGTGGAATCGTCGAACGCGATCTCCCCGTCGTCACCGTGGTGATGGGGGACATGCTCGGCGTGCGCCGCCATATGGTCCGGCGGGAAGCCCGCTGAATGCGCGATTTGCCGCTGCGCTGCGGCCAAGGCCTGCAGCGGCAGGATCAGCATCAGGAGGATGGCAATCACGCGCGACATAGGGCGGGATTCTACCTGACCTATAGCGGGCTGGCGCGGGTCTGGCGGGCAGACCGTGTAACCGATTGTGGCGGCAAGGCCGCCGAACGTTAATCACTTCGTAGCCGCTGCAATGATCCCTTCTCGAGCTAACCGCGCCGCCAATTGAGGCGATGGCGGCACTTTACAGGATGCTGATGAGAGCGCCATTGACGCTGCTTCTTGGAGAGGTGCCGATACTTGGCGAGAAGCTCAATCTTGCATGCTTTCACATGATTTATGCGTTCGGGAACACACCTTCGCCTTGGCCTGCGAGATGGTCGCCAGAAGCAACATCCGGGAACCGTCTCTTTCCGGCTGAAATCGGATACCGGGTCAGGGACCCGCCTATACGTTGGCACGAGGCAAGTTCACTCGCCATGTGGCACCACCTCAAAGTCCTCATGCCGGAACGGCGCATACATTTCGCCGTCAACGAACACGACATAGACACCGGTCCGCTTGCCGTAAGCGACTATTTGCACTGTCTGGCCTACGAGAAACTCTGTGCGTGGGGTCCGGGCGTTTAGCACCTTGACGAACGTACCGTGGTCAAGTGGGATGTCCATATTTCTGTTCTCCCGGCACCGAGGCACTATGTCGCCACGGCTGAAGCTGTCACTCTTTCCCGGACCCGAATAATGGTCTGTCCCTAAGCGAATGGGAACAATGCGCGTCTCGGACGTGCGATTGCCACAGGACCAACTTTGTAGCGGTGGCGCTGGCCCCAAGCGTTGAAGGACACATATTCAGGTGCCCAACTGAGGGCCAGTAGACGCCGTACTTCCACGCCTTCGACGACAAGGCCGCCCACTGCAACCGTTACGCTGTCACAGTCCAGAAGATATTCGGTCCGACCCTGAGCGCCTTGCGTTGATTCGAGAAGTATTGATCCTGGATGGTGGGTCATTGTTGTAGTTTCACACCGAGCGTAGCTTTGCGCCAAGAGGCCAGCCAGTTGGTGCGCCGCCATAACTGGGACCTGCGACTCTTGCAGTCAGTCCTCAGGGAGTCGCCAGTGACCCGCCCCGCTTGCGGCTTGAACCAAAGTGGCGGTTGATCCGGGACCGCATCGGCTTTTCGATCATTTAGTGAAGAAAGATGGATGCGCCGACTGTCAGCACCAACAGGATCAAAGCCTGCGCCGCACCCGGCATCGCGGCAAGGTCGGGCAGCCGGGACCTCGCGAAGGAGAACAGATATTGGGGGATTCGCTGCACGATGTAGATGCAGTACGAAACCTCGCCAAGAAATACCAGCGGCCCCAGTGAGAGCACCCGAGTGAGTGCGTCCGTTTCATAGGAAAGCGAGAAAACGAGTCCCGCAGCACCGGCGACGAAAAGAGTATCGATGCCAACCTTCACACCAACGGCGCAGACAATCACGGACAGTAGAGCGCCCCCGACGAAGCCACGGTAGTGGGCCATTGCTTCTCGCAGGCGACATAGCAGTACACCCAACATGAATTCGGGAATCAAACGCGCTATGCCGCCGCTGAGCGAAAGATGTTTGGGCGATGTCGCCTCTACTACGGCCAACGCCGCAAGTGCGAGGGTTGCCACCAACAAGATTCGCGTCTTGCTTAGGCGAGGCGCTGCCAACAGTAAAACCGGGAACCAGACATACGCGAACCATTCCGCGCTAACTGACCAACCAACGTCGTTCCATCCGGGTGGGCCGGCATACCGCCATGCACTCAATAGGAACAGCTCCCACCAGAAGTTCGAAGCTGTGTAGCCGCCGGTGCCCAGCATATGCTTGTGCAAGGCGAAGTCGCGAACGATCAAGGCAGCCGCGAACGCAATAAGGCAGGCGACATAAACCGGATAAATGCGGGCGATTCGCGCCACGATGAACTTCTTCCAGTTCAGCCGTTGGTCGGGAGCGGGGTCGTAGTTGTAAGTGAGGATGAAGCCACTCAGGATGAAGAATCCATCGACCCCGAGATAGCCGTGGTCGAAGAAGGTGCTTGTGAAGCCAATATCGAAGTAGGTGCCGTCTGCACCGTAGCTATGGAACCAGTGCAGGCAAAGCACCCACAGCGCGAGAAACAGACGCAGGCTGGTGAGTGGCTGGAACTGGCGCATTTCCACTCCAAACCGTTGGATGCGACGAGGATCGCCGCCATACTGACGAGTGTGGAACCGATGCTACGGAGCAACCGTTCGGACGCGCACAGTAGATAGCTTTGGCATTCCGCGCAGGGGCAGTGGCACGGAATCTGCGCGGGCGTGAGCAACAGTGATCAACTATGGCCTAAATGACACCCAAGCCTTGTTCTGGTGCGCAATGAAGCCCCACATTCAGCATTCCCATCACGCATATAGTGCGGGCCAGCCTCAGCACGGCAGCCGCTACTACCTTGTTCTCGCCGCGTGCCTTCTTATATGTGGGCTGTTGTATGTTCTATTGTCTCGGCAGTGATTCATTGATCACGTGCGAAGTGCCGTCACGACAGAGGACCCGCCATCGCAAGCCGTCGCGTGCACCTCATAGACTTGCCGTAAGGACTTCTTGGGTCTTCAGCTTGAATAGCCGGTCGGCATCTGCCTGTGCCAAGGCGCGTTCGGGACGGGCCTGATCGCACTGATAGGTTTCGGAGCTCCCGACAAGCCTCAGGTAGCAGCCTTCCTGAGCCGCAACGCATTGGTAATGACCGAGGCAGAACTCAGGCTCATCGCCAGCGCGGCAATCATCGGCGACAACAGCAGGCCTGTCATTGGATATAGAACGCCCGCGGCCAGCGGAACGCCCAAGGCGTTATAAATGAACGCAAAACCGAGGTTCTGCTTCATGTTTCGAATGGTTGCTCGCGAGAGTTGCCGGGCACGGGCAATCCCGCGCAGATCCCCTTTGACCAGCGTGACCTGAGCGCTGTTCATCGCGACATCAGTGCCCGTGCCCATGGCAATACCGACATCCGCCTTCGCCAGCGCCGGCGCATCATTGATGCCGTCGCCCGCCATGGCGACCACCGCGCCTGCCTGTTGCAGGGAGCTGACAAGTTCAAGCTTGTCCGCCGGCTTCACCTCGCCGTGGAACTCGTCAACGCCGAGTTTCCCGGCCACCGCCTTTGCCGTTGCAATCCCGTCGCCGGTCGCCATCACGACACGGATACCTTCTTCCCTGAGATGCGCCAGCGCCTCCGGCGTGGTGGACTTGACCGGGTCCGAGACGGCGAGCAGGCCAGCAAGCTTGCCTTCGACAGCGAGATACATGACGCTGGCGCCTTGCGCACGCAGCTCATCGGCCTGCGTCACGAGCGGATCGATGGGAACTCCTTCGGCTTCCATGAGCGCAGTGTTTCCGATCGCGACCTTCCTGCCGCCCAGTTTGCCTCTTACCCCGATCCCGGAGCTCGACTCGAAGCCCTCCGGCTTTTCCAACTGCAGGCCGCGCTCACGGGCTGCTTCAACAATCGCGGCCGCCAGAGGATGTTCGCTGCCCTGATCCAGGCTGGCGGCTAACCGCAGCACCTCCTCCTCGGCATAACCAGTTGCGCCGAGCGCGCGCTCAAAAACAGGCCGACCCTCGGTGAGCGTCCCGGTCTTGTCGACAATCAGGGTATCGACCTTGCGCAGGTTTTCGATCGCAGCGGCGTCGCGGAACAGCACGCCGTTCGAAGCGCCCTTGCCGCTTGCGACCATGATGGACATCGGCGTGGCAAGACCCAGCGCGCACGGACATGCGATGATCAGCACCGCGACGGCATTGATCAGCCCGAACACCCAGCTCGGCTCGGGGCCGAAGAGTCCCCACGCGACAAAGGTCAGCACCGCAATGCCGATGACACCGAGGACGAAGACGCCGGCAACCTTGTCCGCCATCCGCTGCATCGGCGCCTTCGATCGCTGCGCTTGCGCCACCATCTGGACAATCTGGGACAGCACGGTCTGGGAGCCAACCTTTTCGGATTGGATGACGAGGCTGCCCGACGTGTTCATCGTGGCACCGATGACGCGATCGCCGACGCGCTTGGTGGTCGGAATGGGCTCGCCGGTTATCATCGATTCGTCGACCGCGCTGGTGCCTTCCGTTACCACGCCGTCGACCGGCACCTTCTCGCCGGGCCGCACGCGCAGCAGGTCGCCCACGTGGACATGGGTGAGCGGCACGTCCTCCTCGGCTCCGTCGGGACCGATACGCCTCGCCGTCTTGGGCGCCAGTCCCAGCAGCGACTTGATGGCGGCGGAAGTCTGGGAGCGGGCCCTGAGCTCAAGCAACTGACCCAGCAGCGTGAGGGAGATGATCACCGCCGCAGCCTCGAAGTACACACCGATGCGGCCATGCTCGGCGAACGCCTGCGGAAATGCGCTTGGCATGACGGTCGCAATGACGCTGTAGACATAGGCCGCACCTGTGCCGATTCCGATCAACGTCCACATGTTCGGACTGCGGTTGACGATCGACTGGAAACACCGCACGAAGAACGGCCAGCCCGCCCACAGCACCACAGGCGTCGCCAATGCAAGCTCGACCCAGCTCTGGGTCGACACCTGCATCCAGCCAAGGCGATGCCCGAACATGGCCAGTACGAACACCACACCGGTGAGCGGTAGCGTCCACCAGAAGCGGTGACGAAAATCCACCAACTCGGGGTTCTCGCCTTCATCCAGTTCCGGCAACAACGGTTCCAGCGCCATGCCGCATTTGGGGCAGTTGCCCGGATGATCCTGGCGGATCTCCGGGTGCATGGGACAAGTATAGATCGTGCCCTCGGCGGCAGGCTCCGCCGAGGGCGGCTCAGACGGGATCGTGTACTTGCCCGGATCGGACTCGAATTTCTGCTGGCAGGACGCGCTGCAAAAATAATAGCGAGCCCCAGCATGCTCGGCCTGGAATCTGGAATCGGCCGAGACGGTCATCCCGCAGACCGGATCCTTGAGGGCCTCCGCCGCCCCGGTACCAGTGCCAGCCTGTTCATGAACATGGCCATGGTGATGGGCATGCTCGTGATGATGGCCATGATCGGACTGGTGCTGAGCCGGGGTATGTGCACCGGCGCCGTGGCGGCCAGGCTCCGTTGCATCGCGTTCGTTGCTTGTCCTGTTCATCCTGGCTCCCTTAGTTGTTGGGCCGGGCATCCACTGAGTCATCCGACTTGCCGGTTACTGCGGCCGTGCGGTGGCCGCCGTGCCTGCCATGGAAGAAGTGCATCAGCGGACACAGCAACACTAGCGCAAAGGGTAGCCAGGAGGCAACGTGGCCCCAGTGCCGGACGCCAAGCGCAATCGCCGCAACGCCGGCTACCGCAAAGAACAGAAGCCAGCGAAAGCGCATGAATCTATGGCTCCCCCTGCCGGAGGCTGACGATTGGGGGCAATTCTTCATGACACGCTCCTTACACGAAGATGACCGGCATCGGAGGTGCGGGACCTCCATGTCACGCCTGATGACGCCAGCTTAGACGTTCCCATCGTTGTAAGGTCAAGCGCAAGGGGGTGCACCGGTGGCAGGACTGTTCTCAAAAGGCTAACCGCGCTTGGGTCCAGTATGGGTTGGCCGCCAATGAGAAGGCGCCTTTGGAATGGCGAAGTGCTGAGCACGGGACTGCCGCAAGCCGAGCTGCGGCCTTGTGCTTCGTATCAGGGAAGACGACACCGCCGCCGAAGCAGTCGTGTCCCGTGGGCCGCTCTTTTCGCGGCCCACGGTCGGATGCCTACAAGACGTCCGTACCTGGATGGCTGCGCCTGTGAGAGGCGTGGATCAGGCGCCGTCCGTAAGGGTGTCGCGCGTTCCAACGGCGTGGCTGCCGTCACTGAACGGGTCGCGCGTACCCATCGCATGGGCGCCATCAGTGAAGGAATCGCGCGGCGAGGTCCCGCCGGCATTTGCCATGCCGGCCACGCCGCCGAGCGTTGAAATAGTCAGTGCTACAAGAGCGGTCTTCTTCAACGTACGCATTTTGCTTCTCCTCGATGATTCGATAATTGGCTCCATGAGCCTGCCAACACAGTGTAGAAAGCGGTCCCCCACCGAGCCGTGACACCGCCATGACAAAGTGGTCATCTCGGGTATCCCGATGGGTAAGCCCAATTCGGTCCGGCCGGGTATCGAGGTCAGCCGCCGGTAAAGAGACGACTGCGGTCGATATAGACGCGTACACCTTGGGCATTCGGCATGCCCGGCAAGATGAGGCCCAGATCTACGGACGTTCCGCGAATCGACTCGGCGAACTTCCACGTTGCCACCTGCCCCCCGCTCCGGAATGTCACGGTGTCGCCGGACTCAACGGTGACGTACTTCATGCCCGAGGTCAGTGCCACTGTGCGGGAGGCCGTGCCTGCGGGTACCTGGCTGCCAAAAATAGCGGCCTGCGAACCGAGACGCGTTGCGCTTACCTGCCCTGATACTGGAACTGCAGCGGGTTCTCCGGCCTGGCGCTGAACATGCTGCGCCACGTCATCGCCGGCGTTGGTCTTCAGCTTGTCGGTGCTCCATGCAGAGGAGATGGACAACGCCGAAAGAGTCAGCGCGGCGGCCAAGGACTTGTTGGTTTTCATGGTGCACTCCATTGAAGTTTCGAGGTATCGACCTCTTGAATCAATGGTATGAGGCCGTCTCTCACCGGGGCGTTGCGCAGCCATTACATCCCGGTAAGCTGTAGTGCCACTAGCCTGTCGAGTCGGCGATGCCATTCACGGATGAAGCACGTCAGAAGGCGGGCAGTCAAAATCGCACCGAAGAACAGCCGACATTGCTTGACCTTCCTCCTATGGGAAGGTCCATAGTTACGGCAGACGGACTGCAACGTCCGTCGAACAGGGGGCCCCAGCCAGGGAGCGAGCCCTTTTTGCGCGGAGGTGACGCCATGGCTGCCGCTAAACAGACCTTGGATGACGATGTCCTTGCAGTGTTCAGGCGGGCATGCGAGCAAGAACAGTATGTCGTCGCCGATCTGCTCCTGAGCGCCCTCGAAGCCATGGCTGGTCAAGACCAAGACAGCCGGCAACTGGACGAGGCGTATCTTCTGGTGGCGCAATGCTGCGCGCCCGCAAGCCGCTGCGCTGCGTGGGATAGCGCCCCGGCCCCACAGATAAGCGCCTCCTCTACTGAAGGCATGCAAGGACAGACGGCACCTGCTTCAGGTCGTACGTCTGGCACGAGGGTGTGAGCATATGAAGCAACTCTGGCGAGCCATCCTGCCGGTGATGCTCGCTGTGGCGTTCCCGTTGCGCACCCTTTCTATGTCTGCGGAGCGCTGCTGCACGTTCGGCGTGGCGGGTTCTCAGGTGTACGCTGCCCAGACCGACGGTGAGGGGGCTGGCACCGGGGATGGCTGCGATACGCTAGGCCACTGTGCCGCCGGCGCGCCGTCCGGCAACACCGTTCACTCGACGTGCACTGCAATCTGTGCGTCCGCCGTCGTCACGCCAGCAATGGCGGGGAGCGCTGCGAGCATTTGGGAATCTATCCTGTTCGCTCATCCGGAGCTCCCTTACTTCTCCGTTGTGTCGCCGCCCCTTGAGCGGGCACCTCAGGCGATGGTCTCCTGAGGTATCCGAACGCGGACAGCGCTGGTCCATGGCGTGCGCTTACGCGCCCACGCCTGCGAGCGCCTGTCGAATCGCCTGTAAAGGTGATCTCTCGCTTGCAATTTGCAGCGCTCTCCCTTAGCCGCGCTGCGCGCTGCGGCTAGCTTGATGTAGATCAAGCCGACTGGCGACCGTTCGCCAATACTCCAAAGCATGGACGGCCAACGGCTGGCAAGCAGCCCAAAGGATCGCAGCGAGGTGTTGCGGAATGGTTACGAAGTCGAGCGCCATCAAGACGTCGATGATTTCCACGCCGGAGTGGTTCTCATGCACACCATGTCTGGCTCGGGCCGCGGGCGTTATTCGCTGTGCCGTATCGAGGTCGCTCCGCATGCACGGCGGGCCATTGGGAACGAAATCATCCAAAAGAAAGGCATTGAGGTCCTGCGCCCGATGCATATTGGTAGCATCGGAAGCGCTGCCGATCTGCAGGTAAGTTGGGGCAGTGTTTAACGATGGATCGGAGATTCGTATGAATAGCGAACACGGGGACAGCGCCCCTGCGGCAGAGATCGGGAGAAAGATTTACCGGTCAAAGTTGGTGACGATTGGGTTCCTGTTGGTGATCGCTTATTTTCTCTGGACGGAACATCGGGCGCATGTCATTCAGTTCCTGCCCTTCCTGCTCCTTGCTTCATGTCCGTTGATGCATCTTTTCATGCATCACGGCCACGGCCGTGGTCACGACCGAGGCAGCGAAGGCGCGCGCGACGGGAAGGATGTTAAAGGAGAGCAGTGATGAATCATGAAGCGCAATATGGCTACGGCCTCTGGTCTTTGGTTTTCATCAATTCCGCAATCTTTATCATCTTCGCATTCAGCTTCACCAAGCCGAAGACGTCGCGCGACTGGCGTTCCTTTGGCGCGTTCTCGGGCTTCATTGTGGCGTTGTTCACCGAGATGTACGGTATCCCGCTGAGCATATATCTTCTGCTTCCATGGCTGTCCGCGCGCGTTCCCGGCATCGATTTCCTGACGCATGATGCGGGGCACCTTCCTGAAATGATCTTTGGCTGGCGCGGGAACCCACATTGGGGCCCATTCCACATTGCCAGCAATATCATGATCTTCGGCGGGTTCCTCATGTTGTCGGCAGCATGGCGGGCTCTCTATCAAGCTCAGCAGCGGCATGAACTGGCGACCACCGGGATATATGCGCGTATGCGGCATCCACAGTATGTTGGCTTTGTCCTCATCATGCTGGGCTTCCTGCTGCAATGGCCCACCATCCTGACCCTGGCGATGTTCCCGGTGCTGGTGTGGATGTACGTGCGTCTTGCGAAAGCAGAGGAGCGCGAGGCACTTAGGGAGTTCGGCCAGGAGTATGAGAGCTACCGCAAACGGACGCCCGCGCTTCTTCCCCACTTCGTGCCGCGCGATACATCTGCGCCGCATCCACATTGATCGCCGAACCCTGCAGTTCTCTGAATGGATTTGGAGAGCGCCATGAAACCCTTGAAAGCTGGTTTTACACTCTCGGCCACAGTCGTGCTCTTTTACGCAGTGTGTACCGTGTTGTGGCTAACGTTCCCCGAGCCTTTCATGAATTTTATGAATGCGCTCTTTCAAGGACTTGACTTTCGTAAGCTGCAGACCAGTAACTCACTCTCAGCCTGGACGATGATTTATCCCGGCATCATCTTCGCGCTCTGGTTCTTTGCGGCCGGCGCGTTCTTTGCCTGGCTCTATGATGCGGCCGGAGGCAAAGAATAGCCGGGGACTTGCTGCGGCGGTGGATTTTCCCGAGGGCTGGAAGGCATTACTTTGGTCGCGACATGGGCCCAACTTGGAGCCCATGTGTTGACATACCCTACGCAGCTCGGCAAACCAGTGTACGGGAATCACTTGTGTGGAGAAGCGCCTGCGGTGTCGCCCCCGCCCACCATCCCGTGTCTCATCATGCTGCGACCCATTCCGCTCGTACCCGAGCCGTCCATGGAATGAATCATCTCCTGCATCAAAGCCATGTGCTGGCCCATCATGTCCCGGCACACCTGCATTTGATCAGCAGTTCCCGTGCTTGCTGAAGGCTGGCGCGCCCGGCTCGTCATGCTCATCATGTCCTTTTGCATTGAGGCCATCGCCTCGCGCATGACCTTCTGGCGCTCGGCCATTAGGGATTGCCTTTCTTCAGCGGTGGTGGCCCGTGACAGCCGTTCCCGAATGGCGCGCAAATGCGCGACTTGCGCGTCGCGCTGAGTGTTACTTCCTTTCGCCGGTGTCGCGGCGGCTGAAGGGACAGTAGCAGGCTGAGAGGCAGTGGCCGGTGCATTGGAATGACTGTGATCGTGCTCGGCGGCGGGAGTGCCGGCAGCGGCGAAGGCCGCCGGCGCCCAAGCGATAGCGGATACAACTATGGGAAGACGACGAATGGCGGGCATGTGGCACTCCTGGTGTGGGCGAGAAGGTCTCTGTACCAACTATACGTCGCGATTGCGCCTCCACGTTGACGAGGGTCAACGCAGCTTGATCCATTCCGCTCTTAGTCACGCCAGCCCTCACCAACAGCGATCTTGCGTTCGAAACGTTGCTTGTCGCCGACTCCAAGGACGTAGCAGAAAGGTCCGGATTCGGTGCTGGTGACGATTTGGCGAGACTGAGAAGCTAAGCCGTTCACTTGCAGTTTCCTTTCCATGCCGGCAGCGGACGCTCACGCAGTCTTTAGTGTGTTGCATCGACGGGTTGAATCCGCAGGGCCAAACCGGCCATTCAACTAAAAGGTGGGGAATGTCCGTGAAGGGTCGATCAGAGACGGTCGCGGTTTCGCGGCGGCTATCGGACCGAGATCGGCCATCAAGAGACGGTCGCCGACCGAAGCCCAAGGGCTGTTGTGCGGCCGTCACGGTCACTCGATAACCCATGGCTGAGACGCCGAGTACAGCGACTTCGCGAAGCGATTGGCGAGGACCCGCCGCTTAGGAAGGATTTGTTGGTTGCGACGAACTTCTACCGACCAATGCCGTCAGCCTGCACGGCAGGCCTGGTACCGTCGCCTTCCATGTATTCGATGCTGGTGTATTCCGGGAATCCGTACTTCACCAGGAAGGCGCCGATGTCCTCATCGGTGGTCTTGGCGTCGAGGTTTCCAAGCAAGAGAATAGACATGACTCACCTCCGCAAAACGGTGCCGGCAGTCGCATTCTGCGCATGGGGACTGAGCGCGGCAGCCAGGCCCCCGATTTGCGTCTTGTTCCGAACTGTAGCGTCAGCCATGGTCGCAACAGAATGAATCTTTTCGGACGATGAGATAAGAAAAACTTCTTCTACGTATGGCTGGAAGAATGACCATCCTATTGGACTCTGCGTGCGCCTTGTCAGCTTGCTGTTCACGTCGAAGTCTGCCGCGCAGACCTCGAAGCCGAGCGGTTGCCGATAGGTGGGGACCGCTAAGCGTCGAACTAGGACAGGGGCCCAGTTGCTTTGATGCCGGTTTGGAGGGTGGGCAGGATCCAGCCCGCGCGCAGCCGCCTCGGCGCGCATCTTCGCAATTTTGGAAGGGCCCGCGTTGTAACTGGCGAAGGCGAACAACGCGCGGTGCTCATCCGAGAAATGCGCATCGGGAAAGTACCTGGTCATCAGCAGATCCACATGCGGCTTCAGTTCCTCAATCCTTGTTGGGCTGAATCTTCATGGCGCTGTCGTCAGTGAAATTGTAGAGGTGCGTGTTGTCCGGCGTTTCCCCGATCCGTGTACCGCGCGGGCGGAACTCAAGGTGGCGGCGGAAATTCTCGCTGTCTGACCTGGAGCTCCGGTTAGCAAGTCTGGCCGCCTCCTGGTAGGTCATCGGGTCCTTTTCCTTCTCGATCTCCAGCAGCAACGTACGTTCGTTAACACGCACGCTGTACTTGCCCAGGTTATAGAGGAGGTACATCGCGAACAGGTTGTCGAAGTCCTGATACGCCCCCTCTTCCCTGCGGAAGTCCAGGGACAAGACCGATGGGAAACGATTGGGCAAGTCCTTGAACGCCACCTTTTCGTCCTCGTGAGGGTCGACATAGGACGAGCCACCATATTTCTTGTACAGCACCACATCCATGCCATACCCGCGCTTGCCCCACTCCTCGATGAGCTTCATCGCCATTTCGGTGGGAATGTTGGCCGTGGCGGCCGCGACCACGCGCCGCCCGGAGAGAACCCTGGCACTGGTGACATCGAGGTCCCTGTAGTTGGCACCAAACTTGAATGCGGCCCCGATGGTCTTGGCGCAGTTGAGGCGCAAGTAATCGTACTTGATCTCGCCCCTGTGATACTCGGTGTTCTTGGCCCGTCGGTGATAGTCGTAATTGATGCGTTTGAAGTACGCCGCAAGGGCCGCCTTGTCGCTCGCCGGTACGCCGTAGACGCGCACGCCGATGATCGAGCGCTTGTAGATCTCGCCAAAGTCGAGGCCAAACGAAGCAGTCTGCGCGACAGAGGAGACCGTCTTGTACAGGTACTCCTTCTTCGGAATGGCCACCATCAGATCCTTCGTGTAGAAACCTGTTGCGTGCCTGCGTGCGCGGTCGGCATAGAAATTGGCTGAGTAGACCAGATCGTCACCAGGTACTTCGTCTCGAATCGCAAGGGCGATATGGCCGGCCGATCCGCCCTTGGAAGTGCCGAAGCTGATCAGCAGCTCCAGATCGTAGGGATCCTCGCGAAGAAGGTCGGCAATATGGTCAATGTTCGCGGGATCGGGCCCGCCCTTGCTGCCGAAGCTGGCGGCGACTGCCGCCCCGGACCACAAAACGGCCACGGCTACAAGCCAGATTGCCAGCCGCATCCTCATCGTACCTCCTACGCCATCGGCTACCACGTTACCCATACAGTGGTTCCTTGGTAATTATTACCGGTGTTAGGGGCATTTGTGTGCATGATGGCCGCACGAGACTTGTGCTTCGCCGGGAACAACGCGTCCCGTGTTAGTCTCATTGCACTTTGATCCGTGAGGCCGTCGGCATGGTCTGCCCTGACGCACCCTGGTCACCTTGTGGATGTGGCTCGCCCTGTGGTGCTGCAGGATGCCGGCCCATGCGCAGGAACTCGAGCCACGCGCCTATTCTGCCGCACCCGTCGGGACAAACTTCCTCGCCGCTACCTATACCCGGCTCTCGGGGGACGTGCTGACCGACCCGTCGCTGCCCATCACCGATGTACGCTCCAGAGTCAACATTTTCGGGGTGGGCTATGTGCGCGTGTTTGAGCTGGCCGGGCGGACTGCCTCGCTCGGCCTGCTTGCACCGTTCGCGAGTGGCGACGTCAGTGGCAACGTGCTCGATGCGCCGAACGCGGTCCACCGGGAGGGGATCGGCGATGCCCGCATGCGCCTGGCCATCAATCTCCTTGGCGGCCCCGCTCTGAAGCTGGCCGAGTTCATGAAACGGGCGCCGGACGCCATGCTCGGCGCGAGCCTCCCGGTTGTAGCACCCGGCGGCCAGTACGATGCCGCCCGGCTGGTCAACGTTGGGACCCACCGCTGGGCCTTCAAGCCGAAAATCGGCCTGTCCCAGCCGATCGGCAACTGGTTTGCCGAGTTGTCTGCCGGGGTGTGGCTGTTCGGCGACAACAACGCCTTTCTGGGCGACAAGCGGCGCGCACAGTCGCCGCTCGGCGTGTTGCAGTGGCATGTCGGATATCAGTTCCGGGGTGGGCGTCCGACCGAGGCCGGCCATTCTCGGTCGGCCATTGGCTGCTTGGCCCGTGACCGGGACGAGCTCCACAGCGGTCACTGCAGGATTTATGCGGGCCCCGATCACCACCGATTCACAACAGCACAAGTGACAACTTACAAGGCGGCTGACCGGCCGGGCAAAAGCGATTACGCCCCGACGTACTGCCCAGCCGTTTTCAGCCTCCCGACAACGTGACCCTCTGCCTGCCGCATTGTGGAGCAACTTATGCTGGCTTGATCATATCCCGCGCATATGCCAGGCCGGTGCCATAGCCGCCCCCGTGCTCGACAACAATTGCCCTAGCCTTTTCGTACGTATCATGGCGCGTCCAATCCCTTTGGAATTCCAACAGCAGTTGCAGCCACGATGTCATGACGGCACCAGCGGACGCCATACGGCGCAGGGCCAGTTCGTGGCTGGTCGGCGTTAGACCGCCGCAAGCATCCGCGACAACAACAACTTGGTAGCCTTCCGCCAGCGCAGACAGCACTGGAAAGCTCACACAGGCTTCAGTCAGCATTCCTGCGATGACCAGCGTCTGCTTACCGGTGGCTTTCACTGCCTCTCGGGCGGCATCGTCCTCCCAGAGATTCATGTTGCGACGTTCAATCGGCGCGACATTCGGCAATACCTCACGAAATGCAGGCATTAGTGGACCGCTATACACCTTCGTAGCGGATGTTGAGGCGACGACGGGCACGTCGAACGCTACAGCGGTCTTCACGAGCGCGAGTCCATTGCTGCGCAGGATCTGCGGGTCTTGCGAGCCGGCGGCAAATGCCAGGCCTGCCTGTTCGTCAACAAGGATCAATGCGCAATCGGTGGGTTCAAGCAACTTGAGTTTGGACATGCTCGTCTCTCCTTAATGAAGGTAAATCGGGGACGACATTGGTATGACGGCGCCCGTGGAAAAAGGATGCGAAAGCCGCCGTCGAAGAAACCGACGGCCAGCCCTTTAGACTTTGGTACCGTGTTGTCACGGGGTATTTCCCGCTTGCACTCAATGACAAACGTTCGACACTACCAGCCATACTTCAACTCGAGGCCGACATAATCGGAGTTTCGACCGCCTGCACTACGCAGCGCATTACCGGCCTGATAGTGGACGGCTTCAACAGCGCTTGTCAGCGTTTTGGTCATGGCCCAATCCGCGCGCAATTGCAGGTAAGCACCGGTCCAATGCCCTCCTTGTCCAGCCGTGCCCGGTACGGGAGTGCTCGGCTGTTGATAGACAGCATCAGCCGTAGAGTGACGCCACTGAAGGCCTACGGCTCCCAGCAGCGTTAGGTCGGCTTTCGGCTTTAACGTGATGGACGGCTTCAGATGGATAACGTTGGAGTATCCTGTGTATCCGGCCAACGTGAAGTAGTAGCCGTTGGGAAACAACGGATTGAACGTTCCCGTCGACCCATCCTTCGAATGCCGATCCCCAGAGGCCATGTCAAGCTGGATGCCGATGCGAGGGGACCATGGAGAAGCAACGGTGTAGCCGAACACGGATCCCAAAGCCCACGCTGATATGGATTTCGTACCGACGCGGCCGGATTGATACATCCCCTCAACATCCCAGTCGACCGCCCCCCGCTTGCCCGAGTACCGAAGGTCGTAAACATTGCGGTGTTCGCCGCCCGATGCGTCGATGTAACTTGCACCGGTCTTGTTATACGCCGAATAGTAGCCAGACAAATCGCCCGGGCCGACATCCTTCCGATCGAACCGTACACCGCTAAAGGTCAAGTGCCTGTTGGAGACATCGTCGAACACGCTTCCGTTGCGGTTCTGCACGGGCTGCGTCAAATAGCCAAGGAAGCGCCATTTATCCAACTCGTAGTCGACCCATACCGCATCGTAGGCCTGCCGCACGTTTGGGCCGTCCCGCACTGAGATGAACCGCTGCAAATCGAACGCCATTTCTTGGCGGCCTACACGAAACTTGAACGTGCCGGGGCCCAGTGGGGAAACCCACGCGACAAAAGCCTGCTGTACATCAACGGGATTCCTGTCCACTGCGGACACAGAGTCCTTTCCAAACACACGCGCATCGGCGAGCTGGGCAAAAAATTGCAGATGCCGTCCCAGCCTGACGTCTGCGCTCACGTCCGCACGCTGCAACAGATAACTGTTAGCCCTGCTCGCACCAATGCCGAACAATGGAGCGTTGTTGTACTCAAACCGTTCGCGAAGATTTGCGCCCAGCGAAAGGTAGGAATGGGGATCCCCGCCAAGCGGGACATACTTTAGATCGTCAAAAGGCTGCCGCGGCACGCAGGGATCCGCCAGCACCGACCAATCCTCTTGCCAGCGGTTGAACAATGGGGCTGGGCGGTCTGCGCCGCAAACAATCTTCGCGTCTTCTGCATGGGCTATGCCTGCCGTTGCCAAAATCGCCAGAACTACCGCTGCGTAAGCAATAGGTCCCAGTCGGCTTGTGGAAGCAGCCAGGTGTTCTGCAGCCCTTGTTGAAACTGTTTTATGCATGTCAACCAAAACTTTAAACACGTTGTATCGCGCCACCCGCTCCGCCTTATGCACTTGCTAGCCCTCCAACCAGTGGCGAGCATGAGCTAACACAGCCGGCACCAGGCGGTGGTTTCAGCGTCGAAGCGCATAAACTTCTGCGATATAGCCTCCCGGGAACTCGACGACGGCGGCCTCCCGCTGCTCCGTTGAGAACGGGCCGACTAACACGACGGCACCGGATGCGCGAGCGCGGGACAAAGTCGCGGATAGATTCCTGACCTCGTAGCCTGTCGACTCGTGGCCAAAGGGAAACGGAAGATGGCCATCAGTGACTAGTACGGTCGTTTTGCCGAACTTCGATTCCATGCGGATGCGACGGTAGCTCTTAGTACCCTGTCCGATTTCCACTCCAGGGGCATTACATTCGTCCGACGCAACGTTTCCGTCTGTGAACGCGATGTAGCTTCTTACGAATGCGTTTGCTCGATCCGGCGAGATGTAAACTCGACTCTCTGGCACGGTCTCGAGTTGTTCGTAGTTCGGTGCGTGTGTATGCCAGTAGAGTTGCATGCTTACCCCGCCCGGCCACTCGATCACGGCATCTTTGCCGATCGGATCGGGGAACGCGGCCACACTGACCTCTGCGCCATGGTGTCGCGCGAGTGAAATGGCGGTCTCAAGATCTTTGACAAGGTACCCATGTCGCTCTTGTCCAAACGGATAAGGAATAGGTGTCTTGAAGCCGAAGACCGAGACGGTTCCGACCGGGGTATGGACGATTTGGGAAGTCGCCATGCTTGGCGTCGGGGTTACCTGCAGCACGGTAGTTCCGGATTTATGGCCGCCGAATGTCGCGATAAAGCTATCAGAAAACTTCTCGACATCCGCGGGCGCCACATACACATGGGCGGTGTCGTATTGAGGGCCCACGGCCTGGTCCAAGGTGACCGCTTGCAGCGGAACAACGGGTGAAGAAAGAAGGGCACTTGCCAAGTAGCAAGCGCGAACCCGCCAAGAAAGCGTCATATGAGTCTGGAGCGCAGGAACGGTGTCGGCAAGGACATACCCGACACCGTCGCCAATTTTGAGAACTGCAATCGGCTCGCCGTTGAGATGCTCGGTGCTTCCTACCGGCGTAGGCCAATCTCTGCTTCACAGGACGACAATCCGCGTCCCGTGGTCCAGTAGAAGCTTCGGTTTAGCGGCGAGCCGGAGCCGGAGCGATGGACTCATGCTTTGTTTCGGTCCGGGGAGCAGCCTTGTGCACCATGGTGTAGGCGTAGTCGACACCCATGCCGTAGGCGCCCGAGTGTTCCTTCACCAGCTTCATTACGGCGTCATACGTATCCCGGTGGGCCCAGTCGCGCTGCCACTCGAGCAGCACCTGCTGCCAGGTCACCGGCACAGCGCCGGCCTGCACCATGCGCTGCATCGCGTAGTCATGCGCTTCCTTGCTGGTGCCGCCCGAAGCATCGGCCACTATGTAGATTTCATAGTTGCCTTCGAGCATCGCGCACAGCGCGAAGGTGGTGTTGCAGACCTCGGTCCACAGGCCGGCGACGATCACCTTGTTGCGGCCATTGCCCTTGAGCGCGTCGCGCACCTTCTTGTCGTCCCACGAGTTCATCGAGGTGCGCTCCAGCGTCTTCTGGTCCGGGAACACGTCGAGCAGTTCCGGATAGGTGAAGCCCGAGAACGACTCGCTCTCGACGGTGGTGATCGTCGTCGGGATATTGAAGATCTTGGCCGCCTTGGCCAGGCCGACGACGTTGTTCTTCATCGCCTGGCGGTCCATCGACTGGACGCCGAACGCCATTTGCGGTTGGTGGTCGATGAAGATCAGCTGGCTGTTCTGCGGGGTGAGGACTTCAAGCTTGGGGTTCGACATTGCGTTGCTCCTGTTGGGGGCGAGAGTAGGGCCGCCGCGACAGAGCCGCGTCGGGGCGGCTAGGCATAAGGGCCGCGACTGGCGTTTGTATCTGGATCGCAACCTGAGGCAAGAATAGTCGGCGCTGTCGGCCATGGCCATTGGCGCATCGTATTAGTCGTCCGCTGCCTTGGTTTCATCGCGACGCCGCTAGGCCGTGCTACAGCAAATAGGGAGTGGCTTCGCCAACCCTTTGCGGCGTAGGAAGGCATTGGGGCTGCGTGCGGGTTCGATGTGCGTTAGCCTGCAAACTGGCCGGCCGGGGCAGCCGCCAACAGTCACACTGAACTAACCCCATGGTATAAGTAGTCCATGATCCCGCTTGTGTGATGTAATGGAAGGTTTTGCGGGGTCAGGTCATGGTGGCGAGAGTGGGCCTGCCCAGACGCCGCGCACCGATGAGTGCACTGGAGATTGACTGTGACAATCAACAGCTTCGTAACCACGGAGACCAGTGCGAGTGATGAAGCGATGGTGCTAATCGTTGATGACGACGCAATGCTTCGCGGCGCGTTGGAGAACCTCTTCCGATCAGTCGGGATGCGTGTCGCACTGTTCGCATCCGCTGCCGAACTGCTAGCATTCGCGTTCCCGGACGCGCCCACTTGCCTTCTGCTCGATGTCAGGCTCCGCGGGCAGAGTGGCCTGGACCTACAGACTCGGCTGTCCCAAATGGGCATTCAGGTCCCAATCATTTTTATGACTGGTTACGGCGACATCCCCATGACCGTTGCTGCTATGAAGGCTGGTGCTGAGGATTTTCTGGCGAAGCCATTCCGCGAGCAGGACCTGCTCGATGCCGTGGCGGCCGCCTTGCAAAAGGATCAGCATCGCCGCCATGGCATGCGTAAGCTGGATGAACTGCGAGCCAACTACCAGAGCCTGACGCCGCGTGAGGCCGAGGTCATGCGCATGGTGGTGGCGGGTCTGCTGAACAAGCGGATCGCCAGCGAGCTAAGTATCAGCGAGGTCACCGTGAAAATTCATCGCGGCCAGGCCATGCGCAAGATGAAGGCACACACCTTTGCCGAGCTTGTATTGATGGCACAGCAGCTCGGCATTTGCGAGTCGCCGCTTTGAGTCCCTGTAGCCTCCCGCCGTCGGCGGGAGGTATCTAGTCTTGAGGCGGCAGGGTGAACTGAAACACGGCCCCGCAAGGCACATTGGGGCTCGCCCACAGCCGCCTTCCATGTGCCTCGATGATCAACCGGCAGATGGCCAGACCCATGCCCAGACCCTCCGCCGGCAGCGAAGGAATAGAGATCGGCCTCGCCCTCTTCTCCTTTCGCCAGGCGCCAGCTCTCGCTGCTCCATCCGATGCCGTGCGACATTTTCGTAGAAAGCATTGACGATCATGATGCCGTGTCTATGACCGTATAGGTGTCGCCAGGCCTTCTTCAAATTGTTGCGTCTTGCGTTGTAGCTTCCGGGCTTCTGCCGCTCTATCGCGGGCGTCCACCCCGGCAGCCTGCACTGGTAGCGCATCGGGATGACCACCCGCTGGCCGTCCTGCACCACCATCACAGGCGCGTAATGCCCCGGGAAAATACGCGAGTCTCGATCCAGTAAATCGGCTCGCTGCAGGTCGGCAAGATTGCGCTGTGCTCTCGCGATCTTGTCCGTCGCGATGCGTTGATCGTTCTCCGCCTTCTTCGTCGGCTTGGCTGCCAATGCGCGCTCCGCGGCCGTCAGCCGGGTCTTCTGCTGGAACAACTCCGTTTCCAACGCTATCGCCTGATCTTTGTCACCCGCCACAACAAGGTCGGCGACAGCGCGTTCCTTGTCGTTCGTGGCAGAAAGGAATGCGGCACGAATTGCTTTAGGCAGTTTGGACCAGCGCCGTCTCTGCGCTTCTCCCAGAAGAGCTCGACAAAATGCTCAAAACTGACGGAGGCCCCGAATTCCCGAACGTACTTTCGATAGCTGGCGTGAATCTGCGCGGAATAGCACATCGCTGTCACCGTGGCGCTAGTGGCGGCGGCCTGACCCTGCAGGGGCACGCCCTTCTTGAAAATGGGTGAGCACGCCGGTTGCAAGGCAGGCCTTCCGAGCAGACGTGTAAGACGCTGCCTTCTACAGCGCATTGAGATAGCGGCCTAGACTGCAGAAATATGGCAGCCCAAGAAGCCGACATGCCAAACGTTCATGTGTGCCAAGCGGCGACCAATGGAAT
>NZ_JBSVZB010000047.1:0-49630 GCF_054072015.1 Cupriavidus sp. CP313 | reverse complement strand
CATTCAACCGGGCAGGCTGAATACCACAAAGGGCGCCTCAGGCGGACATTTCAACTTTGCTGAAACCGGACATTACAACTTTGCCGCTACAAGCAAACTTCGCATAAGAAAAGTTATGTTAAATTGTTATAGCGCATAACAAAAATTTCAGTTTCGCCTAGGCCAATCGGTGGCTAGTCGCGACGGGCTGCTCGTGTCCTCTTGCGCTAGCTATTGATGGCTTTTTCGAGCTTTTTGATCTTGGCAAGGATATCGTCGAAGGCGGCCGGCTCTTCATCGAACATCATGGGCGCCATCTCCCTGTAATCCACTCGCAGGTCCTTGATCCGGGCTTCGTTCGGCATCAGACGCAGCGTCCCCGGCCGCGCGGTACCATAACTGGACCAAGCCGATCGGAAGAAGATGGCCTTGTGCTTCGCCACCTGTGCCAGAAGGCCGAAGTTAGTGGCGGCAGCTTGCCCTTCGTTGGTGCCGAGAAGCATGGCCAGGTCGTAGTAATGCCGAGAGAAATACTGGGGTGTCGGCGATTCGGCCGGACGGTGTGCTTCCGCATGCAAGGCCGTGGCCTTTTCCCAAAAGGTACGCTGCGCTGACAGGACGGTCACGGTGCAGTCGGGGTCTTCGAAGAAGTCTGGATAGTCTTCAGCCGCGTAAGGGTGAATAATCTTTTCCTCTGTAGGCCAGGGATCGCCGCGCGCTCCCAACTCGAGCTTCACCCGCGGAGTGATGTACGTCATGCCCATATACTCGGTTTCGGGCAATGCCGTCGGATAGTGGAAGTTCACCGTCTGGGCATCGTTGGAGTCGATCTCCAGCGACCACTCGCCTTTGGTCGGCTCGCCAAGTTGCTGTGCAATCGCGGCGCGAAGGGCCGGAAGGAGGTTCTCGGCGATGTGCTGCTCGACATCGCTCACAAGATCTTCGATGAGCTGATTCGCTTTCTTCCTGCTAATTCCGTCCTGCTCGGGATCCCGATCGCCCGTATAGCCAAGGTCGGCCCGGTCGAAGGACAGGTCGATATCTTCAGAAAAGCGGCGGATGGCGCCGAACGCTTTGGAAAGGGACGTGCCGCCCTTGAAGACAAGCGTGGCGGCCTCCCCTTCCCTTAGGCCAAAGAGGCGCTTCAAGGTCCAGCAGACCCAAAAGTCTTTTTCGATGATCGTATTCGCGATCCCTCGGTTGGCGCCGCTCTCACCAAAAAGGGCCGCCCGATCTTCTGCGGGAAGTCGGGCAACCTTATCCATCGATTTCAACCGACGGCGTGTTGGCGATCGAGGTCAGCGTCGGGCGCATCCAGGTCGGCGCTTGGTACGCTGTGGATGCGAGAGTC
Organism: Cupriavidus sp. CP313; assembly: GCF_054072015.1. NCBI lineage: Bacteria > Pseudomonadati > Pseudomonadota > Betaproteobacteria > Burkholderiales > Burkholderiaceae > Cupriavidus > Cupriavidus sp. CP313. The sequence continues at coordinate 48,300 of NZ_JBSVZB010000047.1, read as the reverse complement.
TTCTTGTCGCTGGCCGACAGGCGATGGGCCGCAATCTGTGCAACGTCGGCGGCACGCACCGGTCCGACATGGCGTAGTGCCTGAAAGACGGTCCCCACCGCACTCCCCGGAGCGATCAGATGTTTTGGCGACGCGTGACGCAAGTCGACCACACGCTTACCCAGCACGACACGGCGAGAGGGACCGTTGGTCAGATAGGAGCTCTTCGCCGGTACCTGGGTTGTCAGGCCGAGCGCGTTGGCCGCCCGTGCGCCGTCGATCTGCACCTGAGACCCCGTCTCCCGCGCAAGTGCCGCTGCAACATCATCGGGAGCCGGCGAAAGCGGGCCAAGCTTGGGGTGGACCTTGGGAAAATCATACAAGCCTCGCGCCAAGCGGCGGAGCTTTCCATTCTTGACCAACCGGCAAAGGGCCTGGTCAACCGCAGCGCGCGCACCCACGTCCAGAAAATCAGTAGGCGTGAATACGCCACCGCGCCCGGTAGCGCGGGCGCGCCTCATGATACGGTCAGGAACAGTTGGGGAATTGGCCTTCATATGTCATAAAATAACGTATCTTTTTCTGACATTCAAGTAGTCTTTTTGGGGCGAGCCATGGGCCTGCTGGCCGGTAGCTCAGTACGTGGCAGCGTGCGACGTCACGTAAGAACTCTCACAATATTTGTTATCTGAACTCCACGCCCGACCGCGTTGGAACCAGCAGGGCACCGACCACGCACGCCGTAATGTTAACTATGGAGCCCAATATCTAGGCGCGTACGTTCGCTCGAAGGCACGACGACAAATCCGGTCGAACGGCCGGACGAGCGTTGTTCCGTACAGGTGAATACTGTATGGATATACAGTACACTGGTGGCAGGTAGCCATGCTGGCGGCTGGCTTCTCAGTGTAAGGAAACCGGAATTAGCCGGACTACGTGCGCTTTTGCTGGACTGGAAATCCGGAATTAGGCGGACTGGCGTGCAATCCCGTGACGCTGAGCCAAGACCTGGGCGTTTCCGGTTTCCGTTGGTCGACGTAAGCAGCGAGCTGTTCAAGAAATCGGCGACGTGGCCGTCAATACCGGGCAACTCCATTCCCCGTCTGAGCCATGCGTTACACCCCGCTCCGAGACCAGCATCTCGCTATACTTGCCCGCGACCGCGACGCCTGGCGGGCTCAGGCGGAACGACGTTTTGACGTGGAAGGCCTCATTCACGCATGCGTCCCGGATGTCGCTACTTGTGATCCAAGCTTTGTGGCCGACGCGATCCGGGAGTGGTTCGATAGTTTCGAGGACGGCATTCCGACATGGCGGATGCCGTCGCACGATCGATAAAAAGGGCCCGCACCGGGGCTACGACACTCTCGACCGAGACTGCTTGATTGCCCGTCAGCGTCGGCAGACGCTGGAATCGTGACCGCAATAGGTCCGGCAAGAGTCGTCAGGGCCGAACAAGCCAGCCACCGGCACCGGAGGACGTGGCCACATTCGAGGTGCCATACGTGGCTTCGGTTCAGCGCTTCACGGTAGCCTTGTCGAGTGGCCAGCCCTTCGATAAGGTCGGTCGAACAGCCAAGTTGCTTTGCGGCGTATGCGACCTTGGTGCTCAGGGCCGTATCGACCGCGACCCCAAGTTGACTTCGGGCTTCATATCAACACTCTGAGAACGGGGATGGCGGGCTGCGCTTAACGCAAGCGCCGAATGGATGGCCCTGCCATTACTGTTCTTGGCGGAGAATTCAGCGGCCATACTGACTTCTACGCTCCCCTGACTCTTTCCGTTGGCGACTCCTGCTACTTCGACAGCGCTATGGGCCATGCCTGCATTTCTGCCGGGGATCAGGATGCGAAGGTTCTTTGGGTCTGTTCCAGCGTGACCCTGGACACTTGAGGGTAGCTCCGGACAGTACTCGCCTGCGTGGATTGACGCATCAATTCGAGGCTGACTGAAACGGGAAAACGGCATCTGCGATTCGGGGGGAGACAGACTTCCTGCAGTCCTCCGAGCGGCAGCGGTCGCTGCCGCGCAAGTCCCGAATGCGCGGAAAAGCCGCGAAACGCGGCCTACCCGCTGAAAAAATTTCGACGCTTAGTGCAGCATGTGGAAGACCCCACCCTCTCATTCGACCTGAGCCATTCTGCGACGATCGGTAGCTTAAAGACGAATGGCCGAAGCGGTACTCCGCTTCGGCCAGTTGCGTTGCCAACGGCTGGCACCTACATGACAGTTTTTAGCCTACGTCCAGGAGATTAGGCGCCGATGCGGTCACGCCGATGCTTGCTGGCGTGTGCGGGCCAACCGTGCGGCTGGCTCGCCGAGTTCCCAAAATACTGAAGTCATGATGGCCAAGCCCTGAGCGGCGATCGCAATGGGTAGGTGTTCATTCGGTGCGTGTTGCTTGCAGCCTGGATATGAGTGAGGAATCCAAATCGTTGGTAAGCCCAGAATGTCGGAGAATGCGTCGTTGGGAACAGTGCCGCCAAGATTCGGAACGACTGCAGGTTCCCGTACACTGACGCTGCGGAACCCCTCGTTGGCCCATTCGACCCATGGACTCGCAGGGTCCAAACGTGTTGCCGGCGATCCTCTCAGCAATCGCACTTGGACATCTGTATAGCCGGCTTGGTCCAGGTGTTGGCGAACGACCTCTTCAATGGATTCCCATGCGGTCCCTACTACGAACCGAAGCTGCAAGAACGCGCTTGCTGCCGGCGGAATAGCATTGGCGGGCTTCTCGGGATTGCCGGCTTTTAGGGTGAGCACCTCCAGGGAGTTCCAACCCAGCAGGCGCTCTGCAGCGGAGAGAGTCGGGTCACCCCAATCTTCGTCGATCTTTCGGCCAAGACTTTCGCTGTCAATCTTAAGTTTGGACAGCGCATCCCGGACCGGGAAGGGAATGGGAGGCGGCAACAGGCCCGCCACCTGAATGCGACCCTTCCCGTCAACTCGGTGAAGGATCTGGTTGCATACGGCAAATCCCGTCCGGGCAAGCTGATGTTTGCCTCTGCAGGAAACGGCAATTCCGGTCACCTGAGCGGCGAGCTCTTCAAAAAGATGACCGGCATCGAAATGATCCATGTGCCGTACAAGACTGCGCCGGCTGGCGTCAATGACGTAATGGCAGGTCACGTTGACCTGGTGTTCGACAACCTGGCGGGGAGCCTTGCCGCAGCGAAGAGTGGAAAGCTAAAAGCCCTGGCTGTGACAGGACCCAAGCGCTCGCCGCTAATGCCTGATCCCCCGACTGTATCGGAAGCCGGTGTTCCCCAGTTCGAAGTTGTTGCATGGTCGGGTGTCATTGCGCCGGAAGGTTTGCCACCAGCCATTGCGCAAAAGATCAACACGGCAGTGAATCAAACGCTGAAGGACCCTCACGTTATCGAAGGGATGCGCGATCTGGGCTATGTCATCGTAGGCGGTACCGCGGCAGACTTTTCGACCGTTGTGAAGAAAGAACGCGCCAAATGGGGCGACATCGTTAAGCGCTCCGGCGCGGCGACTGACTAATCGGCGCACAACAACATGCCCGTCCCCATGAGTGGCGATGGGCAACTCTCCTGCTTCTCTTTCCCAGTCCACCAACTTAAGTTGAGGCCTCCTGCCTCGGAGAACACTCGTATGTCCGTTTTGGAAACTCTGGCCGATTGGATCACCACCCGAAATAGTGAGTGGCCCGAAAGCTGTTTGTCGCGCGCCAGTCATGCCTTTAGCGACACAATTGCCTGCATCGTCGCGGGAAGTGCGGACCCCGTAAGCACCAAGGTTGGAGCGGGCGTCAGCCTCTGGGGCACTGGTGCTGCCACGATCATCGGCACAAAAAAGAAAGCCCCAGCACCCTGGGCCGCAATGGTCAACGGGACCGCTGCGCACGTACTCGAAATCGACGACAACTACTACCCGGCACTGACTCACGCATCCGCCATCTTGGTGCCCGCCTTGATCGCCTTGGGTGACGAAGTTGACGCAAGTGGTGCCGATCTTCTGGACGCATTTATCGTTGGTCTGGAACTTCATGCGGTCCTGGGGCGTGGCGTCAATCGGTCGCACTACTTCGCCGGCTGGCATCCGACCGCTACCGTCGGCTGCATCGGGACAGCGGGTGCTTGCGCGCGACTTCTGAAGGTGGACAAGGCGGCCACGGTCGCCACAATGAGCCTCGCAGTAAGCATGGCATCTGGCAACAAGGCTCAATTCGGAACGGAGGCGAAATCGTTCCAATGCGGCATGGGCGCTTCAAATGCAATCGTTGCCGCACGGCTCGGACAAGCCGGGGTACAGGGCAATCCTGAAGTACTGGAAGACCCGCAAGGATTTCTCGCCCTGTACGGTGGTCCCGCACCTCGTGGCTGGGAGGAGCCGCTGAAGAAGCTCGACAACCCGCTTGCGCTGGAAGAGTTCGGACTCGCCCCAAAGCGCCACGCATGCTGCGGCTCCGCCCACAATTCCATCGACTGTGTCCTCGATCTGAAGCGGCAGCATGGCTTCTCGGCCGAGGACGTCGAGTCTATCGATATTCTGGTCTCGCCCACGTGAGGCCTGGAACTCGGCGATGAATTGGATTGCCTGTTCGCACTGATCAAGCGAAAGGGCATGGATGCTGGGGCTGTCGACTGGAATGTGGAGCGATGCAATCAGCCATTTCATTGCCTTGCCCCGCGCCTCAAAGGCATTGACACCGTCGCGCCGCATCTTCGCAGCGACCAAAGGCTCAAGGGCATCGTGCAGTCGGCTCTTCTTTTCGCGCAATGCCGCGTCGGCCAACCTTCCAAGCGGGGTGTGTTGCTTGCTTCGCGCACGCACGCCGATCCACGCCTGGCACGGGGAGCAGATCCACACAGGCCCGTGGTCTTCCAAATAGGGGTATGCCTCGTCTCCCAAGCGGGCAAGAACCGCCTTCCCGCCACAGTAATCGCAGAGGGGTTGAGGAGGAGCAGGTATCGGTCGGCCAACACGCATCAATGACCCTGAGTTGCGCAATGCAGGAAGTGAGCGATTCTACGACATGGAATCGGGATTCTTCGTTCCCTACGCAGCCAACTGGTGCTCGTAGTAAGGCTGGTTCCGGTCGTCCAGGATTGCATCGAGCGCGGCCAAGTTCCTCGCGTCGGGATTCAACCAGGCTTCCACATGCTCGGGCTTGATGGGCACGATACAACGATCATGCCCTGCGGCCGACACCTCAGCAGGCGGCTCGTCGGTAATGGCAGCGAAGGAATAGAGATCGGCCTCGCCCTCTCCTCCTTTGCTGATCGACATAGACACGCCACCAACATGTCCTACTGCGGCTCGGGCCTGAACTCCAAAACCACGTTCTCTTCCTGCTCGCCAGGCGCCAGCTCTCGCTGCTCCATCCGATGCCGTGCGACATTTTCGTAGAAAGCATTGACGATCATGATGCCGTGTTTATATCCGTATAGCTGTCGCCAGGCCTTCTTCAAATTGTCGGGTCTTGCATTAACCAAGTTTCTGGCGCTCCATCGCCGGCGTCCACCCCGGCAGCCTGCACTGATAGCGCATCGGAATCACAACCCGCTGGCCGTCCTGCACCACCATCACAAGCGCATAATGCCCCGGGAAAATACGCGAGTCTCGATCCAGCAAATCGGTTCGCTGCAGGTCTGCAAGATTGCGCTGTGCCCTGGCGATCTTGTCCGTCGCGATGCGTTGATCGTTCTCCGCCTTCTTCGTCGGCTTGGCTGCCAATGCACGCTCCGCGGCAGTCAGCCGGGTCTTCTGCAGGAACAACTCCGTTTCCAACGCTATCGCCTGATCTTTGTCACCCGCCGCAACAAGGTCGGCGACAGCGCGTTCCTTGTCGTTGACGGCGGAAAGGAATGCGGCACGCATTGCTTTAGGCAGTTTGGACCAGCCGCCGTCTCTGCGCTTCTCCCAGAAGAGCTCGACAAAATGCTCAAAACTGACAGAGGCCCGGAATTCCCGAACGTACTTTCGATAGCTGGCGTGAATCTGCGCGGAATAGCACATCGCTGTCACCGTGGCGTTGTGGCCGAAGAAGCCATTTTAGTGGCGGCGGCCTGACCCTGCACGGGCACGCCCTTGTTGAAGATGGGTGAGCACGCCGGTCGCAAGGCAGGCCTTCCGAGCAGACGTGTAAGACGCTGCCTTCTACAGCGAATTGAGATAGCGGCCTAGACTGCAGAAATATGGCAGCCCAAGAAGCCGACATGCCAAACGTTCATGTGTGCCAAGCGGCGACCAATGGAATGTTGAACTGGAAGGTGGCGTAGGGGGCACTTCCACATTCGACAACCAGTAAGAGGCGATTTGTTCCAGGCTGGCAAAAAGACAGCAGGCGGAGCTGATCGTCCATGGAAGGGAAGTAGCGATCCGGATGCGAAACGCTTATGGCAACGACCCCAGGGACGTCAAAGGCTAGAGCTCGCACTGCAGAGCAATTGCCCGACCTGGACCGCTATCAGAAGAAGCGCAATTTCAGCGTCACTTCAGAGCCGGCGGGAACACGACAGCGGCGTAAGAAAGCCGAACAGTTGCGCTTCGTGATCCAGAAGCATTGGGCGCGGCGGCTGCACTACGATTTCCGGCTCGAACTCGATGGCGTGCTGCTCAGTTGGGCGGTGCCCAAGGGCCCTAGCTACGATCCCCGCGAAAAACGTATCGCGGTCCATGTGGAGGACCACCCGCTCGACTATGCCAATTTTGAGGGAATCCCAACGACGCGATCGTCTTCTTCGGCTTCGACCTACCCTTCTGGGAAGGCCGAGATTTGCGCAACGTACCCCTGGCCCAGCGGCGTGCGAAGCTGGCGGAGCTTGTAGGAGTTCGCTCCGAGCGAGTGCGCTTTAGCGAGGCCTTCGATGCCCCCCCGGCACAGATCTTTCAGGCGGCGTGCCAGCTCGGTCTCGAAGGCTTGATGTTCAAGCGGGCGGACGCCTCCTATGTTTCCGCGCGCACGCAGACGTGGCTGAAGGCCAAATGCAAACTGCGTCAGGAGTTCGTGATTGGCGGGTTCTCGGACCGCAGTGGTGCAGTAGCCGAGGTAGGCAAGCTATTGCTTGGCGTGTACGCAGATGGAGAACTCCGTTACGTCGGCGGCGTTGGAACCGGCTGGGACAGCGCGACGGCGACAGAGCTCAGGAGGCGCTTGGCCGCCTTGGAAATTGAGCGAAGTCCCTTTTCGACGGAGGCGCGTTCCAGCCGGCGATGGGGTGGAGGTCGAGAAGCCGCTGTGCGTTGGGTAAAACCCACCCTCGTTGCAGAAGTCGAGTTTTCCGAGTGGACCCCTGAAGGCCAGGTGCGTCAAGCCTCGTTCAAAGGCCTGCGCGCCTATCATCCAGCTAAGTCGATCCGGCGAGAGGCTGTCCAGACTACCGTGACGCCGCACGGCGTGAGCGCCATCAAGGTCACCAATCCGGACCGTGTCATCGACAAATCCACAGGTATCACGAAGGTCGAGCTGGTTCGCTACTATGAGAGCGTGGCGGAGCGGATGTTGCCCCACCTCAAAGATCGACCGCTATCCTTGGTGCGCGCGCCGGATGGCATTGATGCGCCGACGTTCTTTCAGAAGCACGCGGAAACGGCGATGCCCGGCCTCACCGAGCAGCCCCAATCCCTTTGGCCCGGCCATGCCGCATTACTCACTGCTAATTCGGCAGAAGCAATCGTCGCCGCTGCCCAGATGAATGTGGTTGAGTTTCATACGTGGAATTCGACGGCCCGCCACATAGAGTGTCCCGACCGAGTCATTTTCGACCTCGATCCCGGCGAAGGGATTTCATGGGAGACGATCGTCGAAGCCGCCATGCTGGTGCACACGCTGCTGGATGAACTGGGGCTGCAGTCCTGGTTGAAAACGAGCGGCGGCAAGGGGCTCCACGTCGTCGTGCCATTGGCGCCGCAGCGTTCCTACGACGAAGTGAAGGCGTTTTCGCGGGCCGCCGTCAAACACTTGGCAGCCACCCTGCCCCAGCGCTTCACCGCCCGCTCTGGGGCGGCCAACCGCAAGGGGCGGATCTTCGTGGATTATCTGCGCAATGGCTTCTCCCAAACCACCGCACCCGCGTTCTCGGCTCGAGCGAGGCCAGGACTCGGTGTCTCCATGCCGGTGTCCTGGGAGCAACTTACAAAGCTGAAAAGTGGCGCACAGTGGACTATCCATGATGCCCGCGAATACCTCAGTTTCCATGTGGCGGATCCCTGGCAGTCTTACTGGGAGGCACGCCAAAGTTTGACCGCCGCCATCGAACGATTAAGCTGAATTCTGGCGCATCTGCACTGTGGAGTATCCAATGCCTGCACGATCCCTCGCCTCTTTGTCGCTGTCTTTCGGCCTGGTGTCCATCCCCGTCAAACTCTACACCGCCACCGAGACAAGCTCTGCCGTGCGCTTCAACTTACTGAGCAAAGAAGGCGCGCGGCTGAAACAACAGTACGTTTCCGAGCAGACCCAAAAGGTTGTCGAGCGTGCAGACATGGTGAAGGGCTACGAGTTTGAGAAAGACCGCTTCGTGACGTTCTCCCCCGATGAACTCAAAGCCGTGGAAGAGAGCGCCAGCCACATGGTCGATATCGTTGCGTTCATTCCCGAGCACAGTGTGGATCCTCTGTATTACGACAAGGCGTACTTCATCGCTCCAGATAAGCGCGGCGGTAAGCCGTACAGCCTTCTACGCGAGGCCATGTCGAAGACCGGTCGCTGTGCCATTGCGAAGTGGGCCTCGAAAGGCAAATCGCATATCGTGCAGATCCGACCGGTCGAGGGCGGCCTGGTGTTCCAGCAACTGTTGTTCGCAGATGAAGTCCGCAACATCGCCGAACTGCATATCGAGGAAGTGGCAGTCTCAGATGCGGAGCTAAAGCTGGCGATCCAGCTGATCGAGCAAGCCTCGGAGGGCCAATACGATCCGGCCCAGTACAAGGACGAGGAGAAAGTCAGGATTCTCGCCGCCATCGACGCGAAGATCGCCGGCAAGCAAATCGTATCGCCCGAACCGGTTGAAGTCACCGCTGGCGGTCAGGTCATCGATCTGATGGATGCACTTCGTGCGAATCTGTCCAAGAAGGGAGCGCCCGCGGGAAGAGCCAAGGCCGCCGAGCCGTCAACTTCCCGCAGAGCCGGTAAGCGGGGCACAGCGCCTTCTGAGCCGACACCGATCCGACGCACCACCAAAAAGTCGGCATGAACCGCGGCGAAGGGTTGACCACGCGCGAATTGGAGACACGCCTGGGCGCCTCGCGCCGGCTGATCTCCAGTCTGGTGGCGGCCGGGCTGGTAACTCCTGCACGAGGCCCACGCGGTCAGTACATCTTCTCTTTCCAGGACGTGGTTCTGATTCGCACCGCCCAATCCCTGCACAGATCGAGCGTTGCGCCCGCACGGATTCTGCGGGCACTGCGTCGTCTCGAACGGCTCACACCGAACCGGCACCTATCGGCGCTGCGAATCTCCGCAAGCAGCGGAAAAGTATCGGCATGGGACCGGCACGGCGCGTGGCTGGTTGAGAGCGGCCAACGGCTGATCGAGTTCGGACCGGACGAAGCTGATGTGCGAGTCGTTGATCTAACGCACGCGCGCCAGCGAAGCGACTGCCGAGGAGGCCTTTGCGCGAGGCTATGCACTTGAACCTGTCGACGCGGATGCGGCTGAAGCGGCGTACCGACGCGCCTTAGAGATCTCGCCAGGCATGCTGAACGCCTACCTGAACCTCGGGTGCATGCTGGCAGACCAAGAACGCTTCGACGAAGCCATCAGGCTCTATGAAGGGGCGTTGTCCGTGCTTCCGAACGCGTCGCAGTTGCATTTCAACCTGGGGGTTGCACGCGAGGATGTCGGCGCCCTGCAGTCAGCTCTGGCGGCATATGAACGATGCATCGAGCTTGCGCCTGATGATGCCGATGCCCACTACAACGCAGCGCGTTTGCATCAGGAGTTGGGCCACTTCCAGAATGCGCTGCGGCATTTCAACGCATTCCGGAAGCTCGACCGTCCATAAAGCCAAGTGGGTGGCCGCTCGATCAAGCGGTCACCAGCCCTCCTAGAGCGGACTATTGAGCGCGGCCAGCCGCGGCATTGGTGCCGCGCCGTCATGAGCTATGGCGATGCCATTCGGACGGCATTTCTGGCTGACCACCCCGTCCAATGGTGCGCCTTCCAAAAAGACGTACAGATCACTTAGCGCAAGAGATGCGTAGATCATTTTCGTGCTTGAAAGTGATGGCTCCACTCCCCTGTTGTGCCGCGGGAGCCTTCTCTTGGGAAAAATGGGTGTTAAACTTGGCTTAATTCAGAATTAAGAATTTCTTGCGGCGCCGTATCATGCCTGGGCAGTCCTGCTACCGTCCGCGTCGCCGCCCCCGGTGACGCGGGCTTTTTTTCGGGTGAGCGCCCCTTTGTGGACAGGCCGATTGCCTAGCATGGGCGACTAGACGATACTGGGCACGGGAAACTCACCAGTTGCCCAATTTCTTCATGGACGTTCTGCGGCTCTCTGCTACCGGTCGAGAGCCGTCTTTTCCCCGGTCCTCGCCCGATTTGACGGCGTGTGTTGCGCGGTCCGCCGTCGAGGTGACCGCTCCCATCGACGGGCTGCCGCCTGCCCGGTCACGTTGACACGTACAGTCTCGTGGAGAGTCGATTGAGTCGTCGTCATTCAAGGGACGACGCGCGTGCAATCGATCATTCCTGCTGGATAAGGAAACGCTCGGGCCGTTTGCCCAGCCACGCCGGCGTCCGTCCACGTCCCGACCAGGTTTTGCCGGTTTTGGGATCCATGTACTTCGGCGGCAGCGGCGCTTTCTCGGTGGCCGCGGACGCTGTACTTGCGGGCCGGCCCCGACGACGACGCGGTGCCACGTCTTCCGGCGACAGGCTATACCGAACCATCAGCTCGCGAATCTGTTCGATGACGCCCGCGACCTCAGTCGAACGAGCCTCTTCGATTTTGGCTTCCAACGCTTGCTTCTGCGCCAACAAATCCTGATACGTGGCCATTTTTGCCTCCAATTGTTCAGTCACAATTGACTTATACGCATTCCAAAGACCGTCTGCAAGGTATTCGTCCTCTAAGACTTACGAATGAAGCTGATAGCTGATTGAAATCGTGTGGACTGTTTGTATTAATGTATGGCTTCGCTGTTAGTGTCAAAGCGGACTTCATATAGATGTCGGCTTGAAGTGAAGGTGGGCGACATCCGCACCCGATGACGTCAGCTGCGGATCGCAGAAACGGGTACGCTTCATATACGTTGAGCGCCGGCGGTTGGGCTTCCCACATAGCCTGGGCGGATTGCACCAGTCAGAGAAAGCGCGTGTCACTACCAAGACACATCAAGACCTCCGGTCGCGGTCTAGTCCAGGCTAAAGAAACAAACCTGATGGATGGAAGCCAATGGTTGTGTGGCGGGCCTCCCGTGAGTCGAACACGGCACCAACGGATTATGAGTCCGATGCTTTAACGAAGCATGAGCCAGAGGCCCAATTGGAAGGGGAAAGCCGTCCGCGCCAAGTTCGTACGCCTCAGCTTTCCACAGCATCTTGTCATCAATCAGCCGGATGGCGACATCGCGTTACCAACCGAGGCATGGATCACGCCGACGCCTCAGGCGACGCCGCAGCCGGAACCACTTTCTTCGCCGATGCCCGCTTTTTCGGCGTGGATTTCACTGCGACCGCCTTCGGAGCTGCTTTCGCGGCGACCTTGACCTTACCCCCGGATGCGGCCTTTTTCGCGGCCGCTTTCGTTGCGACAGCTTTGTTGCCCGTCGCCTTCTTGGCGCCTGCAGCCTTCGCCTTCTTCGCCGCGAGCTTGTCCTTTGCGGCTTGCTTTTCAAAGCGGGCCGCGGCCTTTGCGGCTTCCACGGCCTGGGCAACCTCGCGCTTAGCCGCTTCAATTGCCTTCTTCGTGTCAGCGCGCAGCTTCAGCAAGTGCTTCTTCGCTGCCTGAGCCTCACGGGCAAGCATGCTGGCCTTTTTCGTTGGCACGACTAGCTTCTTTGCGGCAGGTTTTCCCTTGGCAGTTGCACTTACCCGTGTCGTTTTAGTTGCTGCGACCATGTTGGTTATTCATAGTTGTGAGTGAGGCGCGGAGTATAACCGCACGAGTGGCCTTACATAATAGAGCTCAGTTTCTTCTTTGAGTTGCGTCCAACCGATGCGATCAGCCGACGGCCGAGATGCCACCCTCTTCCGCAGCGCTTTCTCTTGGTACTTGGTACGTTCGCCAAAACAACAAAACCCAAGCCGATCTTGGCCTGGTCCTAGCGGGCTACTACCTCGACCATTCTGCTCACTTTAGGTGGTGGCTGTGGCTTCCTGGCCAAAGGCGCCTTTGGCTGGATCCTTGTTGCATTGTTCGGTGTCACATTGCCGTGGCAGCGGCTGGTGCGGGCGGCTGCGTGTTGCGCCTATGATCTTTCCCCACTTCCCCCGTTTCGCGGCTCCCGCCCCCAGACGCGGATCTTGCTCGGTTGAACCTGCTCACGTGATGACCGGACCTGACAAAGATGGCCGCTCCCCGCTTAAAATGCTGCTATGCAATATTGATCAGGGCTGAAGAAGCGCGAATAGCAACACGCCCTGCATGTAGTGGAGAAGAGCTCTGGCTGGGACGAAAAGCGAGGCGCTGAAGCTCCTAGAAACAGCGGGAGTAACGGTCGTGGATTTGAACTACGAGTCTGGTTGGCAAGATGCGATTGAACTTGGCAGGCTAGGCGAAAAGCTCGGTGTACACGTCCAGTATCGCGGCCATGAGAGCATTGCCGTTAGCTCCCCGGCGGCGCTCGTTGGCGGGCTGAGTCGCCCGAAAGTTGACCTTCCGTCAGCTCAATCTTTACTGCCAATTTGAGCTCAGCAAGCTGCCAGCAGGTGAGCTAGAGCGCCTGGAGGCGCTGAGCTCGCCGAGTGCTTGTGTCCGAAGGTGCACGGTGCCGGTCCGGACGATCTCCGGACGTGCCCTTCGCAGAAATAGGTGATGGTATCGACCGTGAGCACCGGTACGGGATATGCGCCTCGTCGAGCGCGGTGGCAACGAGCTTGTGCATGCTGGTGAACTGCGAGAAGAGGAGAATCTTTCGGCCTTTCTCGAAGAGTTCGGGCAATATCTCTACCCACCGAATGTTGCGTCGCACAACGTCGTCCGGTATAGTGTAGGGTTCCCCCTTCTACGCACACCGGATTCCGTGAGAGGCATCCCGGCCTCGACTGTCCGTGCAGCATTCCACGATTTCGTTCGCACCTCGACAGGCAAATTGACCTGCCGTCATGCACGCGACGATCGTCGGCCAACCTGTCGAGGAGAATGTATTGGCAAATCCAGTTCGCGACAATTCAGTGTCCCGCGTGATCGCGGCTGCGTCAAAAGCGGGGCGCCGCGCGCCAAAGGAAAAGACCCAGGCCGTCGCAACACCGCTGGACATCGCGTCAATGGCGCGCCAGGACGAGGAGCGTCAACGCCAGATGCGCGCGCTGATCGCGCTTGGTCGTGAGCGCGGCTATCTCACCCACGCGGACATCAACGATCACCTGCCCGACAACTTTACGCAAACTGCTGCGATGGAGACGATCGTCAGCACGTTCAGCGACATGGGGGTGGCCGTGTACGAGCAGGCGCCGGACACAGAGACGCTCCTGCTAAACGACGCCGCGGCCGCCGTGGCATTAGACGATCAGGCGGACGAGGAAGCGGAAGCTGCGCTGTCGACCGTCGATTCGGAATTCGGCCGCACTACTGATCCGGTCCGGATGTACATGCGTGAAATGGGTGCCCGCGAACTGCTGACCCGTGCTGGCGAAATCGAGATCGCAAAACGCGTCGAAGACGGCCTGCAGGACATGATTCAGGCGATCGCCACGTGTCCGTCGATCGTGTCCACGATTCTTGTCGATGCGGACCGCATCGCTGCCGGCGAACTGCGTATCGACGAACTGGTCGATGGCATCAGCGACGACGTGAACGAAAGCGAAATGACGCTGGAGTCCGAAGAAGTTGAAGTGGAAACAGACGCCTCCGACGATGACCCAGACGGTGATGACGTTGAAATGGACGCCGGCGATCCGGAGAAAGCGAACGCGGCCCGCCTCGAACAGCTCACGAACGACAGTCTTGCGGTTTTCGTGCGCGTGCGCGCACTGTTCGAGCAATTGCCGGTTGTACCCGTTACTGGAAAAACCCGTTCCGCGGCGGTTGCGCAATTGCGCTCGGCGATCCAGCGCGAACTGGCGCCGATCCGCTTTACGGCCAGAACCATCGACCGCCTGTGCGCCAGTGTGCACGCACAGATTACTGAGGTTCGTGCGATCGAACGCAGCATCCTGGAGATCGCCGTCGACCGTTGCGGCATGCCACGCGAGGCGTTTGTCGATTCGTTCCCGGGCCACGAGACCGACCTTGCATGGACCAGCCGCATGGCGGCGACTTCGCGGCAATTTGGCGCGGCGCTTGAGCGACATCTGCCGGCCATTCAGGCCGGGCAACAGAAACTCATCGACATCGAGGCCCGGGCCTCGCTGCCACTTCAGCAGCTCAAGCAGATCAACCGCCAGATGAGTGCCGCGGAGTTGAAAATGCGGCAGGCCAAGCGGGAGCTGATCGAAGCGAATCTTCGTCTTGTCATTTCAATTGCCAAGAAATACTTGAACCGCGGCATGCAGTTCCTGGATCTGATCCAGGAAGGCAATATTGGCCTGATGAAGGCGGTGGACAAGTTCGAATACCGGCGCGGCTGGAAGTTTTCGACGTATGCCACTTGGTGGGTCCGCCAGGCTGTCACGCGTGCGCTTGCTGATCAGGCGCGCACCATTCGTGTGCCGGTGCATATGATCGAGATGGTCAACAAGCTGAACCGGATTTCGCGCGAATTCCTGCAACAGACGGGACAGGAAGCGCATCCCGCCGTGCTCGCGGAGCGCATGGAGATGTCCGAGGAAAAGGTGCGCAGTATCCTCAGGATCGCGAAGCAACCTGTCTCGCTCGAGACCCCTGTGGGCGACGATGCCGACGCGACGCTCGGTGACATGATTGAGGATGTCTCTGCGAGTTCACCGACTGAGGCCGCGATTCACGCGAACATGCGCGCCGCGATCGATGAGGCACTCGACGAGTTGTCGCCGCGCGAGGCCAAGGTCCTGCGGATGCGATTCGGGCTCGATACGGCCTCTGACCACACGCTTGAAGAGGTCGGCAAGCAGTTCGACGTGACCCGCGAGCGGATCCGTCAGATTGAGAGCAAGGCGATGCGCAAGCTGATGCATCCCAGTCGCGCTGACAAGTTGAGGCCCTTTCTCGAGCGCTAAGCAAAGGCGAGGAGTCCGCCCCCCTTTCGACGCCCTACCCCAGACCCACAGCGATCACGCATCGGCCCGATCGCTGCCCTGACAGGACGCGTTTGCAGCGCGGAACTCTTACAGCGGTTTGATGTTCGCTGCCTGTTTCCCCTTGGGGCCTTGCTTGACTTCAAAACTGACCTTCTGGCCCTCCTGAAGTGATTTGAAGCCGTTTCCCTGAACCTCGGAGAAGTGCGCGAACAGGTCATCGCCGCCGTCGTCCGGCGTGATGAACCCAAAACCCTTTGCATCGTTAAACCACTTGACGGTACCTGTTGCCATGTTCTGAATGTTCCAAGAAAGACTAGTTGTAGATGACGCCACCGGCCTGCGCCAAATGTGCGGCTATCTTGTATCACGGGTGGGCCGTCGCCGACAATCCCTTTGGTCGAGGCTTCACAAGCCTTTAAATGCCCCGGTGCATTGATTGGCCCTGCTGCGACGCAACACACGCGTCGCTTGATTCAGGCGACAAAAGAGTTTACGGTGAATGCCCGGTGTGCGCTTCCCGCGCGTCCCTCGCACCGATGCATTCACTGCCGTTCTCATCGTCCTCGTGGAATTCGACCCACGGACCAGCTGTCGTAGGTTCCATTTTCCGACCCCGGCAAAGGCCGGCAAAGGAGGCCGCCATGCTAAGTCCGCACGAAATCGCCGCACTACTACTGGTTGGCGATGCGCAAGATATCGATGATCTCGAACCAGATCAATTGGACGGCTTGCTGGCCCACAAACTGGTCACGATGGAGCACGGGCATGATAGCGGCAATGCTTATCCCCGCCTGACGAGTCAAGGACGCTCCATGCTCGAAGCCGTGCGAAGCATTCGGTAAGACTTCGTGCCCTATCGCCGTGTCCCGGCAACTCCGGCCCCATGCACTTCTTGGCCTGTATGCTGCGGCTAACCGTTGTCGACCGGGGATGGCGGAAGCGCAACGGCGATAGCCGGCCCATGTCAGCCATCATCGTCCGTCGTCGAATCTCTGATTTGGCACCGGATCGCGCAGTACCACCTTCCTTCCCTGATCACGTTCACCGAAACCGCTGATCACCTTCACCGAAATCCGCAAGCAATCGAAGCTGCCCCTTACAATGTTGCCGTGCAATATAGGACCAGGGCCGAAGAAGCGCGCGAATAGCCACACGCCCTGTTTGCGGCTGGCAAATACGCGTACGCCCGCCGAGGGAAGCAGCGGAGGACAGAATGGCGACAGCTCGAGCTGGAACCAGAGGGGAGGCATTGAAGCTCCTGGAGACAGAGGGAGTAGCGGTGGTCGAGTTGGACTACGAGTCAGGTTGGCAGGATGCTGTTGAACTCGGCAGGCTCGGCCAGAAGGTTGGGATACGCGTCGAGTATCGCGGGCACGAAAACATAGCCGTCCGCTCGCCGGCTGCGCTCGTTGCCGGCCTATTGCGACCAAAGACAACGTTCCGGCAGCGGAATCTGTACTGTCAGTTTGAGCTCAACAACTTGCCAGCAGATGAGCTAGAGAGCCTGGAGGCAAAGGCGGCGAAGTTGGGGGACTATATTCTCGCGGGGCACTTGATGAGAGAGGTGGATGCACAGTGGACAGAGTAAGCTGGTGCGGTCCGCCCTTTCGACAATGAACAGTTCGCTGTAGGGAAGCTCGGGTACTCGACAGCGTCGTTGTATCAGTATCCCACTATCCCTCGCATGACAAGAACCACTATCATTGGTGGGCCGGGTGGGACTCGAACCCACTATCAGTCGATTATGAGTCGACGGCTTATACCACTTAAGCTTCCGGCCCTTGCGTGGAGCGCGAGATGTTACCCGAAGGCGACCTCTTGCGAACAGTTTTCCACCGCCGCTGTTCTATAGCTCTGCAGGCGAACTGGAAAAACGCGGACTTTGCGGCTTCCACCGCCTGGGCAACCTCGCGCTTCGCCGCGTCGATTGCCTCCTTCTTCGTGTCGGCGCGGAGTTTTAGCAAGTGCTTCTTCGCTGCCTGAGCTTCGCGTGCGAGCACGAAGCGCGGAGCATAACCGCAGCGGTTGGCAGACCTAATAGCGGACTGGCTCATCATTGTGTGACGACGTTTATGGCAGCCGGCGTAATCAGCGGACAGCGCGGAATGCTCAGTCCGCACTGGCGCGGCAGCGCGAAACCGGGAGCGAGAAGTCCGAGATGACGGTGCCCCCGATCTCGGAAGCACGCAAGACGTCGACGCATCGGAGCGTGCCTCTCGATTATTCGCGATAAGGCGCCGTTATCGTGCCCTGACGCCGCATCACGGCAACGCCAGCGCTCGCCCGGCCCCGCATGCTGTGGCTCACCGTCGCCGTCGAATCTAGCAGGAGCGCAACGGCGGTAGCCGGCCAGTTTCTGCCGCTCGACCGGTTGATCGAGCGAACGATCGAACGGCTGCTCCAGTTCGTAACCCGCCGGATACTCAACGCAAGCTCCTCGGCTTTCGCGACATCCGGGCACTGCCCTTCGTGAAGTCGCGTCAGGTTCCTTCTTCATCATTGGATGCATCGTTCCCGCGAATGCCAGTTCACGGCCAGCGGATGATCACTGTCGGCCCACATCGGCCTGTCAACATGTCAACCCGGCGCCACCGCAGCAGTAGCTTCAAAGCCGAACGGTCAATCCGCCCCCCTTATTGACGGGCAAGTCATCGACCACAGAAGGCGACGATGACCCGATCCGCACGCCTCCTCCGAGAAATGGCCGCCAACATATCGATGCGTCAATCAACGTCGGACGGCTTGACACACCGGTATAATCGAGCAATCAATCCGTAATCGCTGCGCGGAAATAACAAACTTAGGGGGACAGAATTATGAGCAAGAAGATAATTACCGTTGGATTTTCAATCGCGTCACCAGAAATAGAATACGCCGAGTTTCGATCCAAGGTATCTTTGCTAGACTGGGATATTGTATTGTTCAGGCCAGATATTGACGAATTCGTTTCCTACAGCGATAAATTTCAAGGTAAGCCGAGTCTGAGTGAGAGCACCTCCTTTCTCCTCAAAGAGTGCTGCGAGCATTGGCGCCGAGAACTAAAGCAAGCCGTTGATACTGGCAAAACCGTAGTAGTTTATCTTCCACCTTTGACTGAGGTATATGTCGACACTGGCAAGCGAACCTATTCCGGAACCGGTCGCAATCAAAAGACAACTACGCACGTTGCCCTCTATAGCAACTACGAAGCGATACCTGCATCATTGTCTCCAGTGCTGACTTCCGGAACTGCGATGAGGCTGGTGGATCGTGGTTCTGAGATTCTGGCTGCCTATTGGGGCGCGTTCGAAAAACATTCAACATACCAGGTACTCCTCACCAATGAGAGCGTACCCGGATGCCTGGTAACTCGCTCTGGCGGGAAGTTTGTCGGTGCTCTCTATCGAGCCAAGGCATCGGCGGGGACGCTCCTATGCTTACCCGACATTGATTTCTACTCCGATGATTTTTTTGATGAAGAGAACGACGAATGGACAAAGGACGGCCAACAATTTTCCAAGCATTTGGTGGCATCAATTGTCGGGCTAGACAAGGCGTTGCGAAGCGCACTTGAGGTGACTCCCGAACCTACATGGGCAAGCGACAACCGTTATATGCTCGCCTCCGAAGCGAATCTAAGCATCGAACTGCTCGCCGCCGAAAAACAGGTCGAAGAAGCGCAAAAACGAAAGGAAGAAATATCGGAAGCCCTTAAATCTGCCGGGGCACTAAGAGCGTTGTTGTATGAAAAGGGAAAAGCTCTGGAAGCAGCAATTATTGATGCGCTTCGACTCCTCGGTTTCAAGGCTGAGTCCTTTAAGGATTCGGATTCTGAATTTGATGTCGTATTCGAATGTGACGAGGGGCGGCTTATCGGGGAAGCAGAAGGCAAAGACAATAAGGCCGTGAACATTGATAAGTTGCGCCAACTCTCCATGAACATTCACGAAGATTTACAGCGAGATGAAGTAACGGTGCCCGCCAAAGCCGTCCTATTCGGTAATGGCTTCCGACTTCAGTCGCTAGGCGACCGTGGGGACCCTTTCACGGAGAAATGCCACAGTGCCGCAGGAACTGCTTCTACCGCCTTGGTCTTTACTCCCGATCTGTTTCCTCCAGTGCAGTATCTAGTTGCATCCCCAAATTCCGGATACGCGCGAGCATGCAGACAAGCAATTTTGTCCTCAAATGGGCGGGTAACGTTTCCAACTGCACCGGACGATGAAAAGAGTAGCGGTGTCACTCAGATAGAGATCAAGGTGGACGACTAGGCGGTTGCGTTATGGCGGGAAGCGGTCGGTTAGCGGACCTTCGATGTCCGATCGTGCGACCGGCGGGAGTGGGTCGACATGCGACCTTCGTTCTCCCCGCAGGTCCGCGATGCGCCTATTTTGTGTCGCCACCCAATGACAGGGTCGAGCACTAATACTCAGGTTGCTCTTTGTGGGCGCCTAGACAGTCTCTAGGTTCTTGCATTTGCGTGGGCACCGGCGGTGCACCCCACTCCCCCCCCCAATCTTGCTGCCCCCAAGGCGCGCATGCTCCTGTCCACCAATCTTCGCAATATCACGTTAAGCCTCCGGAAGCGGACTTGCCAGGGTCACCCGCGGATCGCTGGCTCCGCTTATACAGATATAAAATAACCGGAAAAACGTGAAAAAGTGCCTCTTCGCAGTCGCCGCGATGTCTGCATTCGTCGCGGTCTGCTCCAGCATTGGTAACGCTGGTGCCACCCCTCCAACGATCGCCTCGATCACGCCACGCACTCCGACCATCAGGAAGGAGCCGTCTTCTTCAGGTCCCACCGCGATCGCGCCCAGATCCACCTACTCCAGAACCGACCCGCGCCTCGAATTCTTCAATGCTCTCAACTCCCTGCGCGTCGCAATGGGTGTAGGCGCGCAACTTCGAGGTCAATCTGGTTGTTTGAAGGCATCTTGTGCTCCCCCGGTGAACCCGGCATACCGTGGCTGAAGGTATCGCAAGATATGAGTCGCCACTGCGTCTTTGTCTTTTGGATAAGCCGAATATTACAAGGGTCGTCCGCGGCGCTGGCTTCAATCTCGTTCACGCTATTCAGGAACAGGACAAGTAACGGCTGGCACCTCGGCGACGGCTGGAACGGCACCCGCGCGCGGCTGCCTGCTCGGTGAGCCTTCGGAAGCAAGCCGTAGGGCTCTGCGAGCTGGCCGCCAGACTGTAAGCACACGCACCCGCAAGGACATGCCGGGACGCCAACCCGGCGCATGCGGAAGCTAGCCGACCGCACTGACGGTACGCTGCGCCCATCCGAGAATCGGTTCAAACCGAGACGGCAGAAGCTTCCTAGCCTCGGCAAAGGTGACCCAGCGAAATTCGTGGTGCTCCGGGCGACCGAGTTCTGCGCTATTCGGCAAAGTCACGTCTCCGATAGGTGACAACGCTAGATAGAAGCGCGAAACCTTACCGTGCCCGTAGGGTTCTGTTTCCCGATAGTCTTCGCCCCAACGAAGCTCGAGCGTATATAAGCCGGTTTCCTCTCTGGTCTCACGCAACGCAGCCTGTAGCGGCTCTTCCTCAGGCTCTAACAAGCCTTTGGGCAGGTCCCAATTCCGATATGCGCGCAGGACCAGGCAGTGCCACTGGTCGCCAAAGCTACGCAGGACCATCAAGCCAGCCGAACGCTCATGGGCCTTCATCGTCAGTTTCTCGCACATACGGGCATCGCAAGCCTGAATGAGGCTACACGGTGCAGTCCCCGAAAGATAGCCGTGGATTTGCTGTAAGCAGACTATTGGGTGACCGTGGTAGATGTTGCAACCAGTGCGCTAGCTACCTCCCAGAGGCGCCTTGGCGGCTTATCGCCGCGTTTCCCAGTCATCTGCCAGCGGTTGCTACTGTCCAGCGTTTATGCCGGTGGCAGCACGCCGTGGTCGCCATAAGAAGCCTCACCTGTCGGCCAACGGAAGATGAGGCCTCCTTTCCCTCACTAGTCGACGGGTAGGCAACGTGCGCACGACCTACTATTGCTTCGTGGCGTCCTTCCCCATGGAATCCTTTCCCATCGCATCCTTGCTCATGCCTTCCTTCTTTTCGTGAGGCTTCTTGGCGTGACTCTTGCTCATTTTTTCCTTTTTCATGTCCATGTCGTCCTTCCCCATGGACTCTTTCGCCATGCTGCCGCTGGCACCCATGGCGCCCTTGCCCATCTCGTCCTTCTTCATCGCGTCCTGTGCCCATGCATGGCTGGCAAGCAACACCGCGGAGGAAAGCAGCAAAACCAGGCGTTTGTTCATGTTGTGCTCCTTGATTGGATTGGTAGGGAGAAGCCGGCAGACTTGCCGGTCAGGTTTCGGGGGGTCAGGAGCCCCCAAACCAGTTGTATCCCTGGTCCTCCCAGTAACCGCCGGGATACTTGTTTGTGACGTAAATCGCGACAATGTGCTTCGGGTTCTTGTACCCAAGCTTGGTGGGCATGCGCAGCTTCATCGGAAACCCATACTTCGGCGGCAGGCGTTCGCCATCGTAGGTGAAAGTAAGCAAGGTCTGTGGATGCAGCGCAGTGGGCATGTCGATGCTGGTGTAGTAGTCATCGGCGCAGAGAAAGCCCACGTATTTTGCAGTGGTATCGGCACCGACGCGCTGGAGAAAATCAGAGAAGCGCGTACCGCCCCACTTGCCGATGGCACTCCACCCCTCGACACAAATATGGCGAGTCACCTGCGCCGTCTGCGGCAACGCGTAGAGTTCTTCGAGGGTCCATGCCGTCTTGCGCGAGACCAAGCCACCGACTTCCAGTTGAAACGCGTTGGCATCTACCTCTGGTACATCAGCGAGGCCGTAGTAGGCATTGAAAGGAAACGGCCGCGTCAGCCTTGACTCGGGATAGGTCGGCGCCAGCCGGTTAGGGTCGAACAGCCAGCCCTGCACGCGGTCATTGAAGCGCGAAACTGCCATTAGAAAGGACTCAACCGACGGTTTGTCGGTAATGCTGCAGCCCGTCAGCAGTAGCAAGCCACCAAGCGTAATGGCACGCTTTCCAAACAGTCGGCGAGATGGCATGCTCAGCTCGCGAGTTGCATCGTCCAATATCAGCTTGCGGTCGAGCCTGACGATTCGCTCAGCTTTGCTCATGACCATTCTCCCCATCGAAACCTAGCGTCCGCGCAGCATGATGATGAGGGTGCGTGGTACCAGCAACACCATCACCACATGAATGACAAGGAAGAGCGCAATCGCGCTCATGCCGATGAAGTGCACCCAACGCGCAGCGTCATAGCCTCCCATCAATACACGTAGCAAGGGAAATTGAACCGACTTCCAGATGGCAAGCCCAGACAGCACTGTCAGCACAATTATCACCACCACCCCCACGTAGAAAAGCTTCTGGGCAGCGTTGTATTCGGCCAGATTGGGGTGCGTGAGCTTGCCTCGCATGGCTGCTGCAATGTCACGCAGCGCCGCTGGGACGGAAAGCGGGAAGAAGCGTCGCCGGAAACGGCCCGTGACGATATTCATCACCAAATAGAACAAGCCATTGGCGACAAGGAGCCACATCGCAGCAAAATGCCACTGCAGGCCCCCGGCAAGCCAGCCGCCCAGGGTGATTGCATTGGGAAAGTGGAAGCCGAACAGCGGCGATGCGTTGTAGATGCGCCAGCCGCTAAGCATCATGATGAGCACCGCGATGACATTCAGCCAGTGCGTGATGCGAACCCATGCGGGCTGGATGGACTGGCCGTGCAGCGCCAACTTATCGGGCGGCACATGGTGGGCATTGTTCACTTGCTTTCTCCGACGGCAGGCGGCACATCGGTGACCGCCTGCTTCACCACGTTCGTCGTCCCAGACGCCCAGACCTTACAAGGTCAACTCATTCTTGCCCTGTCACCCTTGTTCCGCTGCTGGAAAATGCGCCAAACGCCACTTGTCAGCTCAGGAAATCCACGCCAGTTCGGCCTTTGAAAATAAGAGCGACACGCGCATTCACGATAGGAGCAAATCCCGGAGGAGGCAAAGTAGGCCTTCGCTCCGGCTGGCCGTGCTTTCGATGTATCGACCGAGGACGCCAGCCCCAATCGGAGAAAGCAGAACCGACGTATTGGCGGTCCCAAACCTAAAGCCTCGCCCGCCCGAGGACGGTACTCGTCCGCCAAGGAGCCCATCCAAACAGCTCCTGTCTCTGCGCCAACTCAGAGTTCGATAGTAACTAGCCGCACCTGCACAGCGACCAAAGCCAGGGGACGGAAGCCATTAGCGAGCCTAGGATTGTTGGCCAGGTCTCGCACGACCGCCTCACCAACTACAATGACGCGCTTACCGGCCTGAGACTTGCTCGGAGCCGTGATAATCAGGTCGAGACGGGCGCTCCACGATGGGCCCCGATAGACTGCTCAGGAACGAGACAACGTCCCGCGTCTCCTCCTCCGTCAAGCGGATGGGCTTGCGCTCAGTGTGTCCCTGGCCGCCATGTGCCAGTTCGGAATGACCAACCGCCGCTGCCGGCGAACGCACGTAGTGCGTCACTACCTCGTCCAGGTTCGCAAGCTGGCCTGCGTGCATGTACGGAGCTCGTAGGGCCACGTTGCGCAAGCTCGGGGTCTTAAAGACGCCTTCCATGCCCGGTTCGCCGGTCGCCATGAAGCTCAATTCCTGGCACGCTTGCGGGGGCGCGTCGCTGTAGCGGCTCAGGCAGTTGAACTCGTCCGCCAGAACCTTGGCTGTGGCGGGCGCGCGGCCACGGTCTGGGCGTGCGGGCTCTCTGGGTGGGATGCCGGTGTTGTGGAAGGCCTGGTCGGTCAGGAGCGGGCCGTTGTGGCACGTCGCGCATTGAGCCTTGCCGATGAACAGGCGAAGGCCTTTGACCTCCTGGGCAGACAGCGTTTGCTGGCCCCCGCGGTCAGCAGGAACTCGACGTGCTGCGCCCGCTCGACACGCCGATGGAACACATGATCCGCCTTGCCAAGGACACGCCGGCGCACATGCGAGTGGCACCGAACAATCGCTTCGCACCTTCCTCGGCACCTTCAACTTCAGTGGTGACATGGTCCATCAGGCGGTTAGCACGATGAGCGGCGGCGAAAAGGCGCGGCTCGTGTTGTGCATGATCGTGTGGCAGCGCCCCAACCTGCTGCTGCTCGACGAGCCTACCAACCACCTCGACCTGGCCACACGCGAAGCGCTAGGCATGGCGCTCAACGAATTCGAAGGCACAGTGATGCTGGTCAGTCACGACCGGGCCCTGCTGCGCGCCGTATGTGACGAGTTCTGGCTGGTCACCAAGGGCGGCGTCGAGCCCTTCGACGGGGATCTGGACGATTACCAGCAGTTCCTGCGCGACGAAGCCCGTCGCATGCGTGAGCAGCCTGCCGCAGAGTAGAAGGTCATCGCCTGAAATGGTGGGACAAAGGGCAGGCGTAAGCTTCACAGGATTCAGCGTAAAGGTCGCCATCGAGCGCCTCGAGACTGATACGAACTTAGGCGCCGAGATCGATCACGAGGGTCCGCTGTCCGAATCCAATAAAGAACTTCTGCGGGGCGCGGTGCGGGAATCGCCCGCTGCCAAGACCTTGTCCAAGCAAGTTCGTGTGAAACTAGCCCACACCCCATTCGATCTTTGAATGGGCGCTTCCTGAGTTATTCACCGGCCGCTTTGGGTTTTGGATTCAACCGGTCGAAGTATCGGGACGAGCATTGGTCCGAGACCGGCCATTAGCGGCCGGAGGCAGCGTGTTTGTGTATGACTGCTATCCAACGGCTTGCGGACCCACGTCAGCTGATGTCGCGTTATGGTGGAAATTCGCCATGATCGACATCGACCGCATGGTCGCGACAACCCGGAAGCAACGCCCTGACTAACCTACGGAGAAGAAGAGCCACTAAGGCGGAGCGAAAGATACGAGGGGTCTCGTTATCGAAGGACCAACTCCTGGACCTGCTGAAGTCTTTTGCGTTGATTCGGCGAGTGACAGTCCCAGAAGCGTGGCCCGGGTGGCTGCAGGAGGTGGGCCTGTCGGGTGCTCTTCCGGAGTCCAATCTGCAAGGTGGGCCATGTTATGCGCTTCTTTCGATGGCATTGGCGGGCGCCATCGAGGGCCTGGGTATTGCCCTACTTCCCCACTTCATCGTGAGCAATGCCGTGCAATCGCGGCAGTTGGTCTGCCTTAGCAGAGTGCCGTGGATCGCTGCTCGTGGGTACTATCTTCGTTGGCCCGAGTGGCGTTCCGACCTTGATGCGCTCAAACGCTTCTCCGCCTGGCTGAGCGCTCTGCCAAGCGAGACACCGGACGAACCGTCAGAGATTTGAGTAGCTGTCAGCCACAACCGGCCGACCACGCTTACTTTGCGCTCAAACGCTTCGTGACTTGCTCGATGAAGACTTTCAGCGCGTGGGTCCCAACGTTGCTGGCGGCAGTCATGATGCAAACGCCCACGGACAACGGCGGCTCAACGAATATCAGTTGCTTTGTGTCGCTCGTGGACTGAGCCGTGTACTCGTCGATAATCGAAAAGCCTACGCCCCTTTCCACAAGTGCCCGCGCAAGATAATAGGTCTTGACCTCAATAGTCGCGCTGCCATCGTTGATGGCGGGAAGCACCTCTTCGATGCGCGACCCCAGGGGATCAGCCGAGTCAAGACGAATCCACTGGGAACGTTCCAGGTCATCGAGATGAACGACGCCTCGTCCGCGGCGAACGCTCTCAGGGCCGAAAAAAACGGCCCGGGCTCGCCCCAATTCCTCGACGGTGATTCCGGGTGGCGCTGACGGTTCAAATGCGATGCCAATGTCGATCTCTCGCGCCAACAAGAGCGCCGACAGCACTTCATTATTTTCGGTACGGATGTTGATCGAGACATCCGGACACAGGCGAATGAACTCGGCCACCGCTTGGGGGACGAGGCTCAATCCGAGACTGGGGATACATCCGATCCTCAGAATTCCTCCCGGATGCGCGGTGAGATTGCGGGCTAGCTGGCGAACGCGCTCCAGACTCGAGTGGAGATGCTTGGTTTCCTGAAACAGAACTGTGGCCTCGGGGGTGGGCTTAAGCCCCCCCGGCAATCTCTTGAATAGCGCAATCCCCAGACTCTGCTCTGCCTGCGCAAGCATCTTGCTCGCCGCAGGCTGCGAGATGTTCAGAAATTCAGCCGCGCTCGACAGCGAGCCTGCCTGCATGACTGCGTGGAATACTTCAATATGACGTAGCCGCATGCCAGCTCCAATGTTAGTCGCGCACCGACGGTGCCGAAATGTTCATTGCACCAATCCACCATTAGGTGGCCATGCCAAATGATCCGGCTCCGCGTGCACAAACACGTAATGCCAGTTCCATGCGGTGGCGACGATGTTAGCTCGGGGTAATCGGCCATTTTGGCAGCTTTGCCTTTTTGTAAGTCAGCAAGTCGTAGCGCGGCGTAGCCGAACCAGGAGCGCCTACGTAAAGGACTCGTTCTGACACCTTGGAATAGGATGCGTAGAAGTGCTGGGCCGACTTGACTACCACGATCCTCTTCTTGGCGATATCGCAGCCGATACCTGTGAACAGGTCCACGTTCAACGCCTGGCACCGATTCGAGATCAATACACACTCGATACCGTCGAACTCAATGAGGGCGGCGTCGCCCACTGAAAGCGGTTCGCCAGCGATGCCGGTCATGATGTAGTTGTGACGGAGCGTCTTGACAAGGCAGGTAACGTCCAGCGGATTTCCGGAACCAGGGCTGATCTTTCCGCCGATCCGAAGTCCGACGCGCGCGCCTTCGCCCGCTGCGAATGCCATCTGCACCGCAACGGGATCCCATAGCGGCCCCACGGCGACGTCAGTAATACCGCGCTCGATGAGTCGCCCGAGAATGAAGGTCGAATCGCCAGCCGCGCCACTTCCGGGATTGTCGGACCGGTCAGCGAGAATTGCTGGCGTTTGTCCCGCTTCCAACGCGTCGTCAAGCGCCTCGTCGATAGTCAGGTAATACGGTCGAAGCTGCTCACGAAGTGCTATGAGTTCATCCGCCAGGCTTTGAGCGAGCGTCTGGGCCGCAACCGCATCACCGTCGGTATACACAAGAACTTTCGTCCCCATGGCCGGCACATCGCCCGTCGCGAATCCCTGAACAGCCGAAATGGTCAGAACGCGATTCTTGCCTTCCAACCCAGCAAGCTTGTCCACGAACGCTCTGCCCGGATCCCTTGAAGTGTGAATCGGCACGACCATATTTGTGTCCACCACTGCAGCCACGGGATGGATATCCCCCGCATAAGTGCGAGCACACAGATCAACGAGTTCGATAGCTCGCTCCCTGATATCGGTGTGCGGATACTCCTTGTACGCGATCAGTATGTTTGCGTTGGAGACCATCTCTTCGCTGAGGTGCGCATGCGGGTCCAACTCACAACCGATAATCGCTTCCGGTCCAACAATCGCGCGGACACGCTCGATCAGGTCGCCTTCGCAATCATCATAACCATCG
Source organism: Cupriavidus sp. CP313 (assembly GCF_054072015.1). Lineage (NCBI taxonomy): Bacteria > Pseudomonadati > Pseudomonadota > Betaproteobacteria > Burkholderiales > Burkholderiaceae > Cupriavidus > Cupriavidus sp. CP313. The sequence goes on along the minus strand of NZ_JBSVZB010000047.1, from coordinate 20,598 downwards.
GCGACCATGGCGCCGTGTAGGCCGAGGAGAACCATGTCGACCGGCAGTGCTTTCTTTAGATCGGAAAGCAACTCGTCCCGGAGCGTCTCGTACGCCGCCCGAGTTACCAGGCCGGCCGGCTGCGCCTGCGCATAAAGTCCCTCTAGGACTGTCCACCCCTTTGTGCGCGCACGCTCGCGTGCAATGATCAGTGGCGCAGCGTAACGCGTCATCTGCTCCGGATGCTTGCCTGCCGGGTAGTACCCCCCCGCCTTGAAAGCATCGAGGCCCGTGGGCAACGGAGAAAAAGTGTTGGTTTCGGTGCCAATGCCGGCGCTGAATACACGCATTGCTTACCCCTATGGTTCGCCGCAGGCCGCGGCAAGTCCGGAAAAGTGACGCAAAAGCGTCAGGATGGGGAAAGTTTGGCGCGCGCGCTTGTACATGACAAATGAAAAAAAGCGGGCCGCCTTAACCGGTGGTTATGCACCATCATAGCGAAGATGGGAATGGGGGGTAGAGAGAACCCTACGGCATAACCAAAAACTATGTCCCCCTCTATCTTTTCATTAGACGGGGGCCGCATGTCACATCAATATGACATCGCTCCCAGCCGCGCTTGCGGCGGTCCGACACGATCGCGCATTTCTTCACTGGATGAAACCATGAGCTACTCTTTGCTTCGCAAAATCTTCGTCGCCTCGGCCTTTGCCATGTCCATCGGTGCTGCCCACGCGGCCTATCCTGATCGCCCTATCCGCGTCGTTGTGCCGTCAGCCGCTGGCGGCAGCCCGGACATCGTCGTACGGATTTTTAGCAACGAGATCGGCAAGAAGCTCGGTCAATCGCTCGTGGTCGACAATCGGCCCGGCGCCGCCGGCAACATCGGCATGCAGGCCGTCATGACTGCGCAGCCTGATGGTTACACGATCGGCTATGGCAACAACGCTACGTTGACGACGAACGAATTCTTGTTCACGAAGCTGCCATATGACCCCAACAAGTTAGAGCCGGTTGTCCTTCTGACCAAGACCGCGAGCGTACTGGTCGTGAACAACAATCTGCCGGTGAAAAACGTGCAGGAACTCGTCCAGTACTGCAAGCAACACGGCGACAAGGTTTCCTTCGGCTCGGCAGGTATCGGAACGTCGGCACACATTGGTGCCGAGCTCTTCAAGACCATGACTGGTATCAAGGCAGTGCATGTACCGTACAAAGGGGCTCCTCAAGCTCAGAATGACCTGATGGCCGGCAATGTCCAGTTCATGTTCGACAACTTCGGCCCCATCGGGCCAAATGTGAAGGCAGGTAAGGTCCGCGCATTGGCAGTCACGTCCAAAGCGCGAACGCCACTCTTCCCTGACGTCCCGACGATGGATGAGGCAGGCGTCAAGGGCTTCGAAATGACTGCCTGGGGTGCCATCATCGCTCCTCCCGGCACACCGGCGGAGATCGTCACGAAGCTCAACAAGGCATTCAATGAGGTCATGCAGGACAAGAACGTCCAGGCCCAGCTTCAGAAGCTGGGCTCCATGCCTGTGGGTGGCACCCCGGACGATGCCCGGAAGCACATCAAGGCCGAACGTGCGAAATGGGGTGAAGTAGTACGCAAGAGCGGTGCAAAGGTCGAATGACCGGGCTGGCCCGCAAAACGTTCCATCGCTCTCGTTCAACCTGGTCTACGCGACGGTATTCTCAGCACCATTGCGTCGTGCGCCGGAACACCTCATCGACAGCACCACCGGCCTGATGAACTTCGGGGGGCAGCTCGGCAATTCGATCTTCCCAGCAATCATGGGAGCATTGATTACCGCCGCTGGCGGCGCGTTCTTCTCCGCCTTTTATCTTCTCGTAGGTGTTGGCGCCCTCTCCATCGTGGCAGCACTGCTTTGGAAGGCCCCGGACGAGGAGCTCTACGGTCTGGCGGGAGACCACCTCGAGCCAAAGCACGGATAGCGCCAGACCACTGCAATCGCTCACTAGCTGACTTAGACGCCCGTCGCCCCAGAAGCGGCGGGCGTTTTGCGCTGCCCAAAAGCCATGTAGCCGGTTGTGCTTGGCTGCGCTCCCCGCCAATAAAAGGGTGGCAATACAACGGTGGGCGCCCTCACACTCTTGTGACCCACGATCGTCGGATAAAGCGTGGGCCCCGAGCGTATGAAGTGAGCAAACGAAAAAAGGGCGCATCATATGCGCCCCCTCGAATGCGGCTGATTTACCGAGATTAAAATTTGTGTCGAACGCCCAAGACCGCACCGGCCTGGTTCTTGCCAGCAACGGTTGTTCCAAAGCCACCGGTGCCGAGGTCCGATCCGTCCTTGTTCCGGATATAGGCAACGTTCAGGTAGACGTCGGTGCGCTTGGAGAACGCGCTCCCCCAAAAAACAGGCCCAGAGCGACCGCCGCCATCCACACCTCCTTATTCTTCGAGGAGGCGGTACCAGGCCGGCGAATCTATGACTGCACAGCTTCGAGTTTCTTGTAGACGAGCGCCGAGAGGGCGACGTCGACAAGCCCGACGCCAACCGACTTGTAGATGCCGATGCCTTGAGCAGCGCCGTGAGCAGCGGCGTCTTCAGGCAACACGTTGCCGATCTCCAGAACGCGATCCCAGTCGACGACGCCATCCTGCGCCATCACCAGGTCGCCCGCTTCGTTGCGCGCCTGTTCCTTGTGCTCGACGATAATTCGGGCCGCGCGCTGCAGCGTGGAATCATCGATTTCGCGCGTCTGTGGCTTGCTCGATCCGATTGCGGCGACAAAAGCGTGCGGCTTGAGGAGCTTGCCATCAAACAAGGGCGTCGGGCTCCGGGTGCATGTGATCACTACATCCGCTTCCGGCACAGCCGTAATTGCTTCAGCAGTCTGGAACTCCACGTGCGGATGCGCTTGCGAGAAGCTGGCCGCCATTGCTTCTCCGTCGCCCTTACTGACAATGAAGACGCGGCGGAACACATCGAGCTCCAGCAACGCGGCGAGATGTGCCCGCGCCTGAACTCCCGCACCGAAGATCGTCAGCGTGGAAGCCTCTTGGGGCATTTGCGCCTCGATGACGACACGCGTGGTCGCCGCAGTACGGAACTCCGTCAGTGCGTTACCCTGGAGAGTCCCCAGATAGTGGCCGTCCGTGCCATCGAAGAGCACGACAACGAAGTCGAATTTCCCAGCGTTAGTGGAATAGACCTTCGCTCCGCACATCCCGGCAGGCGCCACGATGCCGCCCATAACACTGAGCGTCAGATGGTCGAGATAGGTACGCGAGCGAGGAAGTGTTACGGCGCGTCCCTGTGCTGCCGCGATGAACGCATCGCGCACAACCGCGCTGCTCTCGCGCATGGTGAGAACGCTGCGGACTTGCTCATCGGTGATCAGTTTCATAGTGCGTGCTTCCGCGTCTGCCTAATGGCAGTACTGCATAGTGGTGAGAGAGGCCGATTGTTTCCCGATCACGCGCCTCCGTCTAATGCGTTTTTTTTGCCCCGCCTAACCTGAGGCTATATGCCGGACGATGTGCGCTTCCAGCTACGGCCGCGCGACTATTGCGCCCTTCCGAACAGCGTTAGCCTCGAATTCGTGCGACGCATACATCGACGCACCAAAATGGATTAACTGAGGGTTATACCCGGTAGCGTTTTGTCAATTGCGCCGACTTACAGACGTTCGCATACTGGTGTAGCGCTGAAATTGCAACAGCGAGCGTCTCTCTCCAGTACGTAACTGGGACAACAACCCCAAACGAAACTATGCATGTATGTGTGCTTGGCGGCGGCGTCGTCGGCGTGACCACCGCTTACTTCCTGGCTCGTGAAGGTCATCGCGTCACTGTCGTCGAACAACACCCGGAAGCCGGCGTGGAGACGAGCTTTGCAAATGGGGGCCAGCTCAGCTACAGCTATGTCGCGCCGCTCGCCGGCCCCTCGGCCCTTCATCATTTACCCGCGTGGCTGCTCAGTAAGACAGCACCATTGCTTTTCCGGCCCAGGCTGAGCCTGGCGCAATGGACTTGGTGCATGCAGTTCCTTCGTCATTGCACTACCGACCGTAGTCGACAGACAACGGTGGAAATGTTGTTGCTCGGCGCCTACAGCAAAGCCGTCATGAACGATGTCATGCTGGATGAAGGCATCGATTTCGCCCACAGCAAGAGCGGCAAGCTTGTTGTGTATCGTGATCCTGTCGAGTTTGAAGTTGCGAAACGGCAGATGGAATTCCAGGCGAAGTTTGGCGCCGAACAAAGTGCACTGGACGCGAAGGCGTGCGTGCTTGCAGAGCCTGCGCTTTACGCAGTGGGCGACAAGTTGGCCGGAGGCATCCTGACCCCCTCCGAAGAGGCCGGCGATTGTTATCTCTTCACGCGCGAACTTGGTCGTGTCGCCAAAGAGAAGTATGGAGTCGACTTCCTGTTCAACAATCGAGTCCACGGGCTCATCCGGGAAGGCGGCAAGGTGGTGGCGGTGCGCACCGATTCTGGCGATGTCAATGCCGATTTGTATGTGCTCGCGCTCGGCAATGGCAGCTCAGAGCTGGCAGCCGACCTCGGCATTCGACTTCCGATGTATCCGCTCAAGGGTTACAGCTTGACTGTTCCGGTGGAGGAGGCACATCAGGCCCCTGCGTTGAGCGTAACAGACCTGCATCATAAGATCGTCTATGCCAAGCTCGGTCAGCACCTGCGAATCGCGGGAATGGTTGATATGACGCCCACCGACTCCCACTTCGATGCGGCGCGGATCGAGCTTCTCAGGTCCCAAGCCGCGGCCACGATGCCAAATGCTGGAGATTACTCCGGAGCACAAGTCTGGACCGGCGCCCGTCCGGCCACGCCGGACAGCAAGCCTCTCCTTGGTAAGACAAATTTGTCGAACCTTCATCTAAACACTGGACACGGAGCCCTTGGCTTCACGCTCGCCTGTGCCAGCGCCAAGCTCGTCGCGGACACTTTGTGCGGCCGTTCACCCGCTCTCGATCTGGCGCCATATCAGCTCGCAGGTCGGAACGTGCGCCGCGACTACCGGAAACTTGGCTCGCCTAACCTCGCGCTGAACTAAGCGTACTTGCCGGTTGCTGCACGTACGCAGGTACGTGGCATTGAGAAGGCGGCGTCGCTTGCTGCTAACGTTTAGGAGCCCTCCTGCGGGGCGCGGCAACGTGCGACGGCGGCCACACTTGGCGAATGAAGGCTATCCGTTTGAGGCGTTTCGAAGGGCCAGTTGCTGCATAATCATTTATCGGCGCTGGCAATCAGCCCATCCAACCACTCCTGATGGCCGTTGATCTGCCACAGCGGACACGTGCACTATATGGAGCTTGCCGGGCCGTCGTTAGCGAGTTCCTCTTTCGGTTGCTTCCAGTCCCGCCTTTCAAGTCGAGCGCATTGTCACCAAGTTAAGGGCCGCCAGTGGTCCTCCAGGAAATTGGTGCTGCCTTCCGCCCACATCGAGCGAACCGAGATCGATGCCGAAAAACCCAAGACGATCGATCAACGTGGCCACCTCGGCTTTGGCGCTCGCATCGTCACCCGATAAGAACAACACGCGGCGGCCACCTTCTGCTTGCGGATCGCCAGACACCAGCGCGGGTTGCAGGTGATTGAACGCCTTGACAACACGCGCGCCGGGCACGAGGTCTGCAAACACTGCGCTCGAAGAGCGGCCATGCAGGTCCGCGGGGCGAAACAGCGGGGCCTCAATTGGGTTGTTTGCGTCGACGACAATCCGCCCGCCAAATTCGGGCAGCCCGCTCAGTGCCAGTGGCAGCTTCGACCAGTTCACAGCCACCAGCACGATGTCCTGCGCTGCGGCTTCCTCGCGCGTGCCCGGGCGAATCGAGGGCCCAATCGCCTGCATGGCGGCATGCAGCGTTTCGGGTCCGCGGCTATTCGCCACCACCGCCTCGATGCCGTGTCGGGCCAGCGCCGTCGCGAACGCAATGCCGATCGCACCCGCGCCGATAATGCCGATAGTCTTACCGATGTCTGTTTGCATGGCGGTCTCCTTGCTCAGGCCGTGAAGCCGCCATCGGCAACAATCTCGGCGCCGGTCACGAACGCTGCGTCGGGACTCGCGAGGAATGCTACGACACCGGCAATCTCATGCGGCTGGCCGTACCGGCCCACGGCGATGCCAGGGCCGACGATCTGGCTGACCGGACCGCCATCGGGATTCATGTCCGTATCGGTCGGGCCCGGATGGACGGTATTGACCGTGATGCCTTTCGGCCCGAGATCGCGCACCAGGCTGCGCGTGAAACCGGTGATGGCGCCCTTCGTCAGCGTGTAGAGCGATGCCGTGGGAAACGCCGCATAGCGCGTCATCGACGAACCGATATGGATCACGCGCCCGCCCGCCTTCATGTGGCGCACCGCTTCCTGCGTGGCCACGAACACCCCCGTCACGTTCACCGCAATCATGCGCTCGTAAGTGTCGAAGGGAATGTCCTCGATGGCGCCGCCCAGGCCTAGGCCGGCGTTATTGACGAGAATGTCCAGGCCGCCCAGCGCCTCGACCGTGCTGGCCACAGCGCGGCGCACGGCGGCAGGGTCGCCAGCATCAGCGGCGAGCGCGATGGCCCGGCCGCCGGCGGCTTCGATCTCCCGCACCACGGTGGCGGCCTTGTCAGGCGAGGCGCTGTAGGTCAGCGCCACGGCCGCGCCGTCTGCGGCCAGGCGGCGGGCGATGGCGGCGCCGATGGAGCGCGAACCGCCGGTAACAAGCGCGGTCTTGCCGGCCAGGGGAAGTGTCTGTTGCGTCATGGCTGTTTCTCCGATTGGGATGAATCACAAGGTGTGCACGGAGTATGGACGCCGGATTCCCCAATGATTAGCCATGAGTCACTAGAATGACTTTCAAGTGTTAGTGTAAGCTCAGCGCGATGGAAACCCTCGCCAACCTCGAATCCTTTGTGCGCAGCGCCGAAACGGGCAGCTTTTCGGCGGCGGGGCGTCTCCTGGCGCTGACGCCGGCAGCCGTCAGCCGCAACGTGGCGATGCTGGAGCGCAATCTGGGCGTACGCCTGTTTCAGCGCTCGACGCGCAAGCTGACGTTGACCGAGACCGGCGAACGGTTCATGGCATCCATCGGCGGCAACCTGGACGCGCTGCAAGCCGCCATCGCCGCCGTGACGAATGACCACGGCGAACCGGCTGGCGTGCTGAAGGTCAGCCTGGCGCCGTCGTTCGGCATCGCCTATGTGATGCCGCTGCTACCCGAGTTCCTGCGCCGTTATCCGGCAATCCGCCCGGAATGGCATTTCGAGAATCGCCCGATCGACCTGATTGCCGAAGGGTTCGACGCCGCCATTGGCGGCGGCTTCGAACTGGCGCCGGGACTCGTCTCCCGCGTGCTGGCGCCGGCGCATATCGTCGCGGTGGCGTCGCCTGCGTATCTGCGGGAACGCCCGTTACCCGCCGATCCATCGATGCTGAATGTCATGGAGGGCATCGTCATGCGCTCCGGGCGCACAGGACGCACCCGGCAATGGACGATGCGCGATGCCGCCGGCAACGAAGCCCCCGCGACCATGCTCGAGCGCATTGTCGCGAGCGACCCGGCAGCCATGCGTGAAGCCGCGCTGCTGGGATTGGGCGTGACGCTGCTGGCGCTACCCGATGTGCTGCCCTGGCTGGAGCGGGGTGAACTGGTGCGCGTGCTGCCGCGCTGGTATGCCGACGCCGGCGCCATTTCGTTGTACTACCCCACGCGCACGCTCATGCCCGCCAAGACGCGGGTATTCATCGACCACGTTGTGGAAGCATTCCGCGCTGAGGGGCTGGCAGAGCGGCTGGCAGGCAGCCTCGGTGTTTAGCGTTTGCCTACCGAGGCAAAGCAAGGCTTCGGCGTCCGCTCTGGCCGTACTTGAGTCACTCGCCGGGCTTTAATGAAGGGCGGAAACGGGTCGGTCAGAGACAGTCGCAGTTTCGCGGGAGACTTTTGACCGAGACCGGTCCATTCAGTATGCCTCGAGCGGTGGCCGTCACCGGAGGTGTCGAAAGTATCGGCGAGATCGCTTTCCCAATGGGAAAGCCCTGAATCGTCACCTGACGGGAGACCAATGGCGTTGGCGCACGCTCAGGGCCAAGCGCCGTTTTTCTTTTATTATTCAATAACTTAGATCAATCCCCTGCGGCGATTAGAGCAAAACCTCAAGCCTGTAGGCCGTATTTCTACGAAAAGCCCTTGCTTATCTATCTAGTAGTAGATAGTATTCAGGCCATGGAACGACGCGATGCACGAAGCTAACAGCAACGCAGCCGGTCCAGGCCATACAAGATTGTTTGTCAGTACCGGTAGTGGTCTTTTTTTTAGTCCCGATTATCTATCTAGTGGTAGATAGCGGCATAAAAAAGACCTCTGATTCGCAGCAAAGATATGGACCAGCGATCCATCACACAAACCGAGATCGCCCGGCCCACCAAGGAGAGCACCATGAACGCCAAGACCATCCTCACCGCCGCCGCCCTCGCAACCGCTTTCGTTGCCGGTGCCGTCCAGGCCGCCCCCGCCGCCCAGAAGGCCGGCGAAGTCTACGGCTACAGCTATCGCGTACAAGACCAGCGCAGCGCCTTCACCGATGGCGCACGCCAAGGCAAGGTCGACGCGTTCAGCGAAGGTGCCCGCGTCGGCAAGGCCGACCCGTACCTGGACGGCGCCAAGATCGGCACGTTCGACCCGTACACCGACGGTGCCCGCATCGTTTCCGGCCTGGACCGCGCCGGCGTGTCGGTTAGCCCGGCCCGCAAGGTTGACCCGTACCTGGACGGTGCCAAGATCGGCACGTTCGACCCGTACACCGACGGTGCCCGCATCGTTGCCGGCCTGGACCGCGCCGGCGTGTCGGCTAGCCCGGCCCGCAAGGTTGACCCGTACCTGGACGGCGCCAAGATCGGCACGTTCGACCCGTACACGGACGGCGCTCGCATCGTTGCCGGCCTGGAACGCACCGGCGTGTCGGCTAGCCCGGCCCGCAAGGTTGACCCGTACCTGGACGGCGCCAAGATCGGCACGTTTGATCCGTACACCGACGGCGCCAACGCCTGAGTCCAATCGAGGGTAGCCGCCCGAAACGCAATGCCGGACCGCTACCCGACCTGACTCCCTGGAGTTTCAGCTTCAATTTGCGTGACAGTGCCCTGATCCTGGGCGGCTGGGTGGTGCTCTGCATGACTAGCGGAGCAGTGCTTTCGCTTGTTGCGCAGTCGCTGTCCATCTGAACGGATTCAACCGATTCAGCGGACAAGCGACGAAACGGAGGGTCTCCGGCAACCAAGCCAAAGACAGTTCTCATGAAAACGCATACCGTACGCGACCAATTGCTTGAGCACGCCTCCGTGCTGATCCGGCAACGCGGCTACAACGGGTTCAGCTATCGGGACCTGGCGGAACTGGTGGGCGTGAAGACCTCAAGCATTCACTACTACTTCCCGGCGAAGGACGATCTGGTGCTGGAGGTAGTGCGCCTCTACCGCGAACGCGGGCAGACGCGCCTCGCTGCCATCGATACCAGCCTGCCGCTGGCCGAACAGGCGCGGCGCTATGTCAATCCGCTGCGCAACGGCATCGAGCTGAACCAGATCTGCCTGGCCGGCATGTTATCAGCGGAAGTGATGGTGCTGCCCGACACGATCCGCACACTGTTGCAGGCGCATTTCCAGATGAATGAAGACTGGATCGCGGGCCTGCTGCACCGTGTCGAGATTGAACGTGGCCAGTCGTATCCGATGCCGCCGCAGGTGCTAGCGAAGGTGCTGTATGGCGCGATCCAGAACGGCATCATCACGGCGCGGATGTCCGGCTCCACCGATCGCCTCGATGCCGCGGGGGACATGTTGCTCGGCGCCGTCGGTGGATCGCTGTGCGTGGCCGAGCAGCACGAAGCCGTCGCCGCTTGATCACGCATGGTTTTGCGACACCTAGCTCAGGTGTCTGACGCCCCCCGTCCCGCTTTCGCGGCGGGCGCCATTGTTGGTTTGACCGCCGGAGTCTTCCCGGCGGTTGCTTTTATCGGCCAGAGACGGTCGCGCTCCGCAGCGGGTCATTCGACCGAGTCCGCAGGTCAATTCGGTCATTTCACCATGCGAAGCCGTACGGCCGAGAAGTCGTAAGGCGCCGGTCGGCTCCTCTCAACTTGGCCTTCATGACGTTTGGACTTGAGCGGCCGGTTGCTCCCCTACGGCGGACCTTGCACAACGGCCTGATTCCGGCAGCCACTCCCGAGCAGCGCCGCTTTTAGTCAGGCGCACCTTCGAATTTTTTGAAAAAATCAAAAACGCCAACCCTTGCCGGTTGGCTGGCGAACACTGTATATTTATACAGTTGTCGTCGCATCGCGGAAAAGCTGGCTCCTAAAGTCAAGCCCGCGCGGCGTCTGCGCTTTCTCTCCCCCACCTCGAAAGGCAATCATGTTCGTGGACCGCACCGAAATCATCAACGCCGCCAAGACACTGCGCGCCAGCCAGGAAGAATCCAGGTACAGCAAGCTCGTCGCGCTCGCGAACAAGCAACTCAAGGCAATGCAAACGGCAATCCAGAGGGGTAAGGAAGAATTCGAGACCAGACTGGTACTCGACATCAACGAAGACAATCCGCAAGCAGTGCTGGAACCGCGCGCGCAACGGCTAGCCGACGACCTCAGGGCACAGGGCTACACCGCAACGGTGACCACGTTTGCCGAGGTCAGCACCGACCGCAAGAACTGGACGCCAAATATCACGGTCGTCATCGGTCTGGGCGACATGGTTTCCGAAGACGACAACTCGATAGCAGTAAGCACGGTGACCGACGAGACGGAAGTCGCGCTGGCTGGCGAAGCTGCCAGTGAGATGGCCTGACTGCAGGCGGGCAATTCGAGATAAGGCACGGCATCACGGGGCTTCGCGCACGGTCGCGTGCGTGATGGCTGTTCCTACAAGGGAAATCTGCACGCGATTTACCAGTGGCACCCGATGAAGGAAACCGTGGCGTATTAGGACGCAATAGCCTGCGTCTTGATCGAACGAGGATTGTCACCACGCATGGCGGATCTCACTGGGAGGATCACGGCTCGCGCCATGAGCGTGTGCGCGGCTATCCCTGCTGACTTCATCGAGGTCGGCGATCGGCCAATCTCGGCCATCCGCCCTCACATCGCCGGACAGCCGACTTGGCCGATAAGCGGCCCGTGACACAAACAACGCGAGTGGCCGGAAAGGGCGCAACTTCGGTCATCGATACGATGCCGATGATCAGGGCGTACTTGATGCGCTCGTGCTAGATGACGCGGGCCTGCTCGGGAATGATGTCGAGCTGCTCGCTGACTTCGACGCCGATCTCGACCAGGGCGTGGCCATCGTACCCGCCGACCCGCTCCAACTCCGGCAGCTCGTAACGAACCACTTCGCGCGGCATGCGCTTGTGGCCTTCCACCTCGACCTCAGAGACCACTTTCTTGGCCGGCTGCATTGCGGACGTTGGCGCCAGCGCGTCGGCTTCGGTCAGGAACAGATCCTTCTGCTCAGAGACTACGGGCCTCGCTCCTGGAGGCGAACAACTGACGCTGGTATGCCTTGAGCCGTTTCGCCGCCAAGTCTCGTTCCGTCGTCGCCACGCGAAGCTCATCAAGCCGCCCTAGAAATTGGGGGTCGCGCACCGCACGGCTTCCTACAGCGGGCGGGGTTGACCTGCGCCGCTGTGGGCCATCAAGCACGGCCAGTTGGCTAAGCGCCGAACTCGGAAAGCAACGTCGCCCGATGCTGATCCAGTGCTGGTGGATTCCCAACGAGGCCAGGATGTATGAGATTGCCGACTTTGATCGGGTTGCCCGCGACCCGTAGTGACTTGCCGTCGCCAATACCAACGTCGAGAAGCATGCCGCGCGCTTCCACATGTGGGTTGCCGACCAATTGCGGGACATCGTTGAGCGGGCCGTGCGGTACGCCAGCAGGCTCCAGGATGACCGCCCATTCGTCCGTCGTAGCTTCGCTCAACCTTTTCTCCAGGCACTCCTTGAGCGCGACGTGGTTCTCGTTACGCGCCGCCACCGTCGCAAATCGCTCGTCGGTGGCCCACTCATTGCCACCTAGCGCCGCGCATAATTTTCCGAAGAGGTTATCGTTGCCGACGGCGACCACGATAAAGCCGTTCCTGGTGGCGAACAGGTCGAATGGCGTGATTGATGGATGGCGGGTGCCGAGCGGCTTAGGGACATGGCCAGTAGCGGAGAATCGGGCGATCGGATTCTCCAACAGCGCTACCTGGCAATCGAGCATGGAGATATCGACGCGCTCGCCCGTGCCGGTGTGCACGCGCTTGAGCAGGGCAGACTGGATTCCGATGGCTGCATACAGTCCGGCGCCGATATCTCCGATGGAAACGCCAACGCGAGACGGTTTACCACCGACTTCTCCGGTGACGCTCATCAGGCCGCCCATTGCCTGGACAACCATGTCGTATGCCGGTCGGCTGCGATACGGACCTGTTTGCCCAAAGCCGGAGATGGATGCATAGACCAGGCGCGGGAATCGCTCGTGCAGCGCCTCCCATGTGTAGCCCAGCTTCTCCATCACGCCAGGACGGAAGTTTTCTACAAGCACGTCCGCCTTTTTGAGCATCGAATCCAGGATTATGCGGTCGTCGGGATTCTTCAGATCGAGCGCGATCGATTCCTTGTTGCGATTGATGGAGGCAAAGTACGCGGACTCGCCATCTACGAATGGGCCTACATGCCTGGAATCATCACCCCCTGCCGGATTTTCGATCTTGATGACGCGAGCGCCGAGATCCGCCAGCATCATTGTGCAATAGGGGCCGGCCAGAACGCGGGTCAGGTCGACTACGGTGATGCCCTCCAAGGGCAGGCGAGGGGTCTCTTGGTTCATCCTGGTCTCAATCGATTCTTGCGCCACTCAACACCGCGAGCTTCACGCCCAACTCGCCTTCGTGCCTCGCGTACTCCTTGAACTCCGCCACGGAGGTAGACGTTGCGACTTCATCGCCCTGTGCCAGGAACTTCTTCTTCAGTTCAGGATTGGCCATGACCTTCGAGGTCGCTGCAAAGAGCTTGTTCACGATCTCCGGTGGCGTGTTCGCCGGCGCGAACAGGCCATACCAGGCGGAGAGCTCATACCCCTTGACGCCCCCTTCGGCTATGGTCGGGTAGTTCGGATTTGCCGGTGATCTCTGCGCGGAAGTCACGGCAATGGGAACAACCTTGCCCGTATCGATCATCGGCTTGATCGAAGGCGCCGTTGCAAACGTCAGTTGCACGTCTCCCGCAGCAACCGCCTGAGCCGACGGTGCCCCGCCTTTGTACGGCACGTGAGTCATCTGCACGCCGGCAAGGTTGCTGAAGTGAACGCCCGCGAGGTGGGTAATGACGCCGTTGCCGGAGGACGAGTAATTGAGCGCGCCCGGTCTGGCTTTGGCCCTCGCGACGAGATCCGAAACGCTCTTGATCCCAGTGCCCTTGTTGACCCCGAGTACGATCGGGGCCGTCACCAGCCGCGTAATCGGTACGAAATCGGACGCCTCGTACTTGATGTTCTTGTAGAAAACCTTGTCACCGCCCATCACGCTGGCCGTGGCGATGTAGAGCGTGTAGCCATCGGCAGGGGCCTTGGCTACGGCTGCGGCCGCGATCGTCGTGCCCGCGCCAGGCTTGTTGTCGACGATGACCGGCTGGCCCAGCTCCTTGCTCAATGCGTCGCCGTACAGCCGCGCCGTATTGTCGGCCCCCCCACCCGCGGGGAAGCCGATCACGATGCGTATTGGCTTGGTCGGGTAGTTCGTCTGGGTCGCAGCTCCCGCCGTCAGCGAGAAACCTGATAAAGCCAATACGGCCAGGTGGGTCGTGGTTCTATTCATGAGCATGTCTCCTCCATTGCTGTTTCACTACTTTCCTTTGAACATCGGTTGGCGTCTTTCCCTCCAGGCCGTCGCGCCTTCCCGGAGGTCTTCCGAGGTCTCCGAGCGTTGCATATCCCGCGAAAGCGTGGCAGCTTCCAGTACTCCTCGGGAAATGGCATTCAGGTGTTTCTTCATGCCGAGGAGTGCTATCGGGGCCATGCCGGCAAGCTGGCTGGTCAGTTGTTCCATGCGAGCAGCCAGATCCGCCGCCGGTACGATCTCCGTCAGGAATCCCAACCGCAACATCGTTTCGGCGTCGATCTTTTCGGCGGTAAGAAACAGCCGCTTGGCGGCGTTAAGCCCCAGGCGCGAGACATAGCGTTCCATGCCGCCGCGGTAGAAATGCAGGCCCAGGCGAGCTGCGGGCATGAACATGTCACAGTGGGGGACGCCAATACGGAAGTCACAGGCCAGACAGAAATCCGTTGCCCCGCCGTACACGCCGCCGTTGATGGCGGCGATGGTCACGGGGCGGGCCGCCTCGATGGCATCCATCACTTCCCCAAAGTTGAGAGCGCCTTCATCGGCCTTTCCAGTCAGGGATGCAATGTCGTAGCCACTGCAGAAGTACTTCCCCGTAGCGGTGAAGCGCAGCACAAGGACCCGCTCCATGTCGTTGACCGCGTCGACGTGGGCCTTGAGTACGCGTAGGTCAGCGGGACTCAGCCGGTTGGCTACTTCCGGGCGGCGTAATGAGATCGTGGCTACCGATTCATCCACGTGAAGTTGAGGAGTGTGCTCATCCATAGGGCGACATATCTCCGGTCGTTGTCATGTACTCGCCGTCGGCGCGCCGGCCCGATGATCCTTATTCCCTGTTATTCGGCGGCAAGGCATCGGCTGCGACGCGGCGCTGGCTAGACCTCTCGGATCTGCTGGAAGAATGCGGAAGGCACTTCCGGGCCCCAGGTCCACAACTGATCGTCCGTGCCTTCGACTGTCGTTGCCGGAACGGCGTTGTCATAGAGGTCGCCGTCGGCATAGTGCTCGACGCGGAAGCCATCCGGATCCCACCAGTAGTCGAACACCTGACTACCCAGGACATGCCGGCCGACGCCCCAGTGGGCCTTGTGCCGCCTGGACTTCAACCACTCATGGCCCATATGAACCGCGTCGATATCCTGAACCTCGAAGGAAACATGATGGACGTGTGATGTCCCGGCCTTCGAGAACAGCAGGGTATGGTGATCGGTGGGTGTCGCTCCCCGGTCACAACGCATGAAGAAGCCGAGGAATTCGTCCTGTGAGCCGGGTTGCAGCATCGCGTCTGAAACGATCATGCCCAGGTTGCGAATAGCCCAGTCCTTTGTTGCCACCGGATCTGGCACGCCCAGGGCGACATGCCCCAGGCGGAGCACCTGGCAGGGTCCGTGTTCCGGGCGCTGCGGTACATTGAAGCGCGCCTTCCGAATTCCCTCGTTAAGCACCGATGGCGGACGCACCGGTAATTCGGGGGCATCCTCGACGCCGTGGACAAGTTCCAGACTTATCCCGCCCGGCAACGCGACGTTCACGCAAAGGCCTCCACCGGGACGGCTAAGCTCACGTATACGCGAGGCGCCCTCGATGCGGGCGGCAAGCGCAAGGTCGTCCGCACTGTCCACTTCGAGGCCAATTGCCTTGAGAGATGGTTCAGCGGATGGTTCGGCCACGTAAATGTAGGGACTGGGAAGGGCCCCGCGGAAATAGGCGGCGTTTCCAGGCCAATCTACAGGCACCAGGCCAAAGTCGGCCATGAAACTTCGGGTCTTGCCGAGGTCACTGACCCCATAGACCACATACTTTCCACCACGAATTTTGATCACGTCGTCTCCTTCTGCATGCTGTTGGTAGGCGCGGTGGGCGGGGCCGGCTTCAGCCTCTTGCAACGATGGGATTCGTCACCGCTACGATGCCCTGCACGGCCACCTCGACGACGGATCCAGGCTTCGCGTAGATGCGTGGGTTCCGGCCAAATCCAACACCTGATGGCGTACCAGTAGCGATCAGGTCGCCGGGCTGCAAACTGATCGTGCGCGTAATGAATTCAATGATCTGTCCGACAGAGAACACCATGTCTGCAGTGGTGCCGTCCTGCATGATTTCACCGTCCACCCTGGTCGTCAGCCGCGTGTTGGCGGGATCGATCGAGTCCGCGGTAGCGATGATCGAACCCACTGGACCGCTGCCATCGAGATTCTTGCCCAGCGCCCACTGGCCAGTGCTGAGCGTCATGCTCTGGAGTTGGGACGCCCGTCCGCTTAGATCATTGAAGACCGTGTAGCCCAGTACACCTTCCAATGCTTGCTCCGGATTCGCTTCCAGCAGCGGCTTCCCAATGATCGCGGCAAGCTCGACCTCCCAGTCGATGCCGTCCGGCTCCGTCGATGGCACCGGC
The DNA here is from genome assembly GCF_054072015.1 of Cupriavidus sp. CP313. NCBI lineage: Bacteria > Pseudomonadati > Pseudomonadota > Betaproteobacteria > Burkholderiales > Burkholderiaceae > Cupriavidus > Cupriavidus sp. CP313. The sequence goes on along the minus strand of NZ_JBSVZB010000047.1, from coordinate 4,365 downwards.
ACTGGGGTGCCAGACGTCACCAGCGTCGAAGCCCAGCGCGCAAACAGATTGGGGAAAGGCGGCGTCGGGAGTCCACCTTCCTTGCCATGCTCGACATAGTTGATTGCCACGCAGATGATCTTCGCGGTCAACGGGACAGGTACTGCCAGGCTGACGTCGGCGAGCGGCAGGGAGCCTTTGTGCAGCGTCCGCGCCTGCTTCAGCCAGGCGTCGGTATCCCTGTAGAAGTTGCCTAGGGATGTCAGTGGTTCGATGAGGCCATCTATCAGGACACCGATGTTGGCGTCGGACTGGACACCGGTGTTGGAGGGGCGATAAGCGATCAGGCGCATGGGAATGCTCCAAAGTTATTTGCTTGGGACTGCTGCGAGTCAGCAGGGGTGGTTCACCGTAGGGGCGAGGCGTCGACCATGCGATGGCACGATGGCCATCGCGCCTCAGGCGCTGCCGCTGAAGGCCAGCGACACGGGGGACGCCTTCTGGTCCGGCTCGGGCCATCGCTGCGAAACGGTCTTGAGCTTGGTGTAGAAGCGCGCGGCGTCGGGTCCGTAGAGATGGGATTCACCGAACTTCGAGCGGCGCAGTCCGCCGAAATTGAAGTAACCCACGGGCAAAGGCACCGGGACGTTGACCCCGATCATGCCGGACTCGATCTCGGTCATGAAACGATGTGCCGTCTTGCCGTCGCGGGTGAAGATGACCGAGCCATTGCCGTAGGCGTGCCTGTTGGTGACGTTGATGGCCTCATCGAAGGTCTCGGCACGCATGATGCCGCGCGCCGGCCCGAAGACCTCCTCCTTGTAAAATTCCATATCGGACGTGACCCGGTCGATCAGCGTGGGGCCAAGGTAGTAACCGCTTGCATGGCCCGGCACACTCAGATCCCGTCCGTCGAGCACAAGGTCCCCACCAGCCTCCACGCAATCGCCAATCGCTCGCTCCACCGCCAGCTTGGACTGCGCTGAAATCACGGCACCGAAGTCGGCGGCGGGGTTGTTGTAGGGGCCCACGCGGAGCGCCTGAATCTTTGGCACGAGTAGCTCGCGCAGGCGCTCGGCCGTTCCGGCGCCAACGGGCAGCAGTAACGACACGGCCATGCAGCGCTGGCTCGCCGAACCGTAGCCAGCGGAAACGAATGCATTGGTTGCGGCCTCCAGATCGGCATCTGGCATCACCACCATGTGATTCTTGCCACCGGTAAATGCGGCTACACGCTTGTTGTGGGAGGTGCCCTTCTGGTAGATGTATTCACCCACGGCCGTGGAGCCAACGAAGCTGACACCCGCGATGCCAGGATGTTCGAGGATCGCGTCGACCATCTCCTTGTCGCCCTGGACGACATTAAATACGCCATCGGGCAACCCGGCTTCCTTCCACAAGCGCGCAAACTCGAGTGCGGCACTCGGCACCTTTTCCGATGGCTTCCAGACCACTCCGTTGCCGACGGCCACGGCCATGGCAATCATCACGGCAGGCACCATGATGGGAAAGTTGAATGGCGTGATGCAGCCGACCACGCCGATCGGCACACGCATCGAAAATACGTCGATATCGCCGCCAACATTCGTCGCATACTCGCCCTTGGTCACGTGCGGCGCATTGGTCGCAAACTCAATGGCCTCGATGGCGCGGGCGATCTCGCCCTTTGCGTCGGCGATCGTCTTGCCATGCTCGCGGCCGATGGTCTCGGCCAGCAGGTCGATATTGGCGGTCATCAGCTCACGCATTTTGAAGATGACAGCCTGGCGCGTCGCATGCGAGGCGCGCCCCCAGCGCTTTCCCGCTTCGGTGGCGGCCGCGACCGCATGATCGAGCGTGGCCCGATCCGCATAGGCGCAGCGCGCAATCTCTTCGCCAAGCGAGGGGTTGTAGACCGGGCCGGTACGATGGCCCGTGCCGGCTTCATGCTTGCCCGCGATGAAGTGCCCGATGTGATTGGTCATGCTTTGTGTACCTCCCTGAGCGATCGCCCGAACTTCGTGAATTGGTTCTGCATTGCGTGCAGTGACACCGTACGGCAGATCGTACACCTGCGTTTATGCAATTGGTGTGGCAAAATATGCAATGCAACTATGCGTTTTTGCATTTGTGGGAGAGCGCCTTGAACCAGTTCAATTGGGACAACTTGCGGGTATTTCTTGGCGTGGCGAGGGCGCAATCTGCGCTGGAGGCCTCGCATGCGCTGGACATGAACCAGTCCACCATTTCGCGACGCTTGCAGCGGCTGGAGGAGGACATCGGGTCGAAACTGTTTGATCGCAGTTCGCAAGGGCATCGCCTCACGAGCGCCGGTCACCGCTTGCTGGAACACGTCGAGAAGCTGGAGAGCACGCTTGCGATGGTGGAATCCGACGTCTTCGGCGACAGCCTTGCGCTGACAGGCGAGATAAGGCTGGGCGCTACTGAAGGGTTCGGCAGCTACTTTCTGGCCCCGCACCTCGCGCATTTCTGCACACGCCATCCTGGCATCACGGTCGACCTGTTGCCGATGCCCAGAAACATCAATCTGTCGAAGCGCGAAGCCGATGCATCCGTCACCGTCGACCGGCCTACCATCGACAGCTTTGTCACCAGCAAGCTGGCGGAGTACCGGCTATTGCCCTACGCCACACGCGAGTATTTGCGCCGTCACCCTCCTATCCATGGTGTGACAGACCTTCCTGGTCACAGATGGATCGACTATGTGGACGATCTGGTTTTCGCGAAGCAACAGTTCAGTCTCCAAACGTGGCTGCCCGGGGCCAAGCCGTTCATGCGTAGCACAAGCGTTATCGCGCAGTTCCAGGCCGTCCGTTCCGGGCTCGGGGTGGCGGTCTTGCCTTGTTTCCTGGGCGCCGCTTCGAAAGAGCTCGTTCCCATCCTTCCCGCACAGATCGATATCACCCGGACTTTCTGGCTCGTCGCGCCGCAGGAACGGCGGGAGCTTGCCCGAATCAAGGCACTCTGGGATTACTTGCGCCGGGTCGCCGACGCTAACGCGGATTTCCTGATGGGCAAGTCCGGAAAGATTGAATGGCTGGCCGGCTGAGCGATAAACTCGGACGGGGACTTCTTGGCGAAGGCACAGCCGGACGGCCACCGTTCCCATAACACTTCGCCGCTGGCCGCTCGCCGGCGGCCTTTTCGGACGGTCGCGAGAAAATGCCCGCAAATCCGATAGGGACGTATCCGACTGCACGCGTCTAACCGGTGAGCATTAGGGAATCAGGATCATTGCACCAGTGCGCCGGCGGGCAGCGATGTCCTCATGGCCGCGTGCCGCTTCCGATAGCGGATACCGGCCTCACTTCCAACCCGCCAAATACCCCGGTCCGATAGGCATCGAAGACCGCGGCAATCGCCGCATTCCGCGCCAGTCCGCCCAGGTGCTGCGGCCACCCTCGATCCGAATTCGCCGCAGGTCCAGCGCTGCCTTGTCGATGACGGGTTGGCCGGATGCGGCGCCGATGGTCACGATGATTCCACCGTTGCGGACCGCGGCAACCGATGTATCGAAGGTGGCCTACCGACGAATTCGGTAGACCACGTCGACACCATCCGGCGCGAGGATCCGGCCGGCCAGGTCTGGATCGCCAGAACACAGCACATGACCACCGAATCTGCCAGGCGATCCCGCTTGGCTTTCGAACCGGCCGTACCGATGACCTTGGCGCGAAGAGTTCTGGCCCAGCGCGACAGCAGCAAGCCAACCGCTGCTGGACGCTCCCTGCACCAGCACCGTCTCGCCGGCCATCAAGCGGTGGAAGCCGTACAGGCCGGCCCAGGCGGTCAGGCCTTTGGTCAGCACAGCGGCAGCCTGCTCGAACGTAAGATCATCCGGCAGCGGCATCAAGGCGTCAGCGGCGATCAAGCGCACTTCGGCATAGCCGCCGGGACCTAAAAGGCGGACGACCGTCCCAGCCGCGATCAGCTTGAAAGGCACAGCATGGATGACCGCCCTGGATCGCTCTCCGGACCTCCACTAAGCCGGGTTCGGATGACAGGATCTCGGCCTGAACAGCCCTTCGAACTATCGCGTTGGACGTCGCAGAAGGGTCGAATACGGCCCGCTATCTATTGCAGCAGGTCAGTTCCGCTCGTTCAAATCGTGTCGCAAGGCCAGGCAGGCGCCCGCTCAAGGCGAACAATTGTTGTGACAGGACACGCTGGATGTCCTGCTCGGGCTGTCGGTGGCGCCGCGACGGCCGGCCGCGCCCTGTCGGAAAAAATCCGCCAACTACGTGGGCTACGCCGGCTGTGATCGGTCGCGCAGACGGGCTTGAGACGGTCGTTTTTCCTTGTTCTGTTGGGCCCGGCCGTGCGTCGCACGGGATCGCTGCAAGCTTTGGCACGGCCTATGCTTTGATCAAAGCACGTGTTGCAACT
>NZ_JBSVZB010000046.1:0-54646 GCF_054072015.1 Cupriavidus sp. CP313 | reverse complement strand
GCCCGCGGCGGTCAGGCCAAGTGCGAAGCGTGAGCGCAGTGCGGGGAAGCCCAGGCCAACTTACAGTAATACGACTCCCATTGTGCCCGATAATGGCCGTGCGGCCCAGCCTACGGCGAGCATTCCGGGCGCATGCGATGGCTGGTCGGAAACCATTGCGGCGTATCGATTTCTCGGCAATGAGCAGATTGATTGGCGGGACGTGATGCAGCCCCATTGGGAGCGCACTGCGGCCAGGGCCGGTCAGTTTCCGGTGGTGCTGTGCATCGCGGATACGACCGAACTGTAACGCGGTGCACCGCGTTACAACTCCCCCGTGTTGTGGATCAGGGTGAAATAGGTCTGCAGCGCGGGCAACGCCTTTTCGTAGTCGCTGCGCTGCTTTCCCTCCTTGAAGGTGAAGGCGGCGGAGGCGCCGAAATAGGCGCCGACGTACGACCTCAGCCACGGAAATCGATACTGCGTGCGCAGGGTCTGCGCCAGTTCAAGGAAAAGCGAGACGGGTCGGCGATCGTAGTACGAGCGCCACATCCTGGTTTCCAGCGTGCCGGTCGCGATCGGATCGAAGCGGCTCAGATCGCGGTGCGATGGCCAGAATAGATCGGCTGCGGCATAGCCGATCAGTAACAAAAGCGCGACCAGGATCGCCCGTCTCGAACGTCCTGGGCGGGCAGCAGTCGGATAGCGCCTCAGGCCGCGAAGGGAGGCGTGCCGGGTTGTGTGCATGTCGAATCGCGTTGCTACGCAACAAGCGCCTGGTCTATTTCTTGGCTACGCGCCCGAGGACGGCGGCCAGTTCGGCATCTTCCAGGACCGGCATGATCTCCAGCTCCATCAGATCGCTCCACTGATAGGCGAACTCGGTGAGCTTGGCCGCATCATTGGTTTCGAGCAGATCGAAGCCCGACCCGAGATCGGCGCTGGTCCATCTGCCCAGCAACTGGACGCCCTCCGGCGGTAGCCCGCCGGTTCGCAGAAAGCGCTCGATCGCTTCGAGCGCGCTGCTCCGTATCCGGAGCCCAATGGAAGGTCATCATGAATTTCATGGCGGCATCTCCTGATGGTGGTGTCTCACCCCCTCCTACTTCTATATGGGGTAATCGTCCTTTTGCAGCAGATTGATACGGTCAGGCTTAAAAAGACGTTCTGGAACAATGACTTAGTAATCCTCCGTTTCGCACTGCACGGTCCTTTCTTTGCAGATTGGCACGCTTGCCCACCGTATCCGCCCTTGCGATACACGGAGGAGGACCATGCTTAGGGTGCGCCGAACGGATCGGCTACCTGCAGCGCGCTGATCTTGCGCCACTGCTGCAACGCCGTGTTGATCGCGCTGCCGCGGTCAGCTGACTGCGGTAGCCGATCCGCCAGCACGTGGGGGCTCTGTGCGTGCAGGAATGCCTTGAGTGCCTGATGACACTCTTCCTCGCACCCATCCCTTCTCATGGTGTATTCGTGACGTGAGGTTGGCGCCTCTGAACCGGGGCACACCGTTTGAGGATGCGTTGCCAGCCATTGCGAGCCCGTACGGCCTCGGCAAGGATGTCGAGATATTCGCCGTGATCGACCCGGTCGTCCGGGGGCGGCAAGGCTTCGCCGTGCCGCTCGAGTAGTTGCTGCCGCAGCCTGGTGCTTGCAGCCATCGAACTGATGCGGCTATAGGCTTCGCACGCGTAAGCAAACGTCTCGCGCCTGAAGTAGTCGATGCTAAGCAGGTACTCCTGGCGACGGCTCTCGCCCAGCCCAATGGTGGTTCGTTTGCAATTGTGGAAGACATGGGCTGCCTCGTGGACGACGAAATCTGCGAACGGGTCGGTTTCATCGAAGTAGGACATCGAGACATAGCAGGTGGTTTCCTGGCTCAGACCCTCGATGTGGCAGGCCTGCTGCGAGAGAGCGGGTGCATCCACGCTATACAGATAGAGGTTCGCCAGGTTCCAGGCTGTCGACAGCCATCGCTGCTCCATGAGGACCGCGACAATGTTCTGCCGCGTGAGGAATACGACGTTGCGGGCGAGCATATCCAGGATAGCGGGGCACTCATCAGCACCAAACAGGCCGTGCACCATTGGTGCGAGCTTGTTGCGCGTCCACGCATGTAGATCGCTTGGCAAGGTTACCTGGTAGCCAAAGCCGTTTGCCCGCCCAAGGGTCTCTTCCGCGAGCGCGGTTAGCAGGCGCTGCCTCGCCTTTTGTGCAACGTCGACAAAGTTCATGCCTGGCCAGCCTGCGAAGCTGCTGTCGTAGCTGCCGCTGCAAAGGTACTGCCGTATCTCGGCCTCAAGCCACTGCGGTGTGCCAATCTGTGGCAGATTTTGCTCTGCGGCGTTTGATGTTGCGGTCATGCCATAGCCTGTCGGATTGTTGCGCGGCGGCCTTGGATCAGCGCGTCAATGTAGCGCTCGACACTGAAGCTGAGGATCCCGCGGAAGTTGATGTGCCCGAAATGCCCCGGCCCCATGCGGCGCAGCCAAGCGTCCTCGATATTCGTGCCCCCCTTGCGAAGTCGCTCGACGACATCGTTCATGCGGTGCGTATTCCACGCCAGTACGATGTTGGTCAGAAGCCCCCGAGATCGCCGTCATCTCATCGCCTCGCCGGCCGCGTTCGTGTGGTACCCGGCCAGCATGGATCGCGCGCTGCAGCTGGTGCACCGACTCCCCCCGGCTGAGCAATGTATGGATTTCACGGCGGAAGTCTTCAATGGTCACGTAGTCGCACAGGAAGATGCTACGCAACAGCCGGCCGAGATGCTCGGCAGCTTTGTGCGCCTTGTTGGTCCTGGCGGCGCTGCCTAACCGTTGCATCGCGAGCTCAGCGCTAATGCGGCTGATACGGATCGATGCCAGCACCCGTAGGAAATCGTCCCAACCCAGACGTATGGCTCTCAAGGACAAGCGCTTCGTGGTGACACGCTCGATGCCTTCCGGCACTTTGAACTCTGCAGGCAGGTACAGCTTGCGCTCTGCCAGATCGCGCAGCCGCGGGCATAGATCGAAACTCAGGCCCTTGGCCAGGGCCATCGCGGCGTTCGTGTAGCCGTGGGTGTCCACTGCCAGTAACGACAGGCGGATACGGTCCTCGCTGCGGTTGTGCTGCTCTACGCCCTCGATGGCAACCCCTGCCTGACGCTCATTCAAGACGATCGGTTGGTCATAGACGATGCCCCACTTGTCGAGCACGTGGGTGTAGATGCCGGTCGCGTAGGTGCGTCGACGTGGATCAACACGAGCGATCCACAGATGTCGTGAAACGTCCAGTGACATCATGTCGGCCGATGCCTTCTTTCCGGTGCCCCAGTGCGTGGCTAATGGGATCTTTCCTTGAAATTCAGCCACCACCTCGTTGGCCCTGCGCAAACGGCCATGGGTCTCCAGCCCGCGCATGGCAAGTGACACCTGAGCGGCGTCGATGCCGGGAATCATCGCAGCAATGCCCTTGGCATCGATCTCGGTGCCATGGGCGAGCAAGGCCGCGTAGGTCGACAGCAGTTCGGCCACGGACTTCGCCCGGTGCCCGAGTAGCACCTCGCTGAAATTGGTCGAGACGTCGACCTCCAGCAATAGGTCCGGAAACTGCACATCGCCGATTGTCTTGAAGATCAAGTCGCGCGTGCGGCGCGGCTCATCGTCCTGCTCCACAGGCACAATCGCCGGCAGGTGAAGCATGCCATCGTCTCCAATTTCGATCTTGCCTTGAGCGGAGGCCTCGGCCACCGCAGCCACGCCAGCACGAAGCGTATCCAGTAGCTGTTCGATGAAGGTATCAGCCGCGACTGGCAGGCCCAACAGCCCGAGATACTTGGCACGGTCGCGCTCCCACTCCTTGGCAGGGATGAGCATTTGGTCGCCATCACGAAAGCGCATCGAGTGGTCAATCCATACGCTGCCCCGACGCAGGCTATTTCGTAGCGACATCATCGTGCAGGCAGCGAAGGCCTGATAGCCGCGCTTTGGATCAGGGTCATGGACGAGGTCATGCCACGCCGTGCCAACGCCGGTCTCCGTAAAGTCTTCTGGCAGAGCATTGAGCTTCCTCGTCTGCAGGTCGCGCCACGCCTTGAGGTTCGCAAAGCCGGGATCGTCCTCCCGGCCGCCAAATTCCAGGTCTTCCAGGCTCGACAGCAGAGTGTGAATCCGCTGATGGTCACCGGTCAGCGCCGCGCGCACGTGTGACGCAAAGCTCGATTGCGCCGCGTCGGTGACGACGGCCAGGTGCTTCAGGGCTTCATCCACTCGCTGCGTGGTGGACTTGCTCTTGTCTTGCAGAACGGCCTTGGCCTTGAGCGCCTGCTGCCTGTCTTCCACGGCAGAGCGGGTGTGCGTCGACTGCGCCGTGCTGGCCGCGCGTCGGAACAAATCCTGGCTGCGTCGGCTGGTCTGGTGCATCGCGATATCGGTGAGTTCCAGCAAACTCTCCGTAGAAAGCACACCAGTTCAAGCGCCTGGGTGCTCCCCTTCAGTGTTTTGGTCTTGGCCGGGCGCCTTGCTTGCACCTTCTGCGCATAGGCGCGCAGTTTGGGCAACGCGATGTCATCCAGGTTCCACTCGTGCACAGCGAGGGACTTCAGGTAGCGGATCTTGTCCAGCGTTTCAGCGAGGTTCTTGGGGCCGTTGCGCCTGGAAGGCGCCTTGATCCACTCGAGGTGCGTTGCAGAGCCGTCAGCCCGTGGACTGCGGACGGATTCTATGCAGTGCTGCAGCGTGGCCGCCGGCACTGCGCGGTTGACCGCTGCGAGCATTTGCGCCTCGTAGGCGGAAAATGCATGCCGTGCCATGTCGGTGATCTGGCGCTGGCCGGGAATGAGGCGGCAGCGATCGTAGAGCCATCGCTGGGCGGTGGTGACAAGTTCATCCACGTGTGCCGCTGCGGCAGCTTGCACGCGGAGCATTTCCAGCAAAGCGGCCTGGCTGTTGACATCGAACGCCTTGATGCCAAGGTGCTCCTTGACCCATTGCTGATGCTCGTCGGGCGTCGTTGGTACAGCGTCTTCAGGCTGGCAATCGACAGCAACGGCGCGGAGAAAGCTTCGCACACGTACTGAAGGAGATTGCGCGGAACGGCAGCAAGCCGGTCCAACGGCCGACCGAAGGCCCGGAGGCAAACGAGCTGTAGGCCGACCGCGGCGCACCTTTCTGGCCGAAACCGCTCCCGTATTGCCGCGATGTCAGCACTGGTGAGCTGAAAAAATTGCCGCAGGTCAAATTCTGTCAAACGGGCAGGCAACTCTTCCCTGCCAACGTAGCGATACGCAAATGCCGACATCTACACTTTTCGGGGTGTCGTTCGGGACAAAACTGTACGACAAGTGCTCGGATGGCCGCAATAAGGTCAGGCGAATGGGCTGCAACCCACACCAACAAATGGCTCGGGGCTGACTCATAACCGTATCAATCTGCAGGAAAAGGACGATCACCCGGATATTCCTGAACGAAATCGAGGGACACGCTGATGATGACGATGGTACCGATAATGAAGAAGCTGACGGTGTCGCCGGTGAAAGCGGAAAGGGCGCTGGCAGTGAGGAGAATGATGACCAAGGGATTGCGAAACTTGGTCAGAAATTGGAGGATCAGCGCTCTTTTTCGCTCCCCATGGATCAGGTTTGGGCCGAACTGTGCCAGGCGCGAAGCCGCCACAGCGCTGCTCAGTCCGTCAGGGCTTGTGGCCACCTGTTCCAAGAGCGCCGCGACAGGGAGCTGCCAGAATGCGGAATCCGCTTTGACGGCGGGTGTAGGCATGATGGATTCCTCCGGCGAACTTACATATAGCGGTACCAGCCTAACGGGCGTGTCCATGTCAATGAAGTTGCTCAGCACCCAATACCTGGTCGTGCCCTGTCCCGGCGAAGCGTCAAGGACATGCGCGGGCCAGGACAGGCCATTCGCTCAGAAAGCAGCAGCAGTGTCGCCTACCAGGTGAGAAGGCTTGAATGCAAAGCGCTGCTCCACCCGATCAATCATCGTCTTGGTCGAGTTCACCTCGTTCGTTCGATTGGCCGGCGTCCTCGACATCGACGATGATTCCTGCCTGGAGGTCTATCAGGCAATTTGTCGAGTAGGCGTAGAAAGCGTGGCTGCCCGTGGCCGCGCGACTGTCGGAAGGCGTGACGACAGTCTGTCAACGGGCAGTTCGCCATCGCGCATGGCAAACAGGTACGGCTGCCGAGCCGGCCGCTGCTGCGGAGCCATCAATCCCCATCTTTTTTCTGAGCGGCTGTCTAACGGCCTAGAACGTCGAGACGTCCTCTCGAGCCTTCGCCTCACCATAATCGAGTGCAGCTTCGGCCGTGGAGAAGAAATCGGTGCCTACGTTAAGTTCGTACGATTGCATTGTCACGAAGCCTTCTCTAACTGGCCGCCCGTCCGTGCGAGTTATCTTGTATCGAACTGAATACCCGGCGACATTCGCCGGTCTCTGTGGATCGTGTTTGGGCTCTGCCAATCGAAACGCGATGGTCTCCAACGATGACATCCCGACGTATCTACGTCTCCATGGAGTACAACCATTCCGATATTGCGATTCCGGTACCGCACCGGCAAAAGCGGGTTGGTGTGACAAATCACTCATCCACACCCAGAATCACATCCACCGCTGCCCTGCCTGCAAGCTCCGCGACGAGATGCGCCCAGCGTCGGCTAAACGGTCCTCCGTGGACTTTCACTCGCTTGCCAATCGCAGCGACCCCAGGCGGCCTCATCGGACCTTCAATCTGAAACCAGGCGTCGAACATATCTTCGGACGTGTTCACAAGGGCAACACGGATTTCGAATCCTCGGTATTCAGTAAGCCAATCCATTGTCGAGCCGAGATCATTCACCATTCGTTTCATCCCCAGAACTATGTTCCCCGGCTTTCGGCATAGCAAATACACACGACACCAGTGAACTCGCTACCGTGGACATCGACTCGGAGCGGCGTAAGACTCACCTCACCGGCGCTCATTGCCATCTGAAGTTCGGAAGCAAGTCGTTGTGCTCGTCGACGCTGACCCCACCCAGTTCCTGAATGGTACGCTTCATGAGGTCCTTGGACTTCGAATCGCAGCTGACGACCATCAGCATTTTTCCAGATGGGAGTCGTAGCTTTTTACTCGCCAGGCCGAAGCGCCGGATCCTGGCGCCAATCAGCCCGCCAATCCACCAGCCGATCATGCCGCCAAACATGAGGCCACCCACGAAGGCGACAACGCTCGCAGCCGGGCCGGCGGAAGCCCCGTACGCGAGTATCACTGGCACTGCCGCGATAACCCCCACAACAAAGCCACCGATCGCTGTTTCTTCACGATACGTGGTCTGGCTAAGTTCCGTCCTCGGCAGCCCTTCAACGGGCTGATTGTCGCCCTGGACGAACCACGGTCCTCCGACGAGTTCAGACCTGTTGAACAGCTCGCCGAGCCGCACCTGTGCCAATTTTGCGGTGGCCACATCATTCAACGTGAAATATAGAAAAGTACGCATAGAGTTACCTCACTCCGGCCTGGCCGTTACTCCCTCGATTCGTCGAAACCATGCACGGATCTCGGCACGGGGCCCGACGCCCTGGAATTGCGGCGGGTGCAGGTCGGTCCACCCATCATTGACGGCGCGATCCCAGTCGACAACTGGCATAACTGATGGGGGTCGCGTCGAGTGGGTGTCAAGCGTGCACCAAGTATCGAACATGTCCTCGGAAGTGCTTACTAAGGCGACCTCGAGCTCGAACCCACGTTACTCGGTAACGCGATATATGCTATCTCCCAACACCCCACGAGAAGCATAGCGCGACGCCCCCTTTTGAATCAGGAAGCGTGTAGACACTGATGCGATATTGACCCAATCTGCCGGCCGTGGGAAGACCATCATCACCGCTCGCCCCTTCAGCAAAGATGACCGGGTCGGGCAATTTGCGGCACAGGCTGGAAGGCTGCGCAATCTTACGTCAGCAGCCTAGAACACCGTCAAAACCACCTCAAGTGCGATTTGCCCCCTGGGGAGTTCTTTCGGGCTTTGTGGAGACTGGGCCAGAACTGGGCCCCAGACAGGAGCGGCGACGGTTAGAGCAGCCGGCCTCAACGCGCCCTGTCCAACTTGATGACGACCGCGCGGCAACGTCGAGCCATCTGGCGTGGTAGCGGGGTGCGGCGCGCATTCTTGGGCTGAAGGAAGATGGGCCGATTATCCCAGGCGTTGCTTGAATATCACGAACGCAGCAAGCACCGTATCAACAGCTATGCCCCCGGCCCCCGAGGACTCGACTGGGCAACCCAGCCAGACCCGTTCCGGGTGTTTCACGGCACGCCGCGGATTGCTCTGCCGCTCGCTGCGGGCACCCTGGCCGCACGCTACAACGAGCTGCGCTCCGGCACTCTTCCGCCCCCGCAGAGATTCAGTCTTCGTACCCTGGCGATCCTGTTCGAACTCTCACTCGGCCTGTCAGCGTGGAAATCCTATGGCGCTCAGCGGTGGGCACTGCGCTGCAACCCTTCGAGTGGCAATCTGCATCCGACCGAGGGCTACCTTCTGTGTCCAGCTCTGCCGGGCTTGTCTGGCGGGGTCTACCATTACCTGAGCCGCGACCACGTGCTTGAACATCGCGCTGCAGTGGATGATCCGCGATGGACCGAGGCGTTTTCGGACGGCGGTATCCTGGTCGGCCTCAGCTCGATCCACTGGCGCGAGGCGTGGAAATACGGAATGCGCGCCTGGCGCTACTGCCAGCATGACTGCGGGCATGCTATCGCCGCCGTAAGTTACGCGGCGGCGGCTCTCGGCTGGCAGACGCGGCTGGCGGAGGCGGCTGCGGACGATGCGTTAGCCACATTGCTTGGATTGGACCGCAGCGAGGATTTCGGAGCAGCCGAACCAGAGGTGCCGGATGTCCTGCTTTGGATCGGCAATCCTGAAGCACAACCTGAACTAGTGCGCCTGTGGGCTGCTTTGGATAAGGCACACTGGCACGGATACGCGAATCAGCTAAGCACGGGACATCAGAGGTGGCCGGATATCGATTCGATCCATCGCGCCACGCAAAAGCCTCGTACTTGCGAACCGACCTCGCTAAGTCCGGAGCCGCACCTGTGGTCTGCGACGCCCGCCCTCGATCTGAGCTTTGCCCAGATCGCTCGGCAGCGCCGCAGCGCCACGAGTTTCGATGGTACGACGCGCAGCACCACTGCGGCTTTCTTCACCATGCTGGCGTGCCTGTTGGTACGTCGCGACACGCCACCGTGGAATGCGCTGGTGTCTCCTGTCGCGGTGCATCCGGCGCTATTGGTGCACCGCGTGGACGGTCTGGAGCCGGGCCTGTATGTGCTAGTGAGGAACCCTGGGGCGCTGCCGAGCCTCAAACAGGCTATGCGCCCGGAGTGGCTGTGGCAAAAGACTGGGCCGGACCATCTGCCACTCTATTTTCTGCTGCCTTACGATTTGCGTGCGGTGGCAAAGTTGATCTGCTGTCACCAAGATATTGCCGCCGATTCCTGCTTTGCGCTGGGGATGCTCGCGAACTTCGAAATCGCCCTGAAACAACCATGGCGTTATCGCCATCTTTTCTGGGAATGTGGCATGCTCGGCCAAGCGCTCTATCTTGAAGCTGAAGCGGCCGGAAAGCGTGCCACGGGGATTGGCTGCTTTTTCGATGATGAAATGCACGCCATGCTCGGAATCAAGGACCACGCTTGGCAAAGCCTGTATCACTTTACCGTCGGCGGCGCCATGGTCGATCAGCGCCTGTCGGTATCTGCACCGCATCAGGAGTAACGCACCCAACACGAAGCAGGTCAGTCAATCTCGCCGAAAGCAGTCGTTCAGTATTTGTGCTCAGCGGCCATGTACGCTGCCTACGGGAACGACGGGCTAGACGCAGTTACGGCATGCCAACGCTCCATGATGTAGATCACGAGTGTGTGTGAAGCGTTGACAGCTAGGCTTCAGAGACCTGGATTGTTGGAGGTAGTAGTCCAGGTCCATGGGCACGCTAGCCCCGGAAGATTCTAAGCAACGGGAAAACCCATCTTGACAGGGCTACGTGGTACAGACGGAGGGAGCCCAGCGATCCGGCAAGAGATGATGAGCGCGGGCCTGCTGATCACAGTCGTCCTGCCATTGACCGCCGGCCTAGACTCGGAAGTCCAGCACTACATGGAAGAAGAAGGCTCAGTTGGGGCAGCGGCCAACTAGCGCCGGCTACCAGGTGGAGATGGCCTTTGCAGTGAACATCGGCATTTCGATCCTGGCCGCTGTGTCTGTCACAGCCTGGATTTCGACAGAGGGTCGCTTCGATTCCACCTTGCCAAATATCGCCGCGAACGGTATGTCAGCGGCATCCCGGCCGGTGCCAATACGAAGCAGCCCCGTCGGGATCGATACGCCAGAGGGATCGAGCAGGTACCACCGGTGGGACAAGTACACTTCTACCACCGCATGAAAATCCGGCGCCCCCATTGTCGGATCTGCCCCATAGTCCAGGCTGCTGGACATGCGCGCCGGAATGCTCAGGGCGCGGCAGATCCCAATCATCAGGTGAGCAAAGTCGCGGCAGACACCGGTGCGTTCCACGATGGTATCGACCGCCGACGTGCGCTCGTTGGTGGAGCGCGAGAGAAAGCGCACGTGATTGCGCACCCACTCCCGAATTGCGTAGACGCGGGCATAGCCGCGCTGCATGCCCCCGAACTCACGCATCGCAAATTCCATTAGGCGGTCAGATTCACAATATCGGCTAGGCGCCAGGTAGTGCCAGACATCGAACGGTAGTTCGGCGACAGGCACTTCTGACAACTGATCGCAGTCGTCCAGGCGATGATCGATATCGACGACTGCCTCATAGCGGATGGCAAGGTGACCCTTGGGTGCGCGCATTCTAAGCAGGCGGTTGCACAGCACCGCATCCGTGTAGTGGGTGGTCTGAATTGACGGGGGGAACGTCAATTGCTCGGCAACGACGACCTGCCGGGAAGTCCTGGCGGCTTCAATGTTCAGACGGAAGTCCGCCATGGGATCCATGACCTCGTAGGACAGACTCACCGAGTATCGGAGACGGTTCATCTCAAGCCTTGCGTTGACGACGATCCGAAGAAAGGCAAAGAGATCCGGACAGCGAAGACTGCTGTGGATTGCGATTTCAGTGTAGTGCCAGCGGTGGAGGACCGGTTTGCGTTTGCGGGCGCCGCGGGTGCGCGGCGCAATGCCTGCCAGGCCATTTTGTAGGGGCGTTAGGCTGGGGTGCAATGGTGATGTCACATTGGCCGGTCGGTCAGATAAGATGGAGCGATGAAGAAGAGCAAATCGCTCTATCGTGGCCAACCCATGAGCACCCGCACTGCGTGCTCATCTCCTCGCCATGCAAGGGCGCTTCCGGCCTACTGCGATTTACGACGGTTTGCGAACCCAGGTTTTGCGCGGGGTCATCGGTGTGAATCGTTGATTATAAATGTATTTACTCCCTCCCTGCGATCGTGCAAAGTTGGGGGCAAAGCAAGTCTCATTTCAGCTTGCAGCCCTTGTTTTGGGTGCTGTCTGGGACGGCAGCAGCTGTCCGGTGTAATGCTCAATCGGGAAGCGATAGACGCCTCGCAAGTTGATGCCCTCCAACCTCGTTGGCGCGATATGTCCAAACAACTCGGATGGCACGGGCTGCCGCCGGCTCATCTGCTGTTCGAGCATCGACTGCATCTGGGCGGTATTCCACGCCATCAGAATATTTGTCAACAGGCTCAACGCGTCGGCAACGGCTTGCACCTCGTCTGTGCGTTTGGCTTGGGCCGCCGAGATTCGACCTGTATAAATTGCCCGCTTCAGTGAGTTGACCGCCTCACCGCGATTGAGCACTCGCAACAACTCACGCCGAAAGCAGGCATTGACGAAGTAGTCGGCCAGGAAGGCGGTGCGCAGCAGCTTACCCAACTGCACGCCAGCTTCGTAGAGCGGCTCACCACGGGCGGCCGAGCCAAAGCGGCCCAGCACTGCCACCGCACTGGCGTGTCCCGACATCACCGAGGCCGCCAGATGCACCAAGGAGTCCCAATGTGCCTCGATGGCCGCAGTATCCACGTTGGCGAGGCAAACGGTTGCGATCTCATCGGGGATAGCGGTTCCGCGGGGTACGAATAGCCGACGCTGCTTAAGCTCGCGCAACCGCGGGCAGAGATCGAATCCCAGAAGCCTGGCCAAGGCCATGGCAAAGTCCGTATAGCCGTGGGTGTCGACTGCCAATTGCGTGGTCTCGATTCGCTCCTGCCGAATAACGCCCTCGATTGCCGCGCCGGCCTGCCTTTCGTTGAGCACAATCGGCTGGGCGTGGAAGATCCCCCACCGATCTCGAACGTGAGTATAGATGCCGACCGAGGCGGTGTGCCGCCGTGGGTCTTGCCGAGCCTGCCAGACACGCTGACTCGTTTCCAAGCTCATCATGTCCGAGGAGGCGAGATCCGACCGGCCCCAACTTGCCGCGATCGGATGGCGGTGCATGAACTCCAGAACTGCCTTACAAGCCTGGGCCAGTCGCCGCTCATCGCCCGCCCAGCGCATGGCTTGGCGAATGCTTGCGGCCGACAATTGCGGAATCATCCTGGCACACTCGGCTGCCGTCAGACTCGTACCATGCGACAGGATGCCGGCGTAGACCATCAACAGCTCCTGCTCAGACCGGGGTTCGCGGCCGAGCATGTGCCAGCTGAAGCGCGCCTGGGCGTCCACTGCCAGGATGACCTCAGGTAGCTGGACATCGCCGATGTGGTGGTCAAGGCGGGCCCGCATCCTTGAGACCTCAGGATCCTCTTCCTGTGCCGCTAGTGGTGCCAGGTGCAACTCGTCATCAACGCGTAGCGTGCCAGTGCGCGTCGCTGCCGCCACTGCGGCAATGCCTGTGCGCACGCGCTCAAGTAACGGCCTGAGGAAGTCGTCAGCTTGGGCTGGCAGCGACAGCCGCGTAAGGTGTCGCCGAGCCTCAGCCTGCCAACGCTCGGCAGGCAGAAATAAGCGCTCTCGACCTCGGAAGCTCAATGAATGCTCGATCCAAACTGAGCCGTTGCGAACGGCCCGACGTAAGGCAAACAGGGTGGCGACTTCAAATGCTCGGAAGGCGCGCTCGCGATCCGCACCGCTGACGGCCTCGAGCCAGGCCTGCCCTAGGCGAGGAGCGGTCACATCATCGGGTAAGCGTCGATCGCCCTTCGCATACAGGTCGCGCAGCTTGCCCAAAGCGTCGATTACTGGGTGTTCTCCGATGGCTTGCCAGGGTAGCTTCGCGATGGCCACTAGTAACGCGCGCACCGGCCTAACGGCGTCGATCAGCCACTGCCTGATCGCAGACGACCGGCTCGGTATGCGCTGAGTAAGCTTGCCGGCTACCAGCTGAGCCAGATGCGAGCGCAACTCCGCATCTGAAATACTCGCATCGCTATTCAAGCTGGCTAGCTCGTCGAGCAGTTGCCGGTACTGCGCGGCCCAGTCGACGGGAGCCGTTACACCGTCGGCACTCCGCCGCCATAGATCTGCCACGCGGCGCTGAAACATGAGGATCAATTGATCAGTGGCAGTGAGCAGGCAATATCGTAGGAAGCAGCCCACCTCGAGGGTGCGTGCCGGCTCCTTGATTCTTGCGCTGAGCGATGGCGACCGAGCCGCCAAGCGATGCGCAAAGCGGCGCACCAGAACATCGTTGAGGCCGATTGGATGGCGGGCGACGCCAATTCCGACTAGCCATTCGATACGTTCGAGCACTTGGGAGAACTGTCGCGTCGAGTGCTTCGCCGGGACAGCCCACAGCCAGTTCTGGATGTGCTGACCATCTGGTCGTACTTGTTCCATTGCGGCTACCCATCGTGGCCAGGTAGCGGGCGGGACAGTCGAGTGTATCGAGGCAGCGGCGCTCGCCTCAAGCTCGGTCAATGCCGACGCGACAAGACTTCGAAGGGCGCGCTCGTGGAAGATGATCAATCGGTGCTGATACAGCCACTGGCGGGCATACGACAGCAGTCGTTCCCGATCTCCGCAACGCAATACTTCGTCGCGCAACGCCCGCACAAGGGCCGGGCGCTGGTGTGCCACCATCCAGCGAAATCCGAGCGTCTGGCAAGCTAAGAGCTGATGGTCGGATAACGTTCGCCGCGAGCATAAAGCGCCCGTAACGAAGCTAAATCGGGTGTGTCGATATCTAGCTCAATAGCTAGATGGCGAAGCAGGACCGGCGGTAGGATCCCGAACGCATTCAATGGGCAACCGGTCATGCGCAGGAAGCCGACGTGCAGCGCCAGCCCCAGCTTCATCATCGAGCCGCGTCGTCGCCCGATTAGTTCGTGCTCGGCGCGGCTGTATGTGAAAAACGCCTGCAATTCGAAACTGCTGAGTTCACGCGGCACCTCCCGCGCGCCTAAGTACGTGCTCTGCCAGCCTTGCATCTCGTGCGCCTCCCGTGCGGTGGGCCAAACACGATACGTCAAGCAAAGGCGAACAGCAAATCTCAGAAAATCAAGAACTTAGGCTCGATGGCCCAGACCTGGGTTAGGTTTGTGAACCGTCGTAAATTGCACCGAAATCAAAGCTACCCCAGGCGGCGCGCCACGGACGACCTTGTTCGCGGCGATGAACACCCTCGATGGAAGTGTCATTGGTCAGTGCATGACAAAGCATCGACACCAAGAGTGGCTGCGCTTCTTGCGGGAGATTGATCGAAGTACGCCCAAGGACCGTGGCATTCGCGCCCGGACGCGGCGTCATCGCGGACATGTCGCCCCGCTGCGGTATTGGGCCTCGTTTTCGTTCGGATTTTCACGTGCGAACCTTATTAAACAGTCAGTCAATTCCTGGGCGACACGAAGCGAAGCTTGTGCTGACGCGCAAACTCGCTGGGCGCAGGCGACCCGACTAAATAATTGATTGGTTAGTTAGTTTTGGGCGGGGAAACTTCGTCGCCTCGGACGTTATGCGAACGCAGCGCGCGGGTAGCCGATATTGAGTCTCATCCAAAAACACGATAGGACGTGCGGTAATTCACCCGGAGTCGACGTGATCGCGCACAGCGCCGCGTTGTGCCGTCTGCCGCGGCGGCTCGCCGAACTGCAGGGCGGCAAGCTGCGCATAGAGCGGCGAGGTCTGAATGAGATCGGCGTGACGGCCTTGCGCGACGATGCGGCCCTGCTCCAGCACGACAATGCGGTCGGCTTGTTGTACGGTAGCGAGGCGGTGCGCGATGACCAGCGTGGTGCGATTCTGCGCGGCATTGTCCAGTGCCAGTTGGACCAGTCGTTCACTGGCGGCATCGAGCGCGCTGGTGGCCTCGTCGAGCAGCAGGATGGGCGGATTCTTCAGAATCGCGCGGGCAATCGCGATGCGCTGACGCTGTCCACCAGAGAGCCGCACCCCGCGCTCGCCGAGAAACGTATCGTAGCGTTGCGGCAGTTCTTCGATAAATCCTGCCGCAGCGGCCATTTCGGCGGCCTGCTGTACTTGAGCGAGTGTAGCTTCGGGCGCGCCGTAGCGGATGTTGTCGAGCACGCTGCCTGAAAAGATGACCGATTCCTGCAGTACCACGCCGATTTCCTTGCGCAATTCGACGAGCGGCACATCGCGCGTCGGGACGCCGTTGATCAGAATGCGGCCAGACTGCGGGTCGTAAAAACGCAGCAGCAACTGGAACAGCGTGGTCTTACCCGCGCCGGACGGGCCGACCAATGCGACATGTTCGCCCGGACGGACATCGAGCGAGAGTGCGGAGAGCGCGGCAATGCCAGGGCGCGATGGATACGAGAAGCCGACGTTGTCGAAGCGGATGCCCTCGCCTCGCGCAGTCAGCGCGACCGTGGTCTCAGCCTCCACCACCGGTGAGCGCGCAGCTAGCAATTGCAGCAAACGTTCGGTGGCGCCGGCAGCGCGCTGCAGATCGCCCCACACTTCGGCGACTGCGCCCACGGCGCCCGCCGTGAACACGGCGTAGAGGATGAACTGGGACAACTGGCCCGCCGTCATCCGCCCGGCCAGCACCGCCTGCGCCCCGATCCACAGCACGAACACGATCGCGGCGAACACCAGCACGATAACTACGGCGGTCAACCAGGCACGCGCGCGAATGCGCGTGAGCGCGGTCTCGAAGGCCGCCTCCACCGCGCCGGCAAACCGCCGCGCCTCGAATGGCTCCTGCGTATACGACTGTACGGTCGGCATGGCATTGAGCACCTCGTCCGCCAGCGCGCTCGTGTTCGCGATCTTGTCCTGGCTCGCACGCGAGAGCCGCCGCACGCGTCGGCCGAAGATCACAATGGGCGCGACCACCACGATCAGCGTCACGATGATGTAGCCGGACAGCACCGGGCTCGTTACCGCCAGCATCGTCACACCACCGGTCAACAGGAAGAAGTTGCGCAATCCCAGCGACAGGCTGGTGCCCACCACCGTCTGGATCAATGTGGTGTCGGCGGTCAGCCGTGACAGCACCTCGCCGGTCTGCGTGGTCTCGAAGAACTGCGGACTCATCCCCAGCACGTGATCGTAGACCGCACGCCGCAAGTCGGCCGTGACCCGCTCGCCCAGCCATGACACGAGATAGAAGCGCAGCGCCGTGGTGCCGGCCAGAACCAGCGAAACGACGAATAGCGCGAAGAAGTAGCGATCGATGTGCGTCCGGTCGCCCCCGGCGAAGCCACGATCGATCAGGTATTTGAACGCCACCGGCAACACCAGGGTGGCAGCCGCCGACGTCACAAGCGCAAGGAATGCGAGCGCCCAGCGACCGGCATAAGGGCGCAGGAAGGGCAACAGGGCGAACAGTGGACTGATACGCGGAGTAGACGGGGCGACATCTGGCATGTGGATTCCTGTTCACCTGATCGATCGAGACGGCCTCGGGGCCGCCGTAAGCATGGATGCGAAGTGCATGGTTTACCGCTGTTTGCCCCAGGACAGGGTAGTCGATATAGCCCTGCGGGCCGTCGGAAAAGAACTTGTCACGATCCGGCGCATGTGATCGCGCTTGCGGTTTTACGGTTGGGCGTGATCGACTGCCGAAACGGCTCGTGTTCGGTCGGTAGTGCTCTGTCGCTGCCGCGTTGCCGGTTGTGGGTGCGGCGCCCGCTGTCGTTACGCCGTGACTGTCAGCAGCCGGTCGCGCGCCGGCGCACTCTACGAGAACGATCTCAATGAAACCCTCGTCGCGGGCTCGCTGATCTTCGGCTTGCCACACAGTGGTGCCCAGCGGATCGGCGCAAATGCACCTGCCACCATTGCACCGAGCCTTTATGTAGGACAGGGTTTTGGAGCGTTACCAGAATCCCTGGCGTGACTGCGCCCGTTCGGCGTGACAGCGGGCGTCAGCGTTGCCGTCCCAACGAGCAAAGAGTCTGACAACTTGAACTACGACCCCGCGGCTCGCCAGTTCAACAGTGTCAGAACGAGTAACGTCACCACCCTCCATTGGGGCTTTGCAGTCGAATACAGCACGCTTTACCTGACCGATCGCTTCGTTCCGATCCCCAAAACCGGCGGACTCAGGCTGCACAGCGCAATTCGGAGCTGAAGGACGGCGATCGCGGCTGGATATCAGATGCCATGGGCGCATTCTAGGTGGCTCACTGGCCTATCAGAAGCGGTACGGTCGTTTGCCCCCGCTTTGGCGCGGTCTCCTCAAAGGCATGCTCGACCAAGATTGGCCTAGTTTTAATTTCTCGAAGCACCGATGGCAAGCCACCCAGCTCGATGCGCATGGGCGTCGTGCAATGCGTGATGCCATGGATGTCCCGCCTCCGCATGATATTCAGCGACCGCTCGCTGGAATTGCGGCAGTGTGGCCAAAGGCCCCAGATCGTAACGTCCTACGATATTAGGGGGAAATTCATTGCTCAATGCGTCCAATAAAAGTTCCCAGTCTATGAAGCTGTCGCAGGCCACCACCGCGCTAGTCGATAGACTCGCAAGCCAAGCGCGAATCCGCTCAGGAAGGGCGGCGCGCAAAATACTGGCATTGACGGATTGCCCGAGGACTTCACATACGGCGCCCCGTACGAATTCGCTGCATTTAGCGATGTCAAAGCCCTGTACTTCAGCGTAGAAGTCTCGACCATCCGCTGTCACCATGCCGATGCTGATCAGCTCGCAGTCGATGAAATCTGTGAACTCGGTATCAAGAAAGACAAGCATGATGCGATCAAAAGTGTATGCGTTACACGAACGGCTGTGCTAGCGATTCCAGAGCTCGATCGCTACTGTTTATGGGGCAGCCTCGACCACCGGGTACTTTTCTTCATTCAGAGCCATCTTCGCCCGCACAGCCGCATCCAGGTCGGCACCCAGCACTGTTACCAGCTGCGCCAAATAGAATGCCCTTCTTCATTGGCCCATCACCGTAGCGTAGCCGCTTCCACGCATCCATCTTTGCAACGCGATTCGTGTTGTTCCGTCGCTCGGTTGCGGGCCGCATACACGCGGTCGAGCTTGCGGTACTCACGCCAATACTACGGGTGCGCCCCAGCCCAATTGCGTTGGGCCTGTGCTTGGTTCTCGCGGTAGTCGGCGTCGGTCGCTAATCGCCCTACGCTTCGGGCAGAATCGCCGCCCCATTAATGATAATTAAAAATTCTTAGCGTTTTCATAAAGTTCTATGAATGCAGTTCCGGCCGCACATTAATGAGTATTCGGCGGCCAACAGCAGAACTGCCGCGCGACCATACCGGCACCCTGCGGATCGGCCTGCCGCATCCGTACCCCTCTGCTCGCGCACGGGCGTACAAGCTCCCTGTGGGCCCCCCTCCCCGAATTTTCATCATAGTTGGAGGTAGGCTTCACGGAGGATGTGATGAGCCACGCACTGCAGATGATTACCGCATTCGCTGCGATGCTGTTCGCCGGGGCGGCCTTGTATGTCAACGTGGTTGAGCATCCCGCGCGAATGGTGCTTGAGACGAAGTCTGCGGCACAGCAGTGGGCGCCCAGCTATAAGCGCGCCACGCTCATGCAGGCTCCGTTGGCGCTGGTCAGCTTGCTGAGTGGAGTGACGGCATGGCTTTTGGGTGCCAGTATCTGGTGGCTAGTCGCCGCGTTACTGATCGGAGCTGTCGTGCCGTATACGTTCCTCGTCGTAATGCCCACCAACCATAAGATTCTTGAGCCGGATCGCGATCTATCTTCGGTGGAGACCCGCGAACTCTTGCAGAAAGGGGCCAGACTGCCTGGAATACGCACGGCATTTAGTCTTGTCGCCTCCGGCATCGATGTGTGGCAATTGGGTGGAGCCTCACCTTCGTAGCCATGGACTCGCTTGAACTGAAAATCCCGCCACCAGTCGTTGCGTTGCTGACTGGCTTGCTCATGTGGCTGGCATCCCGGTTGAATGCCCCAGTTGATGTTCCGTTCGGACTTCGCGTAGGTGTCGGAGTGGCCATTGCTTGCGCTGGCGCGGTTCTCGGGGTCTCGGCCATGGTTTCATTCCTGCGGGCGAAGACCACAATGAACCCGATCAAGGCCGATGCTGCGTCGTCGCTGGTCGCTGACGGGGTGTTTCGCTTCACGCGCAATCCCATGTACCTGAGCCTGCTGCTGTACCTGTCCGCGTGGGCGGTGTACTTGTCAAACTGGCTGGCTCTGCCATTTCTGCCTATGTTCGTGCTCTACATCAACCGGTTCCAGATCGCGCCCGAGGAGCGCGTGCTTTCGTCGCTTTTCGGTGCACAGTACGTTGCATACAAGGGGAGAGTTCGTCGGTGGCTGTGACGCATACCCCCTTCATCGAGCTTGCAATGTCCATATTCCCTGTGAACAGGATAAAGGATTCGACTGATGGATATTGGAATCATCGTTCGTCATTCCTGGTTCGGCACGGCGATGGGTGCCTTGGCCGCGATCCTGGTCGGCTTGCTCGCGCATCGTCTGGGAGGACTGCTGCTGTTGCGCATGACACGGCATGCGCCACTGCTGCGTGCGATCGTCGTCAAGGCGCGCGCGCCGGCCAGGGCTGTACTGCCCCTTTTGCTGCTGCAGTCGACCTGGCAGGCGGCGCCTGACGACCTGCCCTGGATCGACAGCCTGCGACACCTCAACGATCTATTGATGATCGCGTCGATCACCTGGCTGGTGGTGCGGATCATTGCAGGCTTCGCCGAGGGCATTCTGGACCAGCACCCCGTCGATGTCTCGGACAATATGGGCCCGCGGCGCATCCATACCCAGACACACGTCAGCTCGCGTATCGCGATGACGATCGTCATCGTCATGGGCGCGCGATGCGGTTGATGACCTTCCCGGACGCACGACAGGTTGGCGCGAGTCTGCTGGCGTCGGCCGGGGTGTCGGCATCGTCGCCGGCTTTGCCGCCAAGCCCGTGTTCAGCAGTATGATCGGGGGGTTGCAGTTGGCGCTGACCCAGCCAATCCGGCTTGACGATGTGCTGATCATCGAGGGTGAACGGGGACGCGTGGAAGAGATCACCAGCACCTACGTCGTGCTACAGATACGGGATGAACGGCGGCTTATCGTCCCCCTGAAGTACTTCATCGAGAAGCCGTTCCAGAACTGGACCCGAAATAGTGCGCAGATCATGGGATCGGTCTTCTTCCATGTGGACTACGGCATGCCGCTGGCGCCGCTGCGCGCCGAACTCGAGCGCATTGTGCAGGCGTGTCCCGAATGGGACCGCAGGTTTTTCAACCTCGTGGTCAGTGATACCACGGAAAGAACCATGCAACTGCGCGTGCTATGCACGGCGGCGTCCTCTGGCCTCGCGTGGGACTTGCGCTGCGCGATCCGTGAAGGACTGATCGCCTTCATGCAACGCGAGTACCCGCAATTTCTGCCGCGGCTGCCTGTTGAAGGCGAGGCGGCCAGTTCCGCGACATCGGCTGCCGGGAAGACCAGTGGCGAAGCTTCGGCCTGAAGTCCCGGCATGACACGGCCTCAGGTTCACCACCACTCTTTCAGATGGATTCGCTTTGGCAATTGGATGCTGCTTTCGCCGAACGCTCTAGCTAGAAGACGAGATCAGAAACAACTCCATTCTGCGGAGGGGTTATGAGGAGTTGGCGAGGGATCGATTCGGGTACAGTTTTCTCCGATCGCCAACTCCACGCGATATCGTCAAACTGCTTGACCTCGAGGTAGTGAAACGCCGCATTCAGTGGCGTCGGGCAAGCCTTCTCTTCGACGGCAAGTCCGAAGATGGTACCGCGCAGAATGCGGTGGCCAGCAACTTCGAATAGGCCGGACGGCAACACGTCGGCTGCGCCCGTGGTGAAATACGCCATGAGGAGTTTAGGCCGCGTCGACGCCCGATAGGCTTAGCTGGGGCGAGTCGGTTCTGCGGGGCAAGGCGCGACAGTGCACCGGCTCACCGGGAGCGCTTTACCGGCCTTCACTTCCGGCGTAGATGACCAAGGAGACAGGCCAGCCCGTGGTCGTCGACAGCCGCCCCGGCGCGTTCGGCGGCATCGCCGCGCAGCTGGTCGCGCGCTCGGCACCCGACGACTACACGCTGTTCATGACCACCAACACGACGCAGGCCGCCAACCCGCACCTCGTCAAGAACCTCCCTTACAACCCCATCGAGGATTTCGCGCCGATCGGCCAGCTCGTGCAGGGCTATATGCTGATGGTCGCGAACCCCAACGTAAAGGCCAAGACCGTACCTCAGTTCATCGCGCTCTCGAAGAAGGAACCAGGCAAGCTGACCTTCGGCTTGGGCTCGTCGTCGGCGCGCGTCGCCACCGAGCAGGTCCAGCACATGACGGGGACCAAGCTCACCTACGTCCCGTACAAGGCCGCCAACCCGCCCGCCGTGATCGACCTCGTGGCAGGCCAGACCCGATGACATGATCGTCGATACCTGACCACCAGCCTGCCCCAGGTCAAGGCTGGCAAGCGCTGCGCGCGCTGGGGGTCAGCAGCCCGCAGCGCTCTTCCCTGCTGCCCAACGTACCGATCGCCGAACAAGGCGTGTCCGGCTACGAATTTGGCTACTGGAACGCGCTCTACGCGCGCGCCGGTACGCCGGCGCCCATCATCAACCGGCTCAACGAACTGATGCGCAAAGCCATGGCGAGAGAGACGGTCCGCCACTATGTGGCCGAAAACGGAATGGAGGTGAAGGTGTCATCGCCGGACGAGCTCGCCAAGTTCCAGGCCGCGGAGCTGGAGCGCTGGGGCAAGATCATCAAGACGGCGGGCATCCAGCCGGAATAGGGGCGTCAGGGGATGGGAGAGGGCGGCACCGGCGGATTCGGCTATGGCATCGACCCGCCCCCGGCCCGACGTCCGCTCCGGCCAGCTTGCGTGACAATGAGTTCCTGAACGACGATTCGTCCATCATCTAGCGGATGCCGGGGGGCGCTCCATGCGCGCGCGGCGACTGTAGCCGTATCTATCCAGCCATTTCCGCCATCTCGCCGCCGAGCACGAGCACTTCCCCCGCCAGCGCCGAAGCCGGCGAGCACACCCCCCTTTCACACGACCGGCGGGAAGCCGGCCGCCGAGCCATCGCGCGCTTGTCGCGAGCCGCCCCTAGATGCCGTGAGCGCGAGCGCCGGGGAGATAGGCCTTAAGTCACTTGACCAAGGGCCGCGTCCACATCGCCATTGATTGTTGCCGCTGTTCGGCATAAGACATAAAGACTGGAGACGGATAGCGGTGCTGCAACGCAATCCCGCCTGGTGCTGGATCGCATCGTGCCGGTAACGGCCGAAGCCGACCGTGACATCGGTGGGGAAATCCAGCTTGGATCAATCCAAGGCATCGGAAGCGCGCCTCCCGCCCCGAGAACCGGAGATAAAACATGGAAGAAGATCTCGTTCAACGGATACGGTCCAATCCAAACTATCAGCGGCTGGTTTCGACCCGTTCCACCTATGGATGGGTGCTCGCTGGCATGATGATGGTCGTGTACTACGGCTACATCCTCCTGGTTGCATTCGGCAAGACCTTGCTTTCCGCCAGGATCGGCGACGGCGTGATGACCTGGGGTATCCCGATCGGACTCTTTGTCATCGTTTTTACCGTGGCAGTTACCGGCATATACGTCGGGCGCGCCAATCGCGAATTCGACGACCTGACGGCTCAAATCCGCAAGGAGGTGCTGTAATGTCGCCCCGGGACCGCATCCTATCCACAGTGGTGGCGCTGTTTGCCGTGGCCGGCGCGGCCTGGGGAGCCGGTGGCGACCTTGGTCAAATGCAAAAGCAGCCGACCAACTGGACGGCGATTTCCATGTTCGCTGTCTTTGTGGTGCTCACCCTGTTCATCACGAAATGGGCCGCCAGCAAGACAAAGTCCGCCGCGGATTTCTATACGGCCGGCGGCGGCATCACCGGCTTCCAGAACGGGCTGGCCATCGCGGGCGACTACATGTCCGCGGCCTCTTTTCTCGGAATATCGGCCGCGGTCTACTCGAACGGCTATGACGGCCTGATCTATTCGATCGGCTTCCTGGTTGGCTGGCCCGTTATTACCTTCCTGATGGCCGAGCGACTGCGTAACCTCGGTCGCTTCACCTTCGCCGACGTGGCTGCCTATCGCTTCAAGCAGACGCCTATCCGTGTCTTCGCGGCATCGGGCACGCTGGTGGTGGTGGCCTTCTACCTGATCGCCCAGATGGTCGGCGCCGGACAGCTGATCAAGTTGCTGTTCGGCCTGGAATACTGGCTCGCCGTGGTGATCGTCGGCACCCTGATGATGGTCTATGTCCTGTTTGGGGGCATGACGGCGACCACATGGGTCCAGATCATCAAGGCCGGCCTGCTGCTAGCCGGCGCAAGCTTCATGGCATTCATGGTGCTGGCGCAGTTTCATCTCAATCCCGAGGCGCTGTTTGCCAAGGCGGTCGACATTCATGCCAAGAAGGACGCCATCATGGGGCCCGGTACCTTCATCAAGGATCCGATCTCCGCGATTTCATTCGGCATGGCGCTGATGTTCGGCACAGCTGGCCTGCCGCACATCCTGATGCGATTCTTCACCGTGCCAAGCGCCAAGGAAGCACGCAAATCCGTGTTCTGGGCGACCACCTGGATCGCCTACTTCTACCTCCTGACATTCATTATTGGCTTTGGCGCCATCGTGCTGGTCAGCACCAACCCGGTGTACAAGGATGGGCTAGGCGGCTTGCTGGGCGGCAACAACATGGCGGCCATCCACCTTGCGAACGCCGTCGGCGGCAACGTGTTCCTCGGCTTCATCTCCGCCGTGGCCTTCGCCACGATTCTTGCCGTGGTCGCCGGGTTGACGCTGTCTGGCGCCACCGCTGTGTCGCACGATCTCTACGCGACCGTGTTCAAGAAGGGCCAAGCAACCAGCGACAAGGAACTGCGGGTTTCACGGCTGACGACAATCGCGCTCGGCATCGTGGCGGTAATTCTCGGGATCGCGTTCGAGAAGCAGAACATCGCCTTCATGGTGTCGCTGGCCTTTGCCGTTGCGGCATCGGCCACCTTCCCCGTGCTGTTCATGGCTGTGCTGTGGAAAGATTGCACCACACGCGGCGCAACCATCGGCGGCTTTCTCGGCCTGGTTACCGCGGTCGGCCTGACCATCGTTTCCAAGTCGGTCTGGGTGGATGTATTCGGCTACAAGGATGCGATCTTTCCGTACACATCCCCCGCCCTGTTTTCGATGACCGCCGGCTTCGTCGGCATCTGGCTGTTCTCAATGCTCGACAAGAGCGATCGTGCCCGCATCGACCGGGCAGGGTACGAGGCGCAGAGAGTCCGGTCGGAAACCGGCATCGGCGCGGCTGGCGCTTCCGGCCACTGAAGGGAGCTTCATGCTGCGTCGCACCCTTGTCGGACACCGTCTGATCGCGCTGTTTGCCCTGGGCTGGCTGCTGTTCAACTACCCGCTGCTAGCCCTGTTCAACGATACGCTTACCTGGTTCGGCATCCCGCTGTTGTACGGCTACCTGTTCGCCGCATGGGCGATACTGATCGGTCTGCTGGCATTCACCGTAGAACAGGGAGCGCCACGGAAAGGAAACCACCAGTCCGCTCCACCCACTTCTGTGCCGAGGGACTGACATGCTGCAGGGCTGGGTCGTTGCGCTGGCGTCGTTCGCGTACCTTGGCATGCTGTTTGCCATTGCGTATTACGGCGACAGGCGCTCGGATGCGGGCACCAGCATCATCAACAATCCCTACCTCTATGCGTTGTCGCTGGCCGTGTACGCCACCTCGTGGACATACTACGGCAGCGTCGGCCGCGCCGCCGTCAGCGGCATCGGCTTTCTGCCCATCTACCTTGGCCCCACGCTGATGGCGGCGCTTTGGTGGACCGTGCTGCGCAAGATCATCCGTATCAGCAAGAACAACCGCATCACGTCGATTGCCGATTTCCTCGCTTCGCGTTACGGCAAGAGCGCGCTGCTCGGCGGCCTTGTCACTTTGGTGTCAGTGGTGGGCATCGTGCCCTATATTGCGCTGCAACTAAAGGCCGTCTCGGCAAGCGTGGCGGTACTGGTCCATTCCGCCAACATCGGCATCCGGCGCGGCATGGCAGGGCCGCTGTGGTCGGACACGACGCTATACCTCGCGCTGATGCTGGCGATGTTCACCATCCTGTTCGGCACCCGCCACATCGATGCGGCAGAGCGCCACGAGGGCATGGTCGCCGCGATTGCATTTGAATCGCTGGTAAAGCTGGCCGCCTTTGTCTCGGTAGGGGTCTTCGTCACCTTCGGCATGTACGACGGCTTCGGGGATCTTTTCGGGCGCGCCGGCGCGGTTCCCGCCTTGATGGCGCTCCTGACATTGGATGGCGACGCGGCAGGTAGTGGCACCGTGACGTTCGGCGCCTGGGCCGCGCTGATCTTCTTGTCCATGCTGTCGATACTGCTCCTGCCACGACAGTTCCAGATCGCCGTGGTCGAGAACGTGGACGAGAACCATCTCAAGAAAGCCATCTGGTTGCTGCCCTTGTACCTCCTGGCGATCAATCTCTTTGTACTGCCGATCGCCTTCGCAGGGGTCATGCGCTTTCCTGGCGGCGAGGTCGATCCGGATATGTTCGTGCTGGCGCTGCCGATGCAGGAAAGCTCCCCGGCGCTGACGCTGCTCGTGTTCATCGGCGGGCTGTCGGCCGCGACCGGGATGGTCATCGTCGAAACCATCGCGCTGAGCACCATGGTCTGCAATGACCTTGTGATGCCGTTGCTGCTGCGCCTGAAGCCCCTGCGGATCGGCCATCGCGCCGATATCAGCGCGCTGCTGCTCGCGATCAGGCGCGCGGCAATCGTGCTGTTGATGATGCTCGGGTACGCCTACTTCCGCCTTGCCGGCGAAGCGTACGCGCTGGTCTCCATCGGCTTGATCTCATTTGCGGCCGTTGCGCAGTTCGCGCCGGCCATGCTGGGCGCCATCTATTGGAAAAACGGCACGCGGCGCGGCGCGCTGGTCGGCCTGGGCGCAGGGTTCCTGCTCTGGGCGTACACGCTCCTGCTGCCATCGTTTGCGCAGTCCGGCTGGCTACCGGCCAGCTTTGTCGAATACGGGCCGTTCGGCATTGGGTGGCTAAAGCCGCGGCAACTGTTCGGCCTGGACGGGCTGGACCCGGTCTCGCATGCGCTGTTCTGGAGCATGCTGGCGAACGTCGGCGGCTACGTCGGCGTGTCGCTCACGAGTCCGCAAAGCGCGGCGGAACGGGTGCAGGCCATCCTGTTCGTCGATGCCTACGCGCACAGCGGCGGCGCACTGGGTTCCCACGTGTGGCGCGGCAGCGCTTCGGTCGAGGTCGTGCTCGCGTTGTTGCGGCGTTTCCTTGGCTCCGCTCGCGCCGACGAAGCGTACGCGCGGTACCGTGAGCAGGGCAGCGCGGGCGCCTCGTCCGCCGACGCCAACCTGGTGCATTTCGCGGAGATCCAGCTGGCCGGTGCAATCGGCGCCGCATCGGCGCGCGCGATGATCGCCTCGGCGGTCAATGAAGAGCCGCTCGGCCGGGATGAAGTGATGGCAATACTGGATGAGACCTCGCAAGCGGTCGCCTACAGCCGGCAGCTGGAGCAGAAATCGCGCGAACTGGAGACGGCATCGGCCGAACTCAAGGCAGCCAACGTGCGGCTTACGGAACTCGATCACATGAAGGACGACTTCATTTCGACCGTGACCCATGAGCTGCGCACGCCACTCACGTCGATCCGCGCGTTCACGGAAATCCTTCGCGATCACCCCGACCTAGCTGCCGCCAGGCGCAGCGAATACCTCGACATCGTGATCAAGGAAAGCGAGCGCCTCACGCGCCTCATCAACAACGTGCTCGACCTCGCCAAGATCGAATCCGGGAGCACCGAATGGCACGCCGTACCGCTAGACTTGAAGCAAGTGATCCAGGATGCGGTGAGCGCCACCCGGCAGATGTTCCTGGATCAACGCATTGAGCTTGAGTTGCAGCTGCCGCCGCAGGTCCCGCGCATATTGGCGGACCCCGACCGTCTGATGCAGGTGATGCTCAACCTGCTGTCGAATGCGGCGAAGTTCTGCGATCGGGCGGACGGCCGCGTTGCGGTGAGCCTGGAGGCGGTGGGCGGCGATCTGCGTGTCGCCGTGCGAGACAACGGCCGCGGCGTGCGTCCGCAGGATCGGGAGCTGATCTTCGACAAGTTCCGCCAGGGCGGCGACAGGCTGGCGGGAAAGCCCCAGGGCACCGGGCTCGGATTGCCGATCAGCCGGGAGATCATCCGCCATTTCGGCGGTACGCTGTGGCTGGAGTCGACGCCAGGCAACGGCGCGGTGTTCGTATTCACGCTGCCGCTGCCGAACGCATCGGAGATCACGTCATGACCCACAAAGTCCTCATCGTCGACGACGAACCGAACATCGTCATCTCCCTGGAATTCCTGATGCAGCAAAGCGGTTATGAAGTCGGCATTGCCCGCGATGGGGAAGAAGCCTTGGCGCAGATGACCGCGTTCCAGCCCGATCTCGTCCTGCTCGACATCATGCTGCCGCTGCGCAACGGCTTCGAGGTCTGCCAGAAGATCCGCGAAAACAGCGTCTGGGATCGGGTCAAGGTGGTCATGCTAACTGCGAAGGGGCGGGACCTCGAGGTGAGCA
The DNA here is from genome assembly GCF_054072015.1 of Cupriavidus sp. CP313. Classification (NCBI taxonomy): domain Bacteria; kingdom Pseudomonadati; phylum Pseudomonadota; class Betaproteobacteria; order Burkholderiales; family Burkholderiaceae; genus Cupriavidus; species Cupriavidus sp. CP313. The sequence goes on along the minus strand of NZ_JBSVZB010000046.1, from coordinate 26,658 downwards.
AGGGCCTCGCGCTGGGCGCCGATGCCTATATCACCAAGCCGTTTTCCACCAAGGAACTGGTTGAGCAGGTGCGCGCATTGCTCGCGAGCTGACAGAGAGGCCTCGAATGATCCGAAAGTGGCTTTCCGGACACCGCTTTGGCGTGACATTGGCGCTGCTCTTCCTGGTGCAGCTGTTTCTCGTCGGCGCGATCCTGCTATCGCTCGCGGTCGACCTGCCGGAAGCCCAGCGCGCGTGGCTAGGCGCACTGCTGCTGCAGCGCGGCGCCCTCTGGATTGCCCTCGCCTCGCTGCTGCTATTCGCGTTGGGCTTCGGCCTGAAAGCGTTGTTCGACGCTTATCCGACGCCGCTCGCGCGCCTGGCCGAAGACGCCGTGCTGCTCGCGGCCAACCCTGGCCATCGCATCGCGCCACAGGGCGCGCGCGAGGTGCGCATCCTCATCGACAAGGTCAACCTGCTGGCAGCCTCCCATCAGGCGCTGCACGGCGACGTGCAGGAGAAGATCGAATTGGCCAACCGCGCGCTGGCCGAAGAGAAGAACCGCCTCGCCGCGCTCATGGCGGAGCTCGCGCTGAGCGTGCTGGTCTGCAATATCGAGGGACGAATATTGCTCTACAACGACAGCGCCAGGCAGTTGCTCGAAGCTGGCCTGGGCAACGCGCCCGCGGCGGGTAGCGCGGCAATTGGCCTTGGCCGCTCCGTGTTCGGCGTGATCGAGCGGGGTCTCATCCTGCATGCGCTGGAACAGATCCAGCACCAGCTTCGCGAGCCCGGGGACGGCGTGGCGCGGCCGGTCTCCGGATTCGTCGCCACGCTCTCGCAGGGCCAGATCGTGCGCGCACACATGGTACCCGTGTTCGACAGCGCGCATGCCCTCAACGGCTTCGTGCTGACGTTGGAAGACATCACCCGCAACGTCGAGGCCGACAGCCGCCGCGATGCGTTACTGCAGTCGCTCACGCAAGATGCGCGCGCCACGCTGGCGAATATCCGTACGGCGGTGGAAACCATCCAGACGTTCCCCGAGATGAGCGGTGCGAAGCGGACCCAGCTTACCGGCATCATCGATGACGAATCGAAGCGCCTGGTGTGCCAGATCGGCCGCGCCGTGGACCAGCGCGGCGCCGATATGGACGGCCATCAGGAACTTGAGGAAATGCGCGGCGCCGATCTGCTCGCGCTGCTGCTGCGGCGCATCGGCAGCCCGACGCTTAGCGTCGCCACCAGCGATACGGTCGACGCCACGCTGTGGCTCAAGGTGGACAGCTACGCGCTGACCCAGGCGCTGGCTTATCTTGCGCAGCGGCTCGCCACCGAGGCCGGCGTCACCGAGTTGTGCTTCGGGCTATATCGTGCCGGCCGGCTGGCCCATCTCGATCTCACCTGGCGCGGCGCGCCACTCACCGCTGACACGCTGCGCGTGTGGGAGAATGCACCATTGCAAATCAGCGCGACCGGCACAGCGCTCTCACTGAGCGCCCTGATCGCGCGTCAAGGCGGCGAGGCGGTGTGTTCTCACGGGCCATCTCCTGATGTGGCGCGCTACCGCCTGATGCTGCTGCTCTCCGAGCCTCGATCGGCGCTGGACATCCCGCCGGCACAGGAAGGCCGCCCGGAGTTCTACGATTTCGACCTGTTCCACCAGCCGGGACAGAACACCGAAATCGACCAATGCCGGCTCTCGCAACTCAACTACACGGTGTTCGATACCGAGACCACTGGACTGGAGCCTGCCGCAGGCGATGAAATCATCTCGATCGGGGCCTTGCGGATCGTCAATGGCCGGCTGCTGCAGCGGGAAAGCTTCGACCAGCTTATCCGGCCGCGAGGCGCGCTGAGCGCCGAGTCGATTGCGATTCACGGCATCACGCACGCCATGCTCAACGGCCAGCCATCGATCGAAACCGTGCTGCCGCAGTTTCACCGTTTCGCCGCGGACACCGTGCTCGTTGCGCACAACGCCGCGTTCGATATGAAGTTCCTGCAAATGGTGGAGGAACGAACTGGCACGGCCTTCACGCAACCGGTCCTCGATACGCTGCTGCTATCGCAGGTGATCCACCCCAACCAGGCTGAGCACACGCTGGAGGCGATCGCCAGCCGCCTCGGTGTGGCGATCATTGGCCGCCATACCGCGCTGGGCGACGCAATCGTCACCGGCGAGATCTTTCTCAAAATGACCCCCCTGCTCGCGGAGAAAGGCATCTTCACCCTCAAGGATGCACGCGACGCCGCGCAACAGACCCTCTACGCGCGGATCCGCTACTGAGGCGCGGACAGTCGATGCATGACCCGCCCTCGATCCCTCCCGATGTCGCTTCCGACCCGGCCGCCGTCGAAGGGGGCGCATTCATGCGAGACATCGAGCGTGCCCGTCGCAGCATCGTCGTCGCGGCGGACTTGGGTGGCTTGCAGCGGGCAGCCGCGGAGATCCGGGCGCTCTGGCATCGCGTGGCCGGGCTCGCGCCTGCGGAACCGCTCACGCGGTTCATCTCGACGCTGAACGATGCGTTGACGCGGCGCGTGATCGATCTGGCCAGTGCCGGACTGCGGATGCAGGACGTACGCTGGTGCTGGATCGCCCTCGGCAGCGAAGGCCGCCAGGAACAGACGCTGTCGAGCGACCAGGACAATGGGATTATCCTGGCTGGCAGCGACGGCGCCGAAGCACTGCGCGAGCGGATGCTGCCGCTGGCGCTACACATCAACGAAGCGCTCGATGCTTGCGGGTTTCCGCTATGCACCGGGCAGATCATGGCGAGCAATCCGCAGTGGTGTCTCGACCTGCATGAATGGCGAGAGCGCTTCGCGAGCTGGATCATCGAAGGCGATCCGCAGGCGCTGCTTAATGCGACCATCTTCTTCGACCTGAGGCCGCTTTACGGCGCCCACGACCTTGCACAGGCGCTAACGGACTGGCTCGCGGAGATGGCGCCGGACAACCCGCGCTTTCTGTTCCAGATGACCGAGAATGCATTGCGGCGCAAAGCACCGCTCGGCGTGCTGCGCACCTTCGCTGTGGCGAAGAGCGGAAAGTTCACCGGCACGATCGATCTGAAACTGGACGCCGCGACGCTGTTCGTCGACGCGGCCCGCATCTATGGCCTGGCTTGCGGCGCCCGCACCAGCAATACGGCCGATCGCCTCAGGCGGGCCGGTGAGGCGCGGCGCCTGGAGCCGCATGAGGTACAAGCGTGGATAGGCGCCTTTGATTGCATCCAGATGTTGCGCCTGAGGACACAGCAGCGCTGCTCCGAGCGCGGAGCGGCCATGCACAACCACGTGGATCCGAACGAACTGGAAGCGGGCGAGCGGCGCGCCTTGCTCGACGCCTTGCGCCAGGCCCGCGCCTTGCAGAAGCACCTGGCGCTGGACTACCTGGGGTTCCGCCAGGGCATTTAAACACGGGCTGCTATAAATAGAGGACTTGGATCAAACGGCAGGGGCAGGTTGTCAACGGGTTGCTTTCATTCAGCCGAAGGGACACACGAGCGAGTGGCATGTGATAGGCCTATGCTCAATATGCGCGCAGGAGGTGCGGTATGCAATCCATTGAATCGGTTCACCACGAACACCGCCTCTTCCCGCCGCCAGCCGATCTGGCGGCGCATGCGGCAATTGCCGGCATGGACGCGTACAGGGCGCTCGTCGCCGAGGCCGAACGCGACTACAACGGCTTTTGGGGGCGTCTTGCGCGCGAGACGCTGACATGGAAGGCGCCATTCTCCAAAGTACTCGACGAGTCGAACCCGCCCTTTTACACGTGGTTCGAGGATGGCGAGCTGAACGCCTCGTACAACTGTCTCGATCGCCATGTTGAAGGCGGCAACGGCAACCGCATCGCGATCATCTTCGAGGCCGACGATGGCACCGTGGCCACTGTCACCTACCAGGAACTGCTGCAACGCGTGTGCCGCTTCGCGAACGCGCTCAGCAAGCGCGGAGTGAAGAAGGGCGACCGCGTCGTGATCTACCTGCCGATGTCGGTGGAGGGCGTGGTCGCCATGCAGGCGTGCGCGCGGATCGGCGCGACGCATTCGATCGTGTTCGGCGGCTTCTCGGCGAAATCGCTGAACGAGCGGCTTGTGGATGTGGGTGCCGTCGCGCTTGTCACCGCGGATGAACAGATGCGCGGCGGCAAGGCACTGCCGCTGAAGAACATCGCCGACGAAGCACTCGCGCAGGGCGGCTGCGAAGCCGTGACGAGCGTGATCGTGTACCAGCGCACGGGCGGCAAGATTCAGTGGAACGCGGGTCGCGACCTGTGGATGCACGAACTTACGCAAGCCGAAGCAGACACCTGCGAGCCGGAATGGGTCGGGGCAGAACATCCGCTCTTTGTCCTGTACACCTCCGGTTCGACCGGCAGGCCCAAAGGGGTTCAGCACAGCACCGGCGGCTTTTTGCTTTGGGCTGCGCAGACCATGAAGTGGACCTTCGACTGGAAGCCGGCGGATGTGTTTTGGTGTACCGCCGACATCGGCTGGATCACCGGTCACAGCTACATCACCTATGGCCCGCTTGCAGTCGGTGCCACCCAGGTGATGTTCGAGGGGGTGCCGACCTACCCGAACGCAGGTCGCTTCTGGGACATGATCGCGAAGCATAAGGTCACGGTCTTCTACACCGCGCCAACGGCGATCCGTTCACTCATCAAGGCTGCGGCTGTCGACACGAAGGTGCATCCGGCCAACTACGACCTGTCGTCGCTGCGCATCCTGGGCACCGTCGGCGAGCCGATCAATCCGGAAGGGTGGATGTGGTACTACGCGAACATCGGAGGCTCTCGCTGCCCGATTGTCGATACTTGGTGGCAGACCGAGACGGGCGGCCACATGATCTCGCCGCTGCCGGGCGCGACCCCGCTCGTGCCGGGCTCGTGCACGCTGCCGCTGCCGGGCATCATGGCGGCGGTCGTCGACGAAACCGGGCAGGACGTGCCCCCCGGCCAGGGCGGAATCCTGGTCATCAAGCGTCCATGGCCCGCGATGCTGCGCACCATCTGGGGCGATCCGGAGCGCTATAAGGCAAGCTACTTCCCGGAAGAGCTTGGCGGCAATCTGTATCTTGCCGGCGATGGCGCCATGTGTGACCCTGCAATAGGCTATTTCACGATCACGGGCCGTATCGACGACGTGCTCAATGTGTCTGGCCACCGGCTCGGCACCATGGAGATCGAATCGGCGCTGGTCGCGAATATGCTGGTTGCCGAGGCTGCCGTGGTCGGCCGGCCGGACGATCTCACTGGAGAATCCGTGATCGCATTCGTGGTGTTGAAGGGGGTGCGGCCGGAGGGCGAGGCAGCGGAGAAGATCGCAAGCGAGCTGCGCGCATGGGTGGGCAAGGAGATCGGTCCGATCGCGAAGCCAAAGGACATTCGGTTCGGCGACAACCTGCCGAAGACGCGTTCAGGCAAGATCATGCGCCGCCTGCTGCGCTCGCTGGCGAAGGGCGAGGAGATTACGCAAGACGTCTCGACGCTCGAGAATCCCGCGATTCTCGATCAGCTCCGCTGAACCGGGACGGCGCCCTGCGCCGTGTGTGAGTGGCGACGTTGCATACCGAGCCGGGCGAGGGCGTGCGCGAGGCGAGTGCCATGCCCTGACGCAGGCTCCTTGACCACTGACGCCCAGACGAACGACTCCGCAGCACCCCGCGCGAGCCGCCAGCCGCGCAAGCGGGCCGGCCCCCTCCATGTCCGAATCACGGATGCGGATGAATCGGATCGACCCAATAGACTTCTTCCGGCGGCTCGGCGGGCTCGATATCCAGGTTAATGACAATGGGATCTTGACCGCTGCGGACAATCACGCAACTGGGGGTGATCGTACCTTTCGTGCGAAATGTGGCGGTGATCAACCGGGGAGCCGCCTGCAGCAAGGCTCTGCCCTTCTCGCCTTTTCGTACGACTAGCGATGTTGCAACTCCCTGATTCGCAACAGTTTTTGGGAACAGACCGCCAGATTTAACACGAAAGGTACGATCACCCCGACCACCTCTCATTGCCGCTACCCTCCGCAGTCCGTCTCACGCGTGGGAGAAGCGCGATGGATCACTGGCGGTTGGCCTACCTCGGGATGCGACAGATCCCACGGGAACTCAGCGAGTTCGAGCTTGCCACGTTCTTCACCTACTCCCCCAAGGAAAGCGCACTGATTGATGCTCGGCGCAGCCCCTTGTATCGCTTGGCCGTTGCCGTACTTAGCCCACCCAAGATCAGTGGCCCTCTTGCGGTGGCCGCGCTCCGCCTACAGACTTCCAAAAGCGAGACAACGCAAAGCCGAAGAGAAGACCGGCAACAACGCCGAAAAGTACAGCCTGAGATGATCTAAATTTATTCCTCACCCAGGCCGGGTGGTTTCCCCAATCGATAATATTACCATCGTTTATGAGATTCCCTGTTAGCGTTCCATTTATTACTTTATTATCGCTTGGATAGTAACGACCGGAACTGATATTTGCTGGGCGGTGCTCATCCGATAATTCGAGCTCGCCGCCATCAAGGACTTTAATTTTCGCTGAATAAGTGGGAGCGCATTCTCCGACACAGATCCATTCCCCTGCAAGACCTTCTTCTGCCGTTGGAAATATCAGGTGGTAAGCCGGGCGAAAATATGGAACAGCAGAAAATATCAACCCGATCACCGTGGATAGTGTTCCGATGGTCACATCAAATTTCGACGCCATATTGTGCTCCGTCCGATAACCGCTGTGAGTCCAACCCGTCCATGCGCGCCGCCGACACTTGCCGATGTACCAGAGCCTAGGCCCGGCTTGCTAACCGTCGCAATTTGCGAGTCCCGGCCAGCCCCGCTGTCCGACAGGAAGGTGACCGACTGACTGGATTGCACACCTTCTCGTAGCAGGAAGTTCCACATACGATCGGCCGGTCGGCGCTCCAGCTTGTGCACGTAGGCAAAACTATGCCCGCCATCCTGATCCCGCAGGGACTTCCCGACGATCACTTCAAACCAGCCATCCTGGCGGCGCCGGTGGCCGGCCCGCCGAAGGTAGCCGCCGTCAATGCCGACCGCGCGGATCGGACTGGGCTCCGGGATCTCGGACGAACCGACGCTCGCGGCCACCTCCGCCTGCTGCCGGGCGTCGGTGGCCTGTTCCGCTTCCAGCCGGCGACCGAGCGAAGTGACCTGACGTCGGATCGAACTGGCTGCCAGGACGTGATCGAGCGGCAAAATCTCCTGCAGCACGTTGACGGTCAAGCCATAGGACATCAACGCCCACGGTGGAGAACTGCAAGACGTCCTCATGAGCTGCGCCGTACTGCCTGCCACGAATGCTGAACTGGTGCAGATGTTCGCCCGCCCAGCCCATGATTACCTGGATGACATCGTGCAATTGTGCGAGCGTCAAATACTCGGGAACGAGGACGCGTCGCCAAACCGGCGGGCTCAGGCCTCGCAGAGCAATTCGAAGTTGAAGGATGGAGGTCGCCGCCCCAGGATCGGAAGCCATGCGCGCATTGTAAGTGCCTTATTCTCCTCTCTGCGGTGGTCCGGTCGTTCTGTAAGGAACCGGAATTCGTCAGACTGCGTTTCCCGGAAAATCAATGACTTATCAGCTAATTCCGTCGACGTTCGCCCTTCCAAAGAACCGGGATTAGCGAGACTGCGCTGACGAGAAGCGCGAATTAGCTGGACTGCACCGCAGGCGCCCTTTCGCGCACATTACTTCGCTTTCCTTATCGGATCGCAAACGCGGCAAGCATCGCTGTGTTGTCTGGCCAGAGATAAAGTCAAATCTGGTGTACGGGGGTGATCGTGGCCGGTTTTCAGGCGGCGAGTTTCTGCTGATCCGGCGGATTGTCTTGCGCCGGGGCACCGTCCTTGAAGGGGATGCCCTTCAAGAGCAGTTCGATGTGTTCGACACCGTTGATGCGGCGCCAGGTTTTTTCGGCTTCCTCGATCAGCTTGAAGGCCAGCCCAAGGAAGGTCGCTCGGGACACGCAATTGCGCGTGCGCGTCGTGCGGTGACGCATGGTCGCGAAGGTTGATTTAATCGCATTGGTGGTGCGCTCGGCAAGGAAGTCGTAGAACGTCAGCAGGCTGTCTCGATCCTTGGTGAGCACGCCGGTGGCCTTGGGGTACTTGGCGCCATAGAACACCACAAAGCGATCTGATCCGCGTCGCCATCTGCCCCCGATCGCAACGCGGATTCTGGCGTGCCTCTTCGTGTGCCGGAATCAAGCTCCGCCGGACAAGGCCTCGATCAGCGCAATAGCCGGCGGCGTCAGCGATGCCGTGCTGCGTACCGCGATCTTTAGTTCCCGCTCTGCCCAGGCATTGCTTAGGCGCACCGTGACAAACTTCATGTTCTTCTCGTGCAGCACGGCGACCGTATGGGGAATGATTCCGACCCCGATGCCCGATTCAACAAGCCTGCAAAGCGACTCGTAGTTGGTCGTCTGGATGCGCAGCTTCATCGGGATGCCTTCGCTCGACGCCATCCGCTTGAGAAACGCCTGCAAGGCAGCATGTTCGCTCATCCCGACATAGTCAAATTGAAGGGTTTCGGCAAATTCCACAGCGCTGAGGGTAGCCATGGGGTGGTCGCGCGGGGCGACCAGTACCAACCGTTCCGTCCGGTACGCCCGGTAGATGAGGCCTTCATCCGGAACCTCGGACGTCAGAATGCCCACGTCCGCCAGGCCCTGCTTTAACGCGCGGGTGATCTCGGCCGACGGGCGCTCGTGCAGGTCAATGTTCATGCCCGGATGCGTAAGCAGGAATGTCTCGATGACCGCCGGAATGGACTCGCCCAAGGACAGCGTGTTGGCAAACAGGCGGATGCACCCGGCGAATTCCCCCTCGCGCTCCCGAAACTCGCTGTCGAGATGATCCAACTGCTGTAGCACTGCTCGGGCATGCCGCACGAAATTGTGACCGGCCGAGGTCGGTACAAGACCTTGCGTTGTCCGGTAGAACAACTGCGTCCGTAGCGATTCCTGCACCTTTTTTAACCGCGCACTCGCAGCCGGGGGCGACATACACGAGCGCTCCGATCCCCGCGTCAGACTTGCCGTATCAAAGATATTCACGATCAACCGCAGATCTGTGAGGTCGTAGTCAAAGGCCATTCTGCCCTCTTAATGCCTGATGAACGAGCCGCCAACAAAAAGCGAATAGCCGGCAGGCCCGAAATAAGTCAATTTTACGTCCAAGTTCGGTGCTGATTGGCTGGATGCGCAGCGCGCCGCACCAACCAAACCGCCAATTTCGGCGCGGGCCATCGTCGACTCAAGTCACATTGTTGCATCCTTCAGAAGCAATTGAAGATCCCGACGGGTGCAAAAGGCGAATCGTGCTTGTCATGGCCGCGTAGAGATGAAGTCACTTACCAACGACCAGGAGAACACCATGAATGACTCCCACGCCTTGACCAGACCGCCTATCGCTGCTGCAGAACAGAGCGCCAACGCACTGGCCTCGGCACTGGCAGATCAGGGGCTGCTTCCCGAAGGATTTATCGACGACTACCTCCGGAACGCGGACGAAGCCTGGAAGCACGAGAATGGGGCCAGAGTGGTTGCCAGAGCCTGGCGGGATGACGCCTTCAGAGAGAGGCTTGCGACCGACGCAACCGCTGCAGTTGCGGAGCTCGGTTATGTCGGTCCACCCCAGCAGAAGCGAATCGTCGCGCTATTCAATACCCCCACGTTGCAGAACGCAGTCGTGTGCACCCAGTGCTCATGCACATCCTGGGCTGTGCTGGGGTTCCCCCCTGACTGGTACAAAGACGTGGAGTATAGGGCACGCGCTGTCCGCGAATCGCGGAAGGTTCTTTCGGAATTGGGCCTGGACTTGCCCGAAAGTGTTCAGATCAAGATGTGGGACACCACCGCCGACACCCGCTACTTCGTGGTACCGGTCCGTCCGGACGGCACTGACGGATGGACCGAAGAAGAGTTGGCGGCAATCGTCACGCAGGACTGCATGATAGGCGTGGCCAATCCGGTTGTGCCACAGGGCGGCCGCGCGGCGCTGAAGCAACGGTGAACAAGCACTTTCTATTAATGATCATTGCAAGGTGATATATGGACGGAATTCACGATCTCGGCGGCATGCACGGATTCGGCCCGGTTTCCCGGGACACCGCCCCGCATGGGGCCTGGGAAGACATTCCCAAGGCACTCCTCTATCTCGGCGCCGCCAAGCTCCGGAAATTCAATGTCGATCAGTATCGGCATGCGGTCGAGCGGATTCCGCCTCAGCTCTATCTGACCAGTAACTACTTCGAGCGCGCCTTGACTGGCATCGCGACACTCTATGTCGAAGCCGGACTGGTGAGCCACGAGGAGCTGGAGAAATGGGCGGGCGGACACTTGCCGCTTGCCAGGCCGATCGGCCCCGGGCGGGCCAATCCGCCGCCTCCTGTTCACATCTTTCAAGCGGGAGATTGCGTGAAAGTTCGCGAGCTCTATGTATCGGGCCATGTCCGCATGCCTGCTTATGTGCGCGGCAAGGCCGGTGTGGTGATAGAACGCGACATCGATGTTCATTTTCCCGATGCCGCAGGCCACGGAGCGCCCGCGGATTGCGTTCCGACGTATCACGTCGAGTTCGTAGCAAGTGAACTGTGGCCCGATGCCGAACCCGGCAACCGAATCATCATGAGTCTGTGCCACGACTACCTCGAACAGCGGGACTGGAGCTGACCCGGTTCCTTGGACAGACCAAGAGCGTAAGTAACACAAGTGCCGGATCGACGATGGCCGATCCGGCCACCTAGATCGCCCTGCCCAATTCGCTTCTCGGCGTGCCGCAAGCCTGGATGCTGTGAATTGACCACAAAACCGAAGGTTCGCCATCGGGAGCGACGTGGCGCCGTGCGCAAGACATGCGGTGTCAGCGGAGCCGACGCCTATGCGCAAACCAGTGAGGTCATAGTCAATGGCCTTCCTGACCACTTAATCCTCGGTGAACTGGCCGGCAAAAAAATGCGAATAGGCAGTCGGATTGAAATAAGCCAATCTTAAGTTTGTGTTCAGCAACTTCCCCAGCCCCGTTCCACATCCGGCCATGCGACGCATTGTTATTCGCTTTCTGTTCTCCCTCGTTTCCGTGTCGGCCATGCTGGCCGCGCCCCTGCTTCATGCTCAAGACTATCCAGTCAAGCCGGTCACGATCGTTGTGCCATATCCGCCAGGTGGCGGAGCTGACATCCTGGCGCGCACCCTGGGACAAAGCCTTGGCTCCATGTGGGGCCAGCCCGTTGTAGTCGACAACCGGGCCGGTGCAGGCGGCTCGATTGGCACCGCCTTTGTTGCCAAGGCGCCAGCCGATGGCTACACGCTGCTCATGGCATCTCCAAGCCATGCAATCAATGGCTCGCTCTACAAGAGGCTCCCGTTCGATGCGTTGAAGAGCTTTTCCCCCGTCGTCGAAGTCGCATCTGGTCCGCTGGTATTGGTGGTTTCCGCGCGTGGGCCGATCGGCAGCCTCAAGGACTTCGTTCAAAAGGCACGCGCCAAGCCGGGCAGCATCACTTTCGCTTCTGCCGGGATTGGCAGTTCGCCTCACCTGGCAGGCGAACTCTTCAACAACCTCGCCAAGACGAAGATGCTCCATGTCGCGTACAAGGGCACCTCTCCGGCGCTGACGGATGTCCTTGCAGGTCAAGTAGAGGCGATGTTCGCGCCCTTACCCACGGCGATGCCATATCTGAAGAGTGGAGCACTGAAGGCGCTAGCGGTGACGACCAGCAAACGCTTTGGTGCGCTGCCCGGGGTTCCCGCTGTCTCCGAGGAGCTACCGGGATACGAAGTGCTCCAGTGGTGGGGCTTGGCCGCACCAGCCGGTACACCTGCTCCGGTTATCGCGAAGATCCAGGCAGGTGTTGCCAAGACGCTGCATAGCCCAGAAGTGCAAGAGCGCTTGACGGCCATCGGCGCAGAACCCAATGGGCAACCCTCCTCGGCGTTTGCCAAGCTGATTGCCAGTGAAGTCGAGAAATGGGCGCAAGTCGTCAAGACAGCCAACGTACAACCGGAATGAAAGTATGAACATCACCAGCCAACTTGCCGATTTCGTCGCCAGCACGCCAACTGAGCAGATCCCGAGTAGCGTGCGTCACCATGCGGTTCGGACCCTTGTCAACTGGTGCGCATGTGCACTAGCGGGGGCCCGCGATCCCGCCGTGGACACAGCGTTGAATGCCATTCGTTCGTTCGCCGGTCCCGCGCAGGCCAGCATACTAGGTCGCCCCGAGCGACTCGATGTTCTGCACGCCGCTCTCATAAACGGCATCAGTTCGCACGTTCTCGATTTCGACGACACGCACCTGGCAACATTGGTTCATCCCAGCGGACCCGTATTGTCAGCGCTGCTCGCACTGTCACAGTATCGGCCCACGCGCGGCACCGATTTCGTCGATGCCCTCGTGCTAGGCATCGAGACAGAATGCAGGATTGCGCTTGGACTTGGGCGCTCACACTATGACACGGGCTGGCACGTAACGAGCACCGCCGGTGTGTGTGGTGCCGCGGCAGCGGCCGGGAGGCTACTCGGGCTAGATCAACGGCACATGGCCTGGGCGCTTGGCATTGCAGCAACGCAGGCCGCTGGCTTGCGAGAAATGTTCGGATCCATGTGCAAGAGCCTCCATGCCGGAAAGGCCGCTCAAAACGGGCTCGGCGCCGCGCTGATGGCGCAGGCCGGCTTTACCAGCTCAGAACGCATTCTTGAAGCGCCGCGTGGCATGTTAAGCGTTATGTCCGTGAAGTCAGACGCAGAACGCATTCTAGAAGGGATTGGCTCCAGTTGGGAAACGACTGCAAACACGTTCAAGCCATACGCCTGCGGCTTGGTGATCCATCCCGTCATTGATGCCTGCCGCGCCCTCGTCGCGGCGGATCATCCCGACAGCGACACAATTGCCGAAGTTTCCCTTCAAGTACATCCGCTTGTGCTGGAGCTCACTGGCAAGCCACGGCCAGCCAGCGGCCTGGAGGCGAAGTTCAGTGTCTTCCATTGTGCCGCGGCAACATTGCTTGATGGAAACAGCCTCCTCTCCCATTTCTCTGATGCCTATGTAAGGAATCCAGAGGTGGCCGCATTGCGCGATCGTGTGGTTGCTGAGGTCCGCTCTGATTTCCGCAAGGACGAGGCTCGCGTGGTGCTGACTCTGAATGATGGCAGCCGCAGAGAGATCCATGTCGAGCATGCACTAGGAAGCCTCGAGCGTCCCATGACGGAGAACGAGCTCTCCAGCAAGTTTCGCCAATTGGCCGAAGGTGTGCTCGCGGCCGACCGGGTCGACGCGGCGCTGCAGCGTTGCTGGGGCGTGGATAGCCCGGCGCCGGCTGCTGAAATTGCCGTTGCGCTCACCCCGCATAGCATTGCGTAAGAGGCCGGGCATGGAAGATAACCTACTTATGAGCCTGATGGCGGCTGCGCGGTGGCGCGGGGACTGCATCGACGAACGACGCGCGGCGGAACTGGCTGCGGACCTCCGTCGGATCGTCGGTCACGCGCGGGAGGCAGCCGAGGGTAACGATTTCAATGCGGAGCCCTACCAGTTTGCAACCGTGCTGGCGGACCTGGCAGGCCAACGTGAGGGGCGGCAATGAGCCACGGAGATGAATTGTTGAACATGGGCCTTTGCGAGGCTGCGAAGATGATCCTCGCTCGCGAGATTTCATCCGAGGAACTGACGCGCGCTGCCCTGACCCGCGCGCGGCACGTCCAGTCCGTTACAAACTGCTTCCTTTCGATTGAGGAAGAACCTGCAATCGAAGCAGCTCGAAAAGCCGACGCCGCGCTCGCTCGGGGGGAATCCCTGGGCCTGCTTCATGGCGTACCTCTGGCACACAAGGACATGTTCTATCGTGCTGGCCAGGTGACCACCGGCGGGAGCCGCCTCTTGTCAGAATTCCGACCTGAGGCCACTGCAACGGTGGTGGAGCGGCTGGGAAGCGCCGGCGCGATCTGGCTTGGCACTTTGCACATGTCGGAATTCGCAGCCAATCCAACCGGCCAAAACGAGTCGTTCGGTGACTGCCACAACGCGTGGGATCGCGCGCGGATCAGTGGCGGCTCGTCCAGCGGTTCCGGGGTGGCGGTCGCGTCGCGAGCCTGCTTCGGCTCGTTGGGATCAGACACGGGCGGCTCGGTCCGCTTGCCTGCTGCGCTCAATGGTGTCGTGGGGCTGCGCCCCACCTATGGACGCGTCAGCCGGCACGGGATCCTACCTCGCACCTGGAGCATGGATACTGTCGGCCCTATTGCGAGGACGGCTGCAGACTGTGCGCGTCTGCTGGCAGTGATCGCCGGAGCAGACGCCCGAGACGCCACTTGCAGCAGCGCCAGCGTCCCCGATTACGAGCGCGAACTCACGGGGGATATTGCCGGATTGCGCGTTGCTGTTCCTGTTAACTACTTCTATGACGACGCCGGCCCGGACGTTCGGCAGTGCATGGAAGAGAGCCTGCGGGTACTGGCGGCCCTCGGTGCGGAAATCGTCGAGGTGGATGTCCCGGATCCCGGCAAGCTCTATCATCTGGGAAACCTCATCAGTCAGGTCGAGGCGGCCGCCATTCACTCCAAACTGCTGCGCCAGTTTCCCGACGAGTACCCTCTCGTGTTGAAGACACGCATGGAGTCCGGCTTCTACGTTTCTGCGGTCGACTACCTGTCAGCACTGTCGTCACGCTCCCGCCTGGCCGCCGAGTTTGTGGAGACCGTGCTGAGCCGTGCCGATGTCCTGCACACACCTGTCGTGAACATGACAGCTCCGGACATCAAGGCCGCGACGCCGAAAAGCTCCGGCGACGTGCTTCCGTTGCTTGCGCGCACGGCTCGAAACACTCGGCCTTTCAGTACGATCGGCATGCCCGCCGTTTCCGTGCCGGGAGGCTTCTCATCCGACGGCTTGCCGATTGGCTTTCAACTGGTGGGACGCCCGTTATCCGAAGCACTGCTTCTGCGTGCAGCCGATGCCTACCAGCGCGTGACAGGCTGGCATCTGAGCGCCCCGGCGGTCTGACATCATCAAGTCCAATGCGCCTGCGAAGACTGGTTCTTGTTCTTGGCATGGATGCAATGTCCGCGGCAGACGGATCAGCGCTGCTGGCCTGCCCGGCGATGCACTCGCGACTCAGCAGTTTCCGCGCCTATGAGCGCCAGCCTGACTCCACGATATGTCTTCGAAAATACTTTGAGTGAGGATACTCAAATGGAATACCCGTCCGTTGCTTTGACTGAGCGCCAATTGGCGCAGGCAGGCAGACTGAACACCCAACTGAACGCATTGATATCCATCCGGCGGGAACATGCCATTGCCGATGCGCGTCGTGCCGATCTGGCGCTGGCGCGCGGATCCAGTCTCGGCCTACTGCACGGGATTACGTTCACGATCAAGGACAACATCGACATTGCAGGAGAGCCGACGAGCGCGGGTGCCAGCTTTCTCGCCGGAAATATTGCCGTTGCCGATGCGCCCGTGGTTGCACGGCTCCGACGTGCAGGGGCCGTGATTATTGGAAAGGCAAATATGGCGGAGTTGGCCTTCGGATCGCGCTCCTACAGCCCTGTGGGAGGCCAGTGCAGGAACCCCTGGAATCCTGAATACATTCCGGGGGGATCCAGCGGTGGATCCGCTGTAAGCGTGGCGACGGACATGTGCATCGGGTCACTGGGAACCGATACTGGCGGTTCGGTGCGCCACCCGGCTGCGGCTACCGGCGTATCCGGGCTCCGTCCCACCGTGGGGCGCGTACCCACTCGCGGAGTCATCCCGGTCGACCGGCACAGCGATACAGTCGGCCCTCTCGCTCGCAGCGTGACCGATGTCGCTCGCATCTTCGCGGTCATCGCCGGCTTCGATGCCGACGACCCGGGATCGATCGACATGCCCCTGAGCAATTTCCTACCCTCAATCCAGGACGGCATTGCTGGCCGACGCATCGGCATTCCGCGCAATCATTACTTTGAGAATGTCGAATACGAGATCGCCGAAGCGGTGATGGCCGCGGCGCGGCGTCTCGAGGAAGCCGGCGCTGTATTGGTGGACATTGAGGTCCCGATGGTCTCGGAAGCACACGTGCATCAGAGCCGCGCATCGCTTGCCGGGATTGCCAGCGTGCACTTCGAACGGATGATGGCGGAGCCACAGACAATTACAGCGGCCCTGCTCGAGCGTATGAGGCATGGCTTAAATGTAACTGGTGTGGAATACGCGGAAGCCATGACTTTCGCATCGAGATTCCGTGCTGCCTTAAGAGCGTTATTTTCGCACGTGGATCTTCTCCTTTCGCCCACCGTGCGTACATCGCCAGCGTTGATCGAAGACGGCGCCAGTTTGCTGAACGCGACGAACGCTACCACCCTTAACACCTATCCCGGAAGTCTGGCGGGGATTCCGGGCTTGTCGATCCCTTGTGGCTTCACGTCGGCCGGATTGCCGATCGGGCTGCAGTTGGAAGGGCCCTGGTGGCATGAACCGCTGCTATTTCAGGCGGGCGTTACCTTCCAGCAGGCTACCGATTTCCACTTGCATCGACCGCCGTTGTCCTGATGGCGCATTACCGGGTATCTCGGACGGTGTGCGTCCAAGTTATGTAAACGATGGGAGTTTCAATAAATGTCTAAGCCTCAAGTTATCCGCCGTTTATGCGTTATCCTCGCGCTGGCGGTTCCAATCTCCATATCCATGGCCCAGCCGACCGCACCAGTATTCAAGGCGACGCGGCCGATCAGACTGGTGGTGCCATTTCCCCCAGGAGGTGGAGGTGATATTGCCGGCCGGATCGCGGCACAAGCGGTCGCAGATCGCTTCGGACAGCCGGTCATTGTGGACAACAAGACCGGAGCCGGCGGAGCTATTGGATCAGAATTCGCGGCACGCTCGGCCCCGGATGGGTATACATTGCTGTTGGCCAGCTCCGATACCCACTCCATATACCCGAACGTTCACCCCGGTCACAAGTTCCGTGCGTCGGAATTTAAAGGTGTGACACCAGTTGCGAAGCAGGCCTTCGTTCTGGTTGGCAGACCAGGCCTGGCGGCTAAATCGGTAGCGGAGCTGATTGCACTGGCAAGAAGTCGACAGCTAAGCTACTCGAGCTGGGGCCCAGGCAGTAGCGCACATCTGGCCATGGCGGCATTCGCGCAAGCCGCAAAGGTCCCCGAGTTCTTACATGTTCCCTATCAGGGTGCCGCTCCCGCGGCGCAGGCTGTCATCAGCGGCCAAGTGGATCTCGCAGTGCTTCCGATGCCGCTAGCGAAAGCGCAAGACAAACTGATTCGCTTAGGGGTGCTTTCTGCCGAACGCAGCAGGCATATGCCGGATATCCCAACACTTCGCGAGCAGAAGGTCGATCTTGTTTCTGAAATTTGGGTCGGCCTGCTCGCCCCTCCGGGCACCCCCTCACCTGTCGTGGACGCGTTAGCTCAGGGCTTCATGCCGGCGCTATCGTCACCTGCAATACAGAAGGCCTTGGACGACAGTGGAATGACTGCCTTCGTCTTGCCGCCTGCTGCATTTCAGCAATACCTCGCTACGGAGAGCGCAAAGTGGGCGCAAATCGCCAAGGCGGCAAAAATCCAGCTCGACTGAGGAACCGTTCGCCTTCGTCGTCCACCTCTCGCCCCTCGACGGCGACGAGTGTATGAGGCGCTGCGCCTCGGGGTGTTGCGCCACGCGCCTGCAAGTGGCGCAACGTCGCGGACTTGCACGGTTTGTAGGGCGGCAGGCGGAGCTGGACCAGTTGCACCGGGCGTTGGAACAGGCGAAGGCGGTGGACTGGGCCAGATCGTTGCCGTGGTCGGCGAGGCTGGGGTGGGCAAGTCACGTCTGTTCTACGAGTTCAAGGCAGTCTCGCAGCGAGGCTGCACGGCACTGGAGACGTTCTCGGTCTTGCACGGCAAGTCCTTTGCCAATCTGCCGCTGATCGCGAGGTGAAGAACTATTCCAGATCCATGACCAGGATGATGAACGGAAGCGCCGTGACAAGGTCGCTGGCAGGATGCTGATGCTGGACCGCACGCTCGAAGACCTTCTGCCCTACCTACTCTATTTGCTTGGGATCCGCGAAGCCGGTTCGGCGTTGCCGAACAAATCAGGCGCCAGCGTACCTTTGACGCGATCACGCGGCTGTTTGTGCGCGAAAGCGCCAATCAGCCGCTTGTCTCGTGTTCGAGGACCTGCAATGGCTGGACGGCGAAACCGCAAGGCTGAGGCCAAGGAGCTGCTGACCGCCCTGCTTTGCGACCATCCCTCACTCAGGGCCTGGTCAGCCTGGCCGAGCGTGCCAACGACCCGGAGCGCGCTCAAAGACATTTGAGCATTAGTAAACCATTCGCGAGATGAGAGCGTGCAAAAGAGCGCCAGCCGCGGAACCCGGCGCGAAACGACAGCGCGGCAGGGTGAAGCCAAGTGCCGACAGCGGTCGTGCGCTGTCCCCTGCACCGGGCCCGGGCTTCGCCATCATACAGCCAGCAAAAGTGCACGTAGTCCGGCTAATTCCGGGTTCCTACAGTTAGGCTGCCACGCCAGTCCAGCTAATTCCGAAATTCCAGTCCAGCAAAAGCGCACGTAGTCCAACTAATACCGGTTTCCTACAGCACTGATGCTGAAGCAACGCCTCGCGTACGTGCGCAGCCTGCGGAGATCTGGAAGCCGGGGAATTGCTGCGCGGGGAAGCCCTGCGTGGCCAGGCGCTAGACTTGGCCAAGGGTGGTCCCTGAGCCCGTGCGGCGCGCGGCCAATGCGGCGGCCGACATTTCGCCCCGGCGTGCTGCCGAACCAGTTCAAGGCGTTCCTCGCGAATGCGTCGAACGACTGCGCGAGACCGATGCGAAACAGCGCCGAACGGCTGGCTGCCCCCAGCGCGCATTGGTGCGATACAACCACGTTAGCCATGCGCTCGCCAGGGTGCGCGTGCGGTCGTGCAGCAGAGCGCCGTGTAGCCACAGCCAATCGAATGCACCTGACGCCGGGCGCCGGGAGCCCAATGCCTTGGCGCCTTCAGCCAACAGCTCGATCTCGCCGCCCTGCCGACGGCTGGCGTGGCGGGCCGGCGCCTCCGGCCGTGTCGCAGGGCCGTGGGCCCATTGCAGGTCCCCGCAGCCTTTCGGATACTGCCCGTGGGCAGCTCACAATGGTTGCCCGATTTCTTCTTGGACGTTCACGGCTCTCTGCTACCGGTCGAGAGCCGCCTTTTATGCGCCCGGCACCAAGAAGCGTTGACCGTCCACACTGCGCCCATCGTCGAGTGTTTTCCGTTGACGGTCTACCGCTCTGTGCTGCGCCCACCTAGGCGCTGGGAAATTCCCCGCCGCCCACTGTCCTGGGTAATAGGTCGGGGCCGCCGCCCAGGCACAATAAGGCGCGTGCGGCCGATCATTCCTGCGGAATGAGGAAACGCTCGGGTCGCTTGCCCAGCCACGTCGGTGCCCGGCCACGGCCCGACCAGGTTTTGCCGGTCTTGGGGTCCATGTACTTCGGCGGCAGCGGCGCTTTTTCTGCCGAAGCGGAAACGGTACGGGCGGGCCGCCCCCGGCGGCGCTGCGGCGCAATATCTTCCGGCGACAGCCCATACTGAGCCATCAATTCGCGAATACGGTTGATGACGCTTGCGACTTCGGTGGTGCGGGCCTCTTCGATTTGGGCCTCCAATGCCTGCTTCTGCGCCAACAGTTCTTGATACGTTGCCATTTCTCCGTCTCCAGTCTTAGGTAACGATTGACTTATACGCATTCCAAAGTCGGCCTGCAAGGTCTTTGTCCTCTAGCAGTTAGAGTTTGCCGATAAACGCGTGGGGCGATTAAATTTGAAGAATAGCTAGTCATAGCGTATCGCCTGGATTTTGGCTCAAAAACTCCGGCGCAATGAAGCAACCTTAATTTCAATATACGACTTGTCCTGCACCAAGCTCCCTCCCCCCACGCAGAAATGGGTACGCGCGACGGCTTGGAAGCACACCAGGAGGTTCCATCGGGCGATGGGCATGCGCGTCGCCCTTTCCCGAGGCAAGACGGCGCACAGCGAAAGCCCCCTAAAAGCTGAAATGGACCCCCTGTTTGGCACAAGACGAAAAAGCTCGACGCGCGCAGGGCTCCGTTAAGCCGATAGTTGATTGGTGGGCCTCCCGTGAGTCGAACACGGCACCAACGGAAATGAGTCCGCTGCTCTAACCAGGCATGAGCTAGAGGCCCAATTGGAAGGGGGAAGCCATCAGCACAAACTCGTCGGCCTCAGCTTTCCTCAGCAGTGCTCCCTTCTTGCATCAATCGGCTGGCTGGGGATATCGCGTTACCAGCCGACGCGAGAATCACGCCGACGCTTCAGGCGACGCTACAGCCGGAACTACCTTCTTCGCCGAAGTCCTTTTCTTCGTCACGGATTTCACTGCTGCCGTCTTCGGGGCGGCTTTCGCGGCGACCTTGGCCTTAGTATCGGGAGCGGCCTTTTTCGCGGCCGCTTTCGGTGCAGCAGCTTTATTTCGCGTCGCCTTCTTGGCGCCTGCCGCCTCAGCCTTCTTCACCGCGAGCTTGTCCTTTGCGGCTTGCTTTTCAAAGCGAGCCGCGGTCTTTGCGGCTTCCATGGACTGGGCGACCTCGCGCTTAGCCGCTTCAATTGCCTTCTTCGTTTCGGCGCGCAGCTTCAGCAAGCGCTTCTTCGCTGCCTGTGCCTCACGGGCAAGCACGCTGGCCTTCTTCGTTGGCACGGCCACCTTCTTTGCGGCCGGTTTGTTCTTGGCAGGCGCACTTACCCGTGTCGTTCTAGTTGCTGCGACCATGTTGGCTATTCATCGTTGTGAGTGAAGCGCGGAGTATAACCGCACGAGTGGCTCATCTAATAGAAGACAGTCTTTTGTTTATCTTTGCGACGCGTCGCAGAAGCACAGATGCAGGCAAGCGACGCAGGCCTATGTTCATCGCTGGCGAGCTAGGCTCGATCACTCGAATCCGCCATGCGACAACCGGACAGCCCACAATGGCTCGATACCTTGAAGCAGCAATATCGCAGCGTCGGCGATCTGCAATACCGAAACAGATGCTAGCCGTGGAGGACTGAAGCCATGGCAACGTGCGGAAATGTCCCAAATATTCCGTCAGGCAGAACAGATGTCCGGAAGGAAGCGAAACGGGCGGCGCACGATAAGGCACCGTTATCGTGCCCTATCGCCGGGTCCCGGCAACGCCGGCCTCACGTTCTTCCAGGCCCCGCGCGCTGGGCGCAACTGCTGACTAGGGATAGCGGAAGCGCAACGGCAGTAGCCTGCCAGGAGCCGACCCTCGGATCTTTGCCTATAACCGGTCATATGCGTTGGCGGCTAGGGTCGCCGCCCCAACGAGCCATCAGTTCGCCATGGCACTTGATCTTGTTTTCAGAGCGTTGTGACGTTGGCTGTGGTCGTCAGCGCATAGAGCTGCTTCTGCAACGAGGCCTCTTGTTGCCAAGCCTTGGCGCTGGCGGCCCACCGCAGGGTGATATTGCCGCGTGTGGCAGCACACCCATCGGGCGCCGGATAGCGCTTGTTCGCCCAGTACTTGCCCTGGAGCACCCAATTCTGACGAGGGCCATCTTCGCCCAGCAGCTCAAGCAGCGCGCATCCCTCATGGTCATAACCGAACTCGTCTCTCGCTGCTCCCGCCACGTTGCCGTAGACAATCACGAGCTCAACGTGATTCGATGCCGCGTTTCTTCTAACGGTGCAAGCGACAGTCTTCTCGTTGCTGATGATGGCCCCGTTGTCTTCCTGCCGCGTGCTCTGGTAGAACAGTCGGGCGAACTGGCGCTCGATGATGACGACGTTGTGATGAATCCGACCGAACGTGACCGATTCAAGTGTGGCGCTCCACGCTCCCGACAGATCGGGCACCTCCAGCAGGCTGGCGGAGATCCTCCATCGCCACAGCCAGCTCTCGAACAACCAGCGGAAAGCAAAAAACACAGTCAGCGCAAAACCGGCAATGGTCCAGAAGAACTCGAGCCATCCGAATGTTGTCCCCCGCGGAAGCTCAAGCAGATGCCCTTCGCGTAACGCCCAGAACCACAGGGCGGTCGCGACCCCCGCCACCGTTGTGGACACAGTGTTGTAGGCATCTTCCTTGACGACGGACATAACCATAATCTCACCTCGATATGGTTTCGATCTCCGACTCGAACCGTCGTTTGGACGAAAGGTCTCCGGGAAGTCCCGGGAAGCCGGTCTCGGGGAGCTGCCCGTTGGCCATGACCTCGTCGCAGCATCTCTGCACTAGTTCGTCGGCACTGGAATGCCAATCGACCGCGCGATCAAGCCGATCCTTGAGCAAAGCGAGCAACTGGTCCGGGCTGATTTGCCTTCCGGCGATCTCCGGCCACACTTTCAACGGCTGGGCCAAGAACTTATCAACGTTACCTTCGATGTCCTTGGTGAAGCAATCCTCAAAGTTGCACCTGAGCCTTTCGACGGCGGGCCCCTTTTCGCCGAACCCATAGAAAAACAGCATCTTGCCGGCGGCTGCAGCAAATGCTGCCTCGGCCAGTGTTCCTCGGCTGCCGCCGAACACGACAAGAACGTCTGGCGTCACCCCGTTGATGAGGTTGCGCAGGTAGTGAGCGAGACCGGTTTGCAGCAGCAGGCCGTTCGGGGTGGGTCGATTCCATTCGACGCGGGAACCTTGTCGCGACTTCGAACGCGGGAGGATGCCAACAAAGCGCGCAGTCGTATTGGGAGTTGAGACGGCGCGGGCACCCTCAATGACGGCGTTTTTTACCTCGCCGTCGGTGTCGTCACCGCCGCCAGTCAGCACGATACAGCCGGCGCGCGCCGCTGCGGCGCCGAATGCGAGTGCACAGCACTTCTGCCCATCGCCGCCGATCGCACCTAGAACAATGCGACGCTGAACCACTTCGAGCTCCTCAAGAGGCCGGCACAGTGAGCGATCGAGTCTTCCGGTCTTCGAGGAAGATTCCGCTTGGAGCGTGGCGCAGCACACGCGCAAGCTTCTCGGCGGCAAGGCGACATCTAGTGTCGCAACCTTCTGCCACCGATCGATTTCCGCGCCTCATTCTCGCGCACGCAGTTGCTCCTGTCCGCAATGCTTACCATAGGATAGGAGCCGCTCAGCAACCAAGCTAGTGATGCAACGGCCCTGTTCGCCGAATGCCGCGCCGTGTTGTGGCTCCGCCCCAGCAGCGAGGGCGAGCAAGGCATTGGCAAGTCGGCGGCGGGTGGTCGCGATTGGTGTCGTCATGCAAGCTCCCCTCCCGGCCTTATCGCTGAGCAGGCAAACGTTTGTATGTTAATGTCACGTCGTGTTTATAGGCGCCGACGGTGATCTTGCACATCATTCGGTTTGGGGAGCCGGCGGCTGGAGGTGTCCCGGAGGCCTGGCATGGTTCGCCTCAAGCGCAGGCCAGAGAAGCCGTGCGTGCTGGCGCGACCCGATGTGGGACCAAGTTACGAGCGTCCGCTTCCGAGTGTCTTGACTGACCGCTCAGGGTTGGGAAAAGCCGCTCGGACGGCGGCCGAGAACCCTTTCCATCTGCGGGGTCGCCCCTAACCCGACATCCGATGCGTGACGCGTGTCACCGGGGGCATGCCGTAGGAGGCGGCTCCGGCTTGCTGCACAGATGGTGCACTATGTCTAGACTTTACGTCGGCTCCTAATTCCTATTCGGCATGCGCTCCCTCGTTTCGCCATCCTGCCCCTCGAGTCGCACCTGGCTGTGCGCTGTGATGTCTTGTGGCTTGACGAAACGTTGATCAGGAAGGGCTTCAAGGTGCAATAGCTTGGGCCACAATACGGTGTTCCGACCACCACGGAACTCGCCACTTCAGCGAAGCAGCTAGGTTCTTGGCATCGAACGACCCAACGGCTTGCAACTCGGATACGGACTGACTTTGCGGCCCAATTCATTGCACCTTCCATAGTCGCCGCCATAGTCCATAATTTCGTGATCGTGAAATTACCATCTGCCGAGTTGCCGCATGCCAGGGCCCCTGCCATCTGCGGGGCAATCTGCAAGAGTTTTCATAAGGGTTTATACTTAACTTCGTCTCCTCCCTTTCTCGTAAGGGATTCGTGCCCGCCCTTGAAGCGGGCTTTCTTTTGCCTGCTGTCCAAGTCGCTCGTCCTGCTCAAGCGCCAGGCGCTGCCTGGCCGGGCCGCGCAGGGTGCATCGCGCTCGCATTCCTGCAGGGAGGCTTCTTGCCAACGCGGCAGCAAAGCGGTAGGTCACCCTCGCGTATGCGACTGCGAATTTGGGTCATCCAAGCGGCGACGAAGCAAGCCAAAAATCATCAGCGCTTGCTTCCAAAAGTGGACAGCCCGCCAGCGTCACGCGAGCCGCGTGAACTGCCGGACTGATCAGGCATTGTCCGAACTCAAGACTCCCTATAACGAGCACGTGGCTGCTCGTCAGCATCCGCAGTGTCCGCGGAACTGTGTCGGTTGTGAGGGCGCTTGTGCATCGTCTCGCAGCGGATCAACATCATGGCCGCGGGCTCCTCATCAGCGCCGGCTATGCCGGCTTCCGCGGCGCTGCGCAGATATTGCCGGGAGACGATGGCGACGATCACAATGACGGCGCCGACGCTGAAGGCACGGGCCGCAAATTGAAGGTATCGTGCCATGGAAATCGCACCGGATAGCAGGAGGTGATTTGGTAGCGAGACTACACGAGGATGTCACAAGACGGTGCTACGCCGTTGCAGGATTGACACGGCCTCCGTTTCGCCGCGGCGGGGCGGAGAGCGCGTTGTGTGACACCACATTGCGGTGCTAACGAAAATGTCCCCAAAAGCGGTCGCGCCCCTCCCGAGCGGCCACTACTGGGCCACGCCCCATGCGCCCTTTCCGCTAGACGGTCCGAATGGCCATGATGAGTCTTCTCTGGCGCCCACTGCGCCAGTGACGGCAAATGGGTGACCTTTTATAAGAACGGTGAAGAAGTATGGGCGTGCAATGCCGTGTATGCCGCCGCCCATTTCGACTTTGCTCCGGTTGCCAGCGCCTGCTCGACTGCCGGCTGAGGTGCGGACGGATCCGGCAGGCCGCTAAGATCCCTCCCGCCTCCAACATACATCCGAGCAATTTTTTTCCCTGATCGGGCGTTGTGTCAAATGCCCGCAGAACACTCTCAAAACATGGGGCCAACCCGTGATCTCTTCCGGACCCACTGCGGCATCAATCCCCAGCTTGAGCCAGAAGAGGTGGCCAATCTGCCCGGTGCTGTGCCCAACGCCGCCGGCAATCAGAGATATATGCTCATTCCCCCTCCAGTGCGCCAGCCGGCACGACGCGAACTCGGGCCATCACATCGAGATCATGGTTGCCCCTGTCAGCACCATCAAGATCGCCACGACAAACCGCATCACCGATGGCGACACCGATGATGACGCTTTCAGGTCAAGCGCGTGGCGATATGGACCACCGGCACGGAGAGCGCGCTGAGCTGCAGCGCCCGCGGCGACATGCCAATGGAAACCACCGCCAACACCCGCCGTACCCCCGCATTCCTGGCGAGCGTCACCCGGAATGCCCGGCGGACGACATCGGTCGGCAGGTCAGCGCCTTGGAGTCAGGAAACCCGGCCTCGGCCAGTGCTCGGTCAACTCCCTGCGCAGCCGCTCATCCGAACAATGCCAGGTAACAGCCGAGCCGGCTAAAGGGATATTTGCCCAAGGCGGCACAGACAGGGGCAAATCCCCTCTCGGTCTCATCATGCCGCAGACATTCTGACTTCCCTCGCTCGGCCCGCCAGCCCTGCTCGGTCCTCCTCCACCGCTAACTTGGAAAGCCGGCATGCGGCCGGCATCAGGCGCGACAACGCGACGGTGCTCGTCCGGGCCGCGCGAATTTCCCGATAACCAACGTTATCCAGCCGAGACGCGCCCATCGTATTGCCCGAAAATGACGGCGTTCCTGACTTCCCCTTGCTGCCTGGTCTGACCTCTCGCCGCGCACGGCACGGCGGCGGAGTGCGCTCTCGAGGGGAGGCCGCGCGACGACACGCGCGGTTCCGTGCGTCGATCGCGGTCCGCAATGCGAGCGATCCGTGGGGCTGCAAAACACCGCCGACATGACGCAGGCACTTCGCGCAATGGAGAAGGAAGGCATCAAGGTCGACAAGGACGACATCGGCTTCCTCAGCCCATATCTCATCAGCAGCATCAAGCGCTTTGGCGACTACAAGCTGAGCCTTGAGCGGGTTCCGGAGGCCTGGATCATACGGTACGCCACGGCGGCTCGAGTTCGCGAAGCGCGTCTAGCACCGTCGGACGAAACGCGCACGTCGCCTCGACCATCGCGATACCGGCTGCAGAATCCTTTCGATGCACAGTTCCCCCTTTTTTTCGCCGACCCAGACCACACGTTCGACGGCAAGGCATTTGCCAAGCGACGTCGAGCGCCCAGTCCACTTTCCAGGTCTTGCGCAGCCGATAGCCTTCCCGGCAGCCCAGCGGGGCCAGCGTATCGGGTTTTCCCCAGCTGCCCCGAAAGGTCAAATAGGTGCCCCGGATTGTCAGCGAGCCCTGCACCATTAGCCGATACCTTTTGCTCCGGAGCACGATTCTTTGTTGGCGGCGCAAGCGACATGCACCGCTAGCCGACGAGTTCACTATCAGGAGGAAGACATGCAATTTCTAGACGATTCCCTGCACCCCGAGAACATGGACAAGGTGGCCATCACGGTGGCCCCCTACGG
>NZ_JBSVZB010000045.1:0-55840 GCF_054072015.1 Cupriavidus sp. CP313 | reverse complement strand
ACGCTTGGTTGGAAGACACCCGCAGAAGCCCTGGACGAATACTTAAAATCTGTTCAACAATCTAGTGTTGCGACGACCGGTTGAATCCGCCCTGTCTACAGCGGTCAGATCTGATGAAATCATGCGCAGGCGCACGCGACGGCATCCACGCCAGCGTGCCTGCAACGGTTGCGCGCAGCGCAAACTAGCCCGTCAGGGCGCCGCCATCGAGCCGGACCTTGAGGCGCCGCAACGCTTCTCTCGACTCGGCTTCGATCTGTTTGCGCAGCGCCGCCCAGTTGAGCAGCGAGAACAGCAACGTAGGCGCCTGGTAGGTGAAATCACGCTCGAACCGCGTGCCGGTGTCGATCGGCGTCAACGTATACGTGACAGTCCCCGCCTTCCTACCGTCGATGTCGCCGTCGATGCTCCAGAACGCCGGAGCCCGGCGCCCCGTCACCGTCCAGACGACCGTCCCTTCGCGGCCCGCTACCCTGAAGGCTTCGGTCACCTGTTCTCCGACCTGCAGCGAATGATCGGTGGCGCCACGCACTTCAAGCGACGATGGATGCCATGCCGGCCAGTTGGCCGGTGTCGACACGTACGCAAACACCTCCTCAGGCGGTCGTTGAATTGTGACCTCGCTGTGAATTCTTGTCATCGGCTGCCAGGGTAGTGGCGCAAAAAGCAGCACGGTAATCGCGCAGATTGCCACGAGGGCACGGAAAGCCGTCTTTCGAAAAGGCATGGCACGAGGCTCGCAGGAAACGGTTCCTGCCTTCACTATAGACATGGTCACCATGTCAACGAGGCGCTCGTCTCCCTGGCGGTCGTACCTCAGCCAAGGACCATGCACCGTCGGCTTCCGGTCAACAGAAGTGGTCATTGGACATCAGTAGCTGGATGGTCGACAATCGCCGAACGTGCACCGCCGATCTGGCCGAGCCTGGACCACGTTAGTTGCCCAAGAAGGGAGCGCACCATGGCGACCCTATCCCTTTCGAGCGGTACAACAATCGACGAGATTGCGGACCGCATCTATCGCATCTCCACGCCAGTCGAGATCCCTGGTGGTGGCGGATTCAACCAGTACCTGATCGACGACGACGAGCCGCTGCTCTTTCATACCGGTCTGCGCAGGCTGTTTCCGGTTGTCGGGAAAGCAGTCGAGCGGATCATGCTAATCGATCGCTTGCGCTACAGACCGTTTGCACCGATACACCCAGTTCCCGCGCAATGACCATATTAGAGTGGCCTTCGTGCGCCCACAACGCGATTCGCGCGCGCATCACATCCCGAACGGGGGCGTATGCATGGGCTTGGGATGCTCAGAACTCGTTATCCAGTTCGTCGATCTCTTCGGGCTCCTGCCGTGCCGCCTCCATCCATTCCTGGATTTCCGGCAACGCCATGATCGTATGGCAATAGGTTTCCGAGACGTCATCAAGCTTGACCTCGTAGGTGCGAAATCGGGTCACGACCGGCGCGTACATGGCATCGGCCATCGTGCGCGTGCCGAACAGATAAGGTCCGCCGTAAGCCGACAGGCATTCGCGCCAGATGGCGGTGATCCGATCGATATCGCTCTGGGCGCGCGACCAGACCTTAAAATCGGAGCGGTGGGCGCGCAGGTTCATCGGCAAGGCTGCGCGCATGGAGTTGAACCCCGAATGCATTTCGCCGCAAATCGCGCGACAGTGGGCACGGGCAATGCGGTCCGCGGGTAGAAGCCGCGCCTCCGGCCGCACTTCGTTCAGATACTCGGCAATGGCCAGGGTATCGCAGACTGTCGCACCCTCGTGCTCCAGGCGCGGGACAAGGGTCGAGGGCGAAAGCAGCAAGAGTTCCGCGCGGCTGGCCGAGTCTGTCATCGGCACCAGGATCTCCTCGAATTCCAGCCCACTGAATTTCGCCAGCAACCAGGCGCGTAGCGACCACGCGCCATAGTTCCTGCTGTTGATGGTCAGGGTTGTCTTTGACATGGCGAAATCTAAGAGATAATGGAGTGACTGAGTGACATCGACGCAACGTCATGCATATCGCTGCGTGGCTGCCGATGTGCGTTCTGTGAGTCACCCCCATGATTTACCAGGCATATCAGCTGTTGGCCGACCTGATGGCACCACTGCAGGCGGCGACCGACTCTGCAGCCGCTTCCTGCACTGCCTCGTCAGGGCTTGCGTCCCGGCGACAATTCGCGCGGGAGTGGTGCGCACTCCTGGAATGGAGCGCACTCGTGCGGCTGCGTCACGAGCGCCCGTCCTTTGGCATCCACGCGGTCCGGGTCGACGGTGGTAGCGTCGCGGTGAGCGAAGAGGTGGTGCTCGCCACGCCGTTTTGCTCCCTTCTGCATTTTAGGAGGGACGTTGCGCCTGGACAACCGCGCGTGCTGCTAATCGCGCCCCTGGCGGGCCATTTCGCCAGTTTGCTGCGCGCAACGGCAGCCACGATGCTGGCCGACCACGATGTCTATCTCACCGACTGGCGTAATGCGCGCGATATCCCTTTGTCCTGCGGGCCCTTCAGCTTTGACGACTTCGTCGCCCAGTTGATCGGCCTTCTCCGCTGGCTCGGTCCAGGAACCCATGTGGTGGCGGTCTGCCAGCCGACCGTGGCCACCCTGGCCGCCGTCGCGCTGATGTCCGAAGACCGCGATCTCGCGCTGCCGCGCAGCATGACGCTGATGGCCGGGCCGATCGATACCCGCATCAATCCGACCCGCATCAATGCACTGGCGGTGCGCACTCCACTCGCGTGGTTCGAGGCCAACCTGATCGACACCGTGCCGACTCGCTTCGACGGGGCGATGCGGCGCGTCTACCCCGGATTCGTGCAAGTGTGCGC
Source organism: Cupriavidus sp. CP313 (assembly GCF_054072015.1). NCBI lineage: Bacteria > Pseudomonadati > Pseudomonadota > Betaproteobacteria > Burkholderiales > Burkholderiaceae > Cupriavidus > Cupriavidus sp. CP313. The sequence goes on along the minus strand of NZ_JBSVZB010000045.1, from coordinate 53,017 downwards.
GTTCATGTCCATGAACCTGGATCGGCATATTGCTTCGCTGAACCATGCTTACCGGTACAAGCTGGAAGACGAGACAGCCAAGGCCGAGGCGATCCGTGCCTTCTACACCGACTATTTCGCGACGATGGACCTGCCGGCCGAGTTCTATCTTGAGACCGTGGATCGGGTGTTCCAGCAGCACGCCCTGCCGCGTGGCCGCTTGACGGTGGCGGGCCGGCACGTGGATCTGAGCGCCATCCGGCACACGGCGCTGCTGACGGTCGAGGGGGAAAACGACGATATCTGCGCGGTCGGTCAGACCGAGGCGGCGCAGGAGCTGTGCAGCAAGCTGCAGTCCAATCTGAAATCCCACTATGTCCAGACTGGCGTCGGACACTACGGCGTGTTCGCCGGCCAGCGTTGGGCGACGCAGGTCTATCCGGTCCTGCGCAAGCTCATCCACGAAACGGAACAGCGCTGCGTGGAGGCCGCCCGGCCGGTGCACGGCTGATGGCCATGCGTGAGCCGGTCCGCTCTCCCCGTCCCACATCAGGGAAGCGTCAGCCCATTGCAGGCCGCTAGGCGTATTGCTGGATTTGGTCGCGGACGATGGGAAGAACTTCGGCGCTCCGCTGCAAAAGTCGGATCCTGAAACGCAGCGGCTCCTCCGTCCGGGATTCGCCCCGTCGCTGCCCCATACTTGCCGCGTGGTTGGATAATTAAGCACCGCAGAAAGGCTGCGGCAACGGCAGGAGCCGCGGGACGGGACAAGAGGCCCCACGCGGCCGAATGTAAGCGGATGTAAGATCTCTATATCAGGCGGTACGTCTGGTGACTCCCACCGATCAGCATGGCCCACCAGCGATACTGCCTTCTCCGCCAACGCGATTCGAGCGACGCTGGCAAGCGGGGGACGAGGACATGCGCGCCGCCCTTGGCCACAAGGCTTGGCTCAGGTCCCTGCCTGCCGATACGGGCTTCGTGGTCCGTAAGATGGTGTGCGACCGAGACGGCAAAGTCCGTCCCAATGCCGCCACGTCGGTGACTCGGATCGTGACGCCCCGTCCGGACAGGGGGACGCCTCTGCAACTCCACGGCATCCTGCGCTCGGCTGGCGCAATTCCGCCGCGACGCCCCGCGGCTAAGGCGCGTGAGAAGATGGCCATGAGGCCCCGCCAGCGGCGCGGCGCTTGATGTTTGGCGTTGCAGCAATGCCTGTCCGACATATAGTGAAATTCTGGCCCGTTTATGACTGCACGCTCCGCCCGCGGTGACACCTGTTGCCATAGAGAGGCGCGGCAAGTCGAGCCCGGCAGCATGCCCATCGCCGTGAGCAACACAGGGCGGATGACGTTGCCAGCCGAATCGTGTGCGCGTTCCTCCGGGAGTCTTCATGCTGTACCAGTTCGTCGAGTATCAGCGCGCGCTGCTCGCGCCATTCACCGCATGGGCGGCGAGCGCAGCAAACGCATTCGTCGATCCGGCCAGCCCCCTCGCACATGTCCCGGGCGCATCGTGCTTTGCTGCTGGCTATGAGATGCTCCACCGGCTTGGCAGAACCTGCGAGAAGCCCTCGTTTGGCATCACCGCCATCCGGCGCGACGGTCGCGTCATCCCGGTGGCTGAGCAGGTCATCGTGGAAGGGCCGTTTTGCCGCCTGCTGCGCTTCGCACCCGACACGGCCGCGCTTGGCCCTTGCACCGCTCCGACGCCAGCGGTGCTGGTCTGTGCGCCGCTGGCGGGCCATCATGCCGTCCTGCTGCGTGAAGTCGTGCAGGCCTTGCTGCCGGAGCATGTCGTGTATGTGACGGATTGGAACGATGCGCGTCGCGTGCCGGCGGCCGAGGGACCGTTCCATCTCGATGACCATGTGGCCCACCTTCAGGCCTTTATCCGTCGGATCGGGGCGGAAGCGCTGCACGTGCTGGCCATCTGCCAGGCCACTGTGCCAGCGCTGGCTGCCATTTCCCTGTTGGCGAGCGCGGGTGAAGCGACGCCCAGGAGCCTCATCCTGATGGGCGGCCCGGTCGATGCACGCCGCAGCCCGACTGCGCTCGGACGTCTGGCCGCGCGCCACTCTCTCGCGTGGTTTGAGCGTAACCTGATTTATGCGGTACCGCAGTCCTACCCCGGTGCCGGACGCAAGGTGTGCCCAAGTTTTCTGCAACTTACCGGCTTGGCGGCGGCACAGCCAGACTGTCTGGGGGAGGCTTATTGGGACTACTGGCTGGATCTCGTTCGCGGCGACGCCGAGCGTGCCGAGGAGCACCGGCGTGCCTGCGATGCCTACCACGCGGTGCTCGACATGGCGGCCGAGTTTTATCTGGACACCATCCAGATCGTGTTCCAAGAATTTCAGTTGGCGCGCGGCAGTTGGCAGGTGCGGGGCGAGGCAGTGCGGCCACAGGACATCCGTACCACCGCGCTGCTGACCATCGAGGGCGAACGGGATGAGATTTCCGGCCAGGGCCAGACCCAGGCTGCGCACGATCTGTGCCGAGGCATCGCCGCATGCGACAAGCGGCACCTCACGGCCCGCCAGTGCAGTCACTATGATCTGTTCTGCGGGCCTCGCTGGTGCACCGACGTCTACCCCCGCATCCGCGATCTGACCGGGCACGACACTTAGCATCGCCAGCCCGTGGGCAGGCGCAAGCGATCACCAGTCAAGTGTCCGAGCTTCGCGCCCCGCGCCAACGATGCGGTCGCGCGACGCGTCAATTTACGCCCGCGGCATGTCGGCCGCCTCGCCATGCCTTTCGCTGCCATATATGACGTCCCTGACGAACGGGTAGATTTGCGTCGACCAGCGTCGTCCCTTGAAGGCACCATAGTGCCAGACACCGGTCTGCACATAGTGGGACTTCAGGTGGAGCGGCAAGCCGCTGCACAGCTCGTGGGCCGCCGCCGTCTGCCCAACCGCGCAAATGTCGTCCAACTCGCCTTCGACGGTCAGCAGCGCAGTGCGCCGGGTGGCACGCGGGTCCACGCGTCTGCCGTGTACCACCAATTGCCCCAGCGGCAGCGCGTGTTGCTGGAAGACCTTGCTCAAGGTGTCCAGGTAAAATTCCGCCGGCACATCCATGGTCGCAAAATAGTCCTCGTAGAAGGTGCGGATCGTCTCCCCTTTCGCTGTATCGTCCTGTACCAGGTACTGGTAGCAATTCATCAGCGAGCCAGCATGCCGCGCAGGATTCATGGACAGAAAGGCGGTCACTTGCAGGGAGCTGGGGTAGACACGCCGCCCCGCCCCGGCAAAGCGTAGCGGGACGACGTCGATCAGATGTTGTTCGAACCACGCCAGCGGGGTGCGCACCGCCAGTTCGTCCACCCGGGTGGGACGGATACGGGTATCGTTGGGGCCGGCCATGAGCGTCATGCTGCGCGGTTGCGCCGGGTGCCCGTCCTCCGCCATCAGGGCGATCGCCGCCAGCGTAGCCACGGTCGGCTGGCAGATCGCCACCACGTGTGCGCCCGGACCGAACCAGTCGAGAAAGTCCATCAGCAGGCCGACGAAGTCATCGAAGCCGAAGGACCCGTGCGAGACCGGCACATCGCGCGCGTTGTGCCAATCGGTGAGGTAAACGTCATGATCGGGCAGCATCGTGGCGACCGTTCCCCGCAGCAGCGAGGCAAAATGCCCCGCCAGAGGGGCGACCAGCAGAACCCGCGGTTGGCTGAGCGCAAGCGCCTTCCTAGAATGCAGAAGGGAGCAGAACGGCAGGCTGCGTTCGGCCACTTCGCTAACCGCCACCGCCTCGCCCTCGACCTGCACGGTGCGGATGCCAAACGGCGGCCGCTCGTGCCGCAGGCGCACCAGTGCAAGCCATTCATAGAGCGCACAGATCTGCCTGGCACCTTCCGGCGCCGTGCAGGACGCGGCGAGCGCGCCGGTGGCCGCCTGCAACGGGCTCTCCGCAAGGCGAAACCGACTCATGATAGCTAATTACGATGGATTGTCTTGCTTGATAGCGTGACATCCCGAGGAGCTGGAAGTTCGCCATGCCAAGGGCTCTTTGACCATCAACAGCAGGAACTACGGCGCCTGCTCGCTGCGCGGCTGCGGAGCAGACGTACTGATTGCATTTGCGGTTGCTCCTTGCTGCCGAGAACGGTCACGCCTGGCGCAGACAGCCTGGCGAGTGCCCAAGGCCTCAAGGCGGAAGGCAGGTGGAACGCAATGGCAGAGATGAAGACACCACGCAGTAACGCATTTTCGAACACAGGGCTGGCTTGGTCGTCGAGCGCCCTACACTGCGCGAACGAGCAGCCAGTTCACTCGCTTGCCACACCCGGCGAGCGGCTCGACCGCCTCGTGCGTGCCGCCGTCGCCGCTGCCACCGGCGGCGTCTCACCGGCGACGCTTTGGCTGGCCGGCCTGGATTGGGCCATGCATCTGGCGGTCTCCCCGGGAAAGCAAACTGCGCTAGTGCTTCAGAGTCTGCAGCGCATGCAGGACTGGCTGACGGGTTCGCCGCCGGCCCTCGCCGCGGCCGGCGACCCGCGCTTTAGCGAAGCGGACTGGGAACGCTGGCCTTTCGGCTCGCTACGTGACACGTTCTTAGGCATGCAGTCGTTTTGGCATGAAGCCACGACGGGCCTGCAGGGAGTTTCTCCGCATCATGAAAACATCGTCAATTTTGTGGCGCGACAGTGCACCGACATGCTATCGCCGAGCAACTTCTGGTGGCTCAATCCCGAAGTGCTGCGCGCTGCCGCCGAAACAGGCGGCGCCAATTTCGTCGCGGGGGGTGGGCAATGGCTGGACGACCAGCGGGACATCCTGGCAGGCTTTGCCCCAGGCACCTCTCGTCGGCGATGCCCCCCGCCCCTACGCGTCGGCAGGGACATCGCCACGACCCCGGGCCACGTGATTTTTCGCAACGCGTTGTTCGAGTTGATTCAATACGCGCCACAGACCCCGGCCGTGTGGCGCGAGCCGGTGCTGATCGTACCCTCGTGGATCCTGAAGTATTACATCCTGGACCTTTCGCCCCACAACTCCTTGGTGCGCTATCTGGTGGCGCAGGGGCACACGGTCTTCATGATTTCCTGGTGCAACCCTGGCAAGGAAGGCCGGGACCTCGGCCTGAGTGACTACCTGGAGCGTGGGCTGTTCGCCGCGATCGAACAGGTGCGCGGGATAGTCGCCAACGTGCCCATCCATGCCGCCGGCTATTGCCTCGGCGGAACGCTGTTGGCCATTGGCGCCGAAGTCCTGGGCCGCGACGGCGGCCCCAAGGCAGCCGAGCTTAAGACGGCGACGCTGTTTGCGGCGCAGACCGACTTCAGCGAGCCAGGCGAATTGGGCCTGTTCATCGATGCGAGCGAACTCGCCTATCTGGAAGCGCTGATGTGGGAACAAGGCTATCTGGACGGCCTCCAGCTGGCAAACGCCTTTCAGCTACTGCACTCGCGCGATCTCATGTGGTCCCGGTTGGCTAGTGAATACCTGCTCGGCCAACGCGCGCAAGCCACAGACCTGATGGCCTGGAACGCGGACACCACCCGCCTGCCTTATCGACTGCATAGTGAAACGCTGGAATATCTGTACCTCAACAACCGCCTGGCCGAGGGCAAGTACTGCGTGCACGGGCGTCCGGTGGCACTTGCCGACCTGAGTCTGCCGATGTTCGTGGTCGGCACGGAACGCGATCATGTGTCGCCCTGGCCATCGGTCTATAAGCTGCACCTGCTGACGCGCGCCGAGATCAGTTTCCTGCTCAGTTCGGGCGGACACAATGCAGGCATCGTTGCCGAGCCGGGCCATGAGGGGCGCTATTATCGCTTCCGCACACGCGGCGAGGGCGCCCCCTATCTGAGTCCGGCCGAATGGTTCGCGCAGACACCGGTCTCCGACGGCTCGTGGTGGCCGTGCTGGCAACACTGGCTGGCTGCACATTCCACTGAGAAAATCTCCCCGCCCGTCCTCGCCATGCGTGTGGGAGAGGCGCCGGGCAGTTACGTGCTCGAACCTTAGGTGATGACGCAGGCCTGAGGGCGGCTCGTAGCCGTAGCGGCGGATCCCGCCGCTGGACCTGCCCGCACACTACCGGTACACCAGCACAGCAATCGTGCAGTGCGTCAGCACCTTCTGTGTCTCGCTGCCCACCAGCAGTCCCACAAGGCCACGACTTTCATGTGATGCCATGAAAATCACATCGCAGCCGTGACGGTTGGCGGCCTCGATGATCTCCTTATACGGCGCCGTCGCCGCCGCCGTATCCGTTCTGCAGGCAACCCCGGCCTGCGCGGCCGTCACGAACTGATTCAGCCTCGCCCTGGCCTCGATCGCTGCGTGTTCCTCGAACGCCTTGCGGGTCTGGTGGCCGGCGTCAGCGGATGTCAGGAAGGGATACTCATCCATGCAAGTAAACGCCGTGATCTTTGCGCCAACCGCCGTCACCCCCGAGCCGCGCCGCAGTCCGCGACCCGGCCGAAAACGCCTCATGCTTGATGATTGGTCTGTCTTACCGAAAAGTGCCATCTTGATCCAGTCCCAACTGGCGGCTATCTTGCCACGGAGATGGCGTACATGTAACCGCGGTCGTTGAAGGGAGGCCCCAATGAGTGCAGGCTTGCAGATCCCTGGCTACCTCTATGGCACGTCCGCCGTGCCAAGCTCGCCCATCACCCTGGCGGAATTCGAGCTGATGAAGAAGAGCGTGCTGTTCGGCGACGATGACGTGCTATCAGTATGAGATTGGGCGCCGGCACCATCGAATCGCGAAAAACCGGACTGACGGTGTGGCCTCGACCAGTATCGTCCCGTTCGGGGATCTGTTTTTGCTGATCTATCCCATCACGTTCTCCCTCAAGCCGTTTCTTCAGAAGAAGGGCCATACGAGCGACGAGGTGGAGAAGATGCACGCGGCGTGGGTCAAATCCTGCCTGCTCCAAGTGACGCTGTGGAGTCAGCCGTATGTCAAGGACAAAGAGTTCTATTTTCGCCAACCCGTGTCCGCTCGCCGTTTCGTCAAGCCTGCTGCTATGACCCGCAGGGCGCCCCGGCCTCGCTAACGACTGATCTTCAAGCCCCAGCGGTTGAGCTTGCCGACGTCCACGGCTTCCAGGTCGGCCACCCGCAGTTTCCAAGCGCCTTCCAGTGGTTGGCCGCGCAGGGCTTGCAAGGTCGGTGTGTCGGCAACCCGGAAGCCGCGGACGAGATTGTCCTGGGAGCCGCCGCTGCGGTTGTGCAGCACCACCTGCGTGCCGGTGGGGGAGACCAGCGTGACCGTGAGATCGCCGATGTAGGTGTGGGTGATATCCACCGACACTTGCAAATCCTGAATCTGGCCGCTTTCGGTCGTGCTGAGCGTGCGTTCGATGCCGGCTGGATTGTTGTCGGGAATCGCTGCGCCCGGTGCCTCCTGGGCTTCGACCACGGTGCCGGCTCGAGTGGTGATTTCGAGTTCCCAGCGGTGCAGGGTGCCGCGATCGGAGGTGGCCAAATCCTGCACCCACAAGACCCAGTCGCCGTCAATGGGTTCTCCGGAGAGAGCCGAGAGGGCCGGGGTCGAGGCAGCGTCGTAATCACGCCGGATGTTGTCGGCAGAGCCGCCATTGCGGTTATGTAGCACCACCTGCCGACCCGAGGGAGAAATCAAAATGAGGCGCAGGTCGCCGATGAAGGTGTGGCCAATGTCCACACTGACTTTGATGGATGCCAGGCTGCCGGTATCGCCAATTTGGATGGTATCGCGCGTGCCGTCGATGTCGTTGTCTGGGATGGAGAGAGCCGGCGCGGAGGACTCGCGCACAGTTTTCCCCGTTGCGCCCTCCAGCCGACGCAACGCCTCGGTCACCGCCTGGAACGCATTCACCCGGCCGAAGCCGAACCACTGGGAATGCCCATCGCCGTTGTAGGTGCCGAAGCGGTTGCCAAGTTGCGGATCCGGGTTGTTGTCAAGGATCTTGTCGGCTGTGGCTTGCAATATGTCCCGCACTTCCTGCGCAGTCAGGAGGGGATTGGCAGAGAGGATCAAGGCGGCCACGCCGGCCACCGTTGGGCAGGCGCTGGAGGTACCGCCGAAATCGTGCGTGTAATCGGTGCTGGAGTACCCGCTCGGTCCGACTCGGTCGCTCGTGACGATGCCTCTTCCGGCGACCGGAACGGTGACTTGGGGATAGGTGCGCGGGGCTCTGTTGTTGCTCGGCGCGCTTACGGCGATTTCCCGGCCCCAGTTGCTGTAAGCCGATTTGGTTGCCAGGCTACTGGATGCGGCCACGGCGACGACATCCTGGTGGGCGGCGAAGCCGGCCAGCCATTGCGTTGGACCGCTCGGTTGGTTGTTCGGCCAGCCGGTCTCGGTCACCGTGCCCCTGACCGGACGGTTCTCGTTCCCTGCGGCGAAGACCACCACACAGCCTTTTCCGCCGCGCCCGACGGTGGCTACCCGGTGCAGAGCGTTGCGCATGCGCATGCTCAGGCTGAAATAGCGGGCGGCCACCCCCCAACTACACGACATGACGCTGGCACCATGGTCGATGACCCAATCGCACAGGTCTTCGATGGAGGTGTCGTCGATGAACCCGCTGGTGCGGATCGGCATGAGCGCGCAGCCCGGTGCAACGCCTACCACGCCCGTACCGGTTTCTTCGGCCACCGCGACACCGCAGCAGGCCGTGCCATGGTTGTCATCCTCCAGCTCCGGCAGGGGTTCGAAGTCCTGCCCGGCGAAATCCCGCGGCGCGACGATCTTGCCCGGCCCTTGGAAATCCGCGTGATTGAGGTCACAGGAGTCATCGGCCACGGCCACGATGACGGAGCGCTCGCCGCGGGTCAGGTCCCACGCATGCACCGCGTCGATATGCGCGGCGGTCGACAGCAATGGGCCTCCGGTGTTGAAGAGATGCCATTGGTCGGGAAATAGCGTATCAGCTGGTGCATAGTGGCTTCGGGACGCAATCGCGACATTCGGCTCGCTGACTAGCACCTTGTCGTTCTCCGCGAGCCGGTTGGCGATCTTGATCGGGTTTTCGGTGGCCTGAGGTCCGACCCGGAAGACATAGGCGCGGGACACGCCGCGGAGTTCCTTCACCAGTGTCAGCCCAAGGCCGGTGGTGATTGTCTGGATTTCGTCGTCGGAAACTTCCGGCTTGAACTGCACCGTGATCTGGTCGGTGAGATACAGCTTGGCCTGGGGGTCATCGGTGGGAGCGTAGACATGGGAGGCGAACTCCACATCGCTGCCGCGGCGCACCCGCTCCATGACCGCATCGCGTTCCTCTGCGTCCACGGAAAACTCATCGAGATTCTGCCGACGCAGACGGCGACGATGAGTGGTAGGGTAATCCCTCGCGACCTTCTCTTGGGCAATGCCACGTTTCATCCGCACAGTGAAACGGTCGGGCAACTGAGCGACCGCAATTCTCTCGCCTGCCCGCCAGAGATAACGGCCCAGTTCTTCGCAGGGGTTTTCTTCAGCCATGATGCTGTCTCCTCCATCTTACCAATGCCGTAGTGTCACTCTTCGCGCTTGGCGGAGCCCCCGTTCGGCCCTCATGGCGAGTCAATTCCCCAGAACTTCGTGATGTAGAAGCTAGAGCATATCCCGGCGTCTCGTATGAAGGACGCAACCTTGCCGCACTGGTTTTCCGCATTGCCTGGAGCGATCGGCGTGCCGTGCCCCATGCCGTTGACCAGCACCGATTCGACGAGGACCTTGCCAGTGCTGTCCTTGTATAGCTTGTGCTCATGGCCATGGATCGTATCCTGGCCATCCGGTGTCTGATCGATGCCCAGCACGTTGGTCCACTGATCCACCAGCTCTCTCTGGTCTACCGGGTTGACGGTGGTGTCGCTCGTGCCCTGCCAGATCGAAATGCTTGGAAGCCGTCCGTTGTGATTTGATGCATTGCGCACCAGATTGCCCCAGGCGGCGGGCGTCAAGTCCTTCATTGGCGCAACTTGGCCCGTTAGACTGACCCCGCATTGATCCAGCGCTTCAGACACATTATTCGCGCATTTGTATGGAATACCGGCGATGATCGCGCCGCCGGCGAACACTTCCGGATAGGTCGCCAACATGACTGCGGTCATGCCGCCGCCTGCAGAGAGGCCAGTGACATAGACCTTCTCCGGGTCGATGACGGCACTGGCCACGAACTTGCCAATCATGTTCCGTATCGATCGCGCTTCGCCTTTGTCGCGCTCGTTGTCGCCGGCCTCGAACCAGTTGAAGCATTGTCTCGAATTGTTGGCTTGCTGTTGTTGTGGCAGCAGCAGCGCGAAACGGTGCTTGTCAGCGAACTTGATCCAGCCCGTCTCGTCATCGTAATCTGCCGCCTGTTGCGAGCACCCGTGGAGAGCGACTACCAGCGGGCGAGATGCACCGAGATTTGGTGGCAAGTACGTGCACATCTTCAGATTGCCGGGGTTAGAACCAAACTCGGTCACTTCGGTCAACGGCTGACTGCAAGCTTTCGGACAAAGGAACGGGAACCAGCTGCAAAAAAACTGAGCGTGAGCCCTTATCGGCAGCGCCAACAACAGCACAAACAGGAGCGTGCCGAGCCGGCTGCTACCATTTTTTTTGCGGGGAGACACTTGAGACACAGCCAGAGTTGCATCCATCGTGAACTCCGCTCGAAGGCTTGACTGCCCTGGTTCTGGTCACGCAATGACAAGACTCGCCTTGCAGCCAATGGACAACTGGCGCAGGCGTTGGGCACGTTCCTGCCTAGCCTCCGTGCAACCAGAACTCTAATGTAGACGTGCAAATAGGGGGCGCAAGTAGAAGAACGTAATTTGAGAGTTGCAATATTCTTAATTTGTAACATTTATGATGCAGAGCAGACCAGCAGCTCTCTTTTAAGCGCACCACGGGCCTGGATGTAGAGGCTCCGATAGATTGTCTCGTGCGACACCTGATAGTCCTTGTTGACCGCATACACGTGCTTAAGCCAACCCGCAACACCTACGGCGTTCTCGAGCCATGCGTAGATCGCGCCAACACACACTGAAGACCGACGACCGTACGAACATCCGAGATGCCGTATCGATCCGTGAACGCCCTGCCACAGCAGCGGATCGCGCGATACCCGGGCACTGGGAAGGCGATTTGCTGTTCGGCAGCGCCAACAGCCAGATTGCAACACTCGTCGAACGCCGGACCCGGTTCGTGATGCTGGTAAAGATTGCCAGCAAGGACTCCGAGGCTGTAGTCAACGCCCTGATAAGGCACGCCGGCAAGCTGCCGCAGGAACTGTACAAATCGCTGACTTGGGATCGTGGCACGGAGATGGCTGGTCACAAGCGCTTCACTGTCGCGACCGACATCAAGGTCTACTTCTGCGATCCTCAGAATCCTTGGCAACGCGGCACGAACGAAAACACGAATGGGCTCTTGAGACAGTACCTCCCGAAAGGAACCGATTTCTCGGTCTATTCGCAAGCCAAGCTCAACGCCATCGCCAGGCGGCTCAACGAACGCCCGCGCAAGACACTAAACTTCGATACACCGGCTGAACGATTCCATCAAGCTGTTGCATCGACCGGTTGAATCCGCAGTCGGCAAGAGCCGGTGGCCGTTGAGGCGCAGTCCAGCGAATTCGCGCTTCGCGTCACGGCAGTCTCGCCATTTCCGGTTCTAATGCGGGCGAGGGCTAGCCGAGTTTGCTGCTAAGTCGTTGATTCTCCAGAAAACGCAGTCTCATGAATTCCGGTTCCTCACACTGTGCGCCAACGCACAGAAGTGTTCTCTGGCGAGATTGAAGATCGACGTTGGCCGGTCGACGAAGGCAGGCATTCATTGCCCCCTCCCGCGAAGCTCTCTGGGAGCATGCATTATGAATGAACGGCGAGTTATCATCGGGGCTATCGGGGGAGACAAGCAGAAAGGAGCAGCGCAAGAGTTCGGCCGTGCTGTCGCTCAGGCGGGGTGCATTCTGCTTACGGGAGGTGGTGACCAGGACGACGATGAGGTTGAGAACGCGACGGTCCATGGCGCACTGGCGGCACAACGAGACAAGTCGGCAGTGGCACGTGCAGTAGGGATCCTGCCGGCTGAAGGCGTTGCGTGGGATTGGCGCTCTCCGACTCATTTGCTCTTGTACACAGGGGCTCCTCACAACGTGCGCAACGTAGTCAACGGCGTAACACCTGATGTCTTGGTCGCCTTCGGCGGGAGCCGTGGAACGTTGGCCGAATTGGGTTTCGCCGCCGCCGCTGGCAAGCAGCTGTTCTTCTACGGCGGCCAGAAAGGCGGCGCAGTGGCTCGTCTAAGCCGAAATCTGGCGAAGTACTTTGGCGCCGGCAGTAACGCCGAGCACACTGATCTCTATCTTTGTCAGCCAATCGCTGCCTTTCCCGGAGCATGGTCGAAATCCTGGACGGCTGCGGAAGTTCTTGCACTGATCACGGGCGCTCTCCAGACAGCCAGTGACTGGCGCGGCAGCGTTCAGGATTTGGTGCAGTGCTGTGTGCAGCAAGTCAGCGTCAAGGGACCGCTGCTGGAAACGGGATTTCCTGGCTTGCCGGGACACCCCGAGGCCAGCCAACACTTTGAGGCCGCCATTCGCCAGATATCCGGAGCGCCGTGAGGGTAAGACGCAAAAATGAGTAAAACCGCCATTCGCGAGCCTCTTGACAAGGCATCGACGTATATTGCCGTCGTCGTGGCTATGATCTGGTTCGCTCTGAAGGATGGTAGTCTCCGTATACCGACCGGGCCGCAGGAGTTGTTTGCGATGGCAAGCGAAATTGTCGGTTTTGCTGCATCGGCCGTTTTTGCTTTTCGGTTCCTTTTCGAGAAAAGACTCTGGCGATGGCGAGTCTTCCGGGGACGGCTAGTGCGCTTTCCAGACCTCAGCGGCACCTGGTATGCGAGTTCGGAATCGCTGACTTACCGAGACCCACCTTTCCGGTCGATAGTCACTATCAAACATGACTTCGACCGACTTTATTATGGAGAGTTTCGCCTACGCGAGGGGGAAATTGTCAGCGTATCAGAGGTCGAAACGTGGAGCCTTGAGCGCATAGAGCAAGCAGATACTGTGCGTCTTTTCGTCGTCTACACGAATAAACCTGGCTTCGATAAGTACAAGGCGGAGCATGGCGCTATGCACCAAGGTTGCGTTGAACTTGACCTGCTGCACGAACAAGAGCACAAGAAAGAATGGATTCTAAAGGGGAAATACTGGACAACTAAGGAATGGGCCCCGCTCGCGAACGTTGAGTCAGCGCAGCAGCACTATGCGCGGTCGTCGGCACCGCAAATCGGTGGGACGCAAGGAAAGATCCAGATGCGATGGCGTCAGCCTGAATTGGCTTCAATGACGGATGAAGACGCGCTGATCTATCTGCGCGAGGATCCCACGCTGGCTGGCTCCGGACCTGCCAGCTCGTAGTCCGGGCACCGCGTAAGAGCGCCGGATCGTCGGGCTGGACCTTGGCTGCAACCCGCGACTGTCATAATGGCCGGCAAGCCGAACCTAATCGCCAGCCAGTTAATCGCCGTTTCCCCTCCGATTGCTGCCTTTCACAGCACTGATAGCTGAATGTTGCAAACGGGGGTCGCTTTGAGACCGTCACCCTACCCCGTGGATACGCGCAGAACCAAAAAAAGTTCATCGCCGATCTGCGGTTGACTGAGGGTCGCAGAACAACCCAAAGCGAGCGGCCTGGGCCTCGCTCTTGGCGGCCGTGGTGTGTTGCACCGGATTCGATTCCACTTCGCAGACAGGGACTCAGGTTTCGAGATCACGTTATAGTTCGAATTCGGGTCTCGTCATGTCAGCGAAGATTCTCCGTATTGAAGCGTGCTCGATCGCGTCGGTCTGCAGTTGCAAAGCGGCGCATAGAGCGCGTCAGTGTCTCGTGATGCGAGACGCAGTATTCAGGCTAATATCCGGCCGCGATTCAACATTGAGGATGGAGTACGAGAATGAGCGGGGACGTCCTCCAAGAGCAGAGTCCCGGTCGATGGCGTGCACTGGTGCTGCTCGCCGTCACGCTTGTCCTGTCCATGACGCCGTGGTTCTCGGCCGCCGCAGTGATTCCTCAACTGCGCGCGGAATGGGCGCTCTCCGTAAGTGCGGCCGCGTGGCTCACCATCGCGGTTCAACTCGGCTTTGTGTGCGGCGCACTGGTCTCGAGCCTACTCAACATCTCCGATGTCGTGCCGCCGAGGCATGTGATCATTGGGGGAGCGGTCGGGGCTGCCACAGCGAACGGACTGCTGGAGGTCGCAAGCGGAGCAGGCGTCGGAATCGCATTGCGCTTCGCAACAGGCTTTTTCCTCGCCGGCGTCTACCCGCCGGCCCTCAAGCTGATGTGCACGTGGTTCCGCAAGGGGCGCGGTATCGCGCTAGGGATTCTCGTTGGAGCAATAGTCGTCGGCCAAGCGATGCCCCATCTCATCAACGGACTCGGTGGACTGAACTGGCGGCTGGTCATCTACGTAACCAGCGTGCTGACCCTCGCGGGAGGCGTAATCACAGTGTTCGCGGTGAAGGAAGGCCCTTTTCCCTTCCCCAGGGCGAGGTTCGATCCCACGCAAACGTGGCGGGTATTCGCGAATCGCGGGGTTAGGCTCGCTTCGTTTGGATACTTCGGCCACATGTGGGAACTGTTCGCAATGTATGCGTGGTTCTTGGCGTTCTTCTCCGAAGCGCTGGTAGCCAAGGGAATCAGGGTTGGCCCGGCCGCGGCCTACGCGACATTCGCAGTTATCGCCGCTGGGGGGGTGGGCTGTTGGGTCGGTGGCATCCTCGGAGATCGGTGGGGCAGGACTAGGACGACCGCCCTCATGATGGCTATTTCTGGGACTTGCTGCGTGCTCATTGGGTTGTTGTTCGACTCGTCCCCCTGGCTGCTTTTCCTTGTTGGCCTAGTGTGGGGGTTCACCGTGGTCGCGGACTCGCCGCAGTTTTCTGCAATGGTGACAGAGCTTGCGGACCAATCTTATGTAGGAACAGCCCTGACACTGCAACTTGCCATCGGCTTCATTCTCACGGTCGCAACGATCTGGCTCATCCCGTTACTAGCGGGCGCCCTCGGGTGGCGATGGGCATTTGTGTTTTTGGCTCCTGGGCCTGCTTTGGGCGTGCTGGCAATGCTGCGATTGAAATCCCTGCCTGAATCAGCCCGACTCGCTGGAGGAATCGGCTAATGACCAGCAAATCGAGGCTTTTACTTCTGAGGACCCGAGCGCTCCAAGATACAAAATCCATATCCAGCTCGCCTTCATAAGTTTCGGGGCCAACCTTCAATGCTTCCTCACGCGCGCTTGCGTCACCTCGCTAGCGACACTCAAATCGGACTCGTGGGCTTCCACCAGAAGCCCCTCTGCCATGGAACGAAATGCTCCAGTATCCACGGCCGTCTCAGCCGGAAGGTCGGCTGGGAGGCAATGCAAAATGTGGACTTCCCACAATCGCAATACCCCTCGTTGGTGGAGAAGTGGGCACCATCAAGAATTCGCTATTGTACTTAGCCATTAGATCTAAGAGCCTCGACCAAAAGAGCCGCCTGACAGGCTCTGGTCGCAAATCCGTTGGGGAGCGTGCATGCTGAACGACCAATCTGATTGGGGATCTCTACGAGGCCGCCATTCGACAAGACGACTTCCTGGAAGTCCTGCAAAGTACTTCAGAGGCAGTCGGCGCGACCTGGTTCCAGATCCGGTGAATAACTGCCCGCGATTTTCGGTATATTCACCCGGGATCGACTGGGACCCGATCATCACGCGCTATGAGCAATACTATGGCGCGCTGGATCCAAGGCGGAGCTTGGTGGCGCGTGCACCCGCAGGGACGCTCGTCTGCTGCCAGGACCACATCAGCGAGCGTGACGTCGCACAAAGCGAGTTCTACCAGGACTACCAGATCCCGACAGCCGGGCTGCGCTATCTCATGGGAACCCGCCTTACCCGACCAGGCAGCAGCGAAACCCTCCTAGGTTTGCTGCGCGCCGCCGGTCGACGTCCCTACTCCGACGAAGAGAGGGAGACTGCCGCCAGCCTGATCCCACACCTGCACCGAGCGATCAATCTTTGGCAGGACGCCAAGGCGCTTCACCGGGACGCTGCGCTGGGGACCGAACTGATGGAGCAACTAGACCTTGCGATCTTCGCTCTGGACAAGGAGGGACGAGTCGTCTTTTCCAATCAGGCTGGGGAGGCGCTGCTGAGCGCCGGTACTGCGCTCAGGCTCAGGCACGGGGCGCTAGAGGTGGGCAGCCTCCCCAAGTGGCTGCACAGGTTCCCGACATTGGAAGCGGCCATAGCTGCAGGATGGGTCTTGGCGAGGCGTGAGAACGCCGAACTTCACATACAGCGCCACGATGGCAGCGTGCGCCTGTGCGCCGCCTCTGGCGACAAACAAGAACTCCTCGCATGACCTGTGCCCGCCCGAAAAGCCTGCCCTAAAGCTGACCTCAGGCAGATCCAGGGGCGCGACTTCTTTGGCAACGATCCGCGCGACAGCCTTGGTTGATGTACCGCTCATCGCCTGCTGCCGTTTGGAGAACCTTGCCGGAGACGTGCGCCTTCGCTCCGTGACCATCACAGAGACATAGCCATCAGCATGGAGCTCATCATGCAACCGGGATTAGCGGTCACGTGAAACATAAAGGATGACCTCGAAGACCTGGACGAAACGGATCAGGCCATCGAGCGCCTAGGAAAACGCCTTGACGCGCAGGAACAGCGGATTGCGCACTTGAAGAGGGATGGCATCGACAGCGAGACTGCCGAGCAAGTTCGATCGAATATACGCGACAGCCTCAAGGAACTAATCATGCACCGCGCGCTTATCATGCATGCCATTGCCCGCCGACAGAGAGTCAACGCCGTGCGCGCGTTGAGGGTATTAACGAACGACCCCGGAATCACCGGGTCATAGCCTGACCCCCTCCCGGCCGTCCCGAGCCCGCCATGTGCGGGTTTTTTATCGGACGACGTCCGATTTTGGCGCACTTCCACTTCAAGCCCTCGCCCACCCTGCAGCCGCCCATTCCCGTAGCGGCAAACAGTCAACACCGCCTCCTTGTCACCCGCGACCATGGTATAGCGGCTCCCCCTTGCATGGCGTCACTCAGCGAGAGCTTCCAGCACTTCTCGCCCAGTTCGAAGGCTATGTACAGCCGGCCGGTGATGGTCGCAGCAAAGGCCGAAAAGGCCAACGCAAAGGCAAAGGCGCTACGCGCGCGGGATGCGGCTTCGGCCCAGCCCGCAGAGCCTGTCGATTCGGTGGTGCACACCATCGCCAAACTGCAGAACACTTTCCCTAAGGCCCTTCCAAGAACCCTGCGCCCACGGTGCCGCTCAAGATTGGCATCTTCGAGGATCCGGTACATGTGAGAACTGATACGCCGCCCCCGCTACATCGGCAGCGCGGAGTGCGGAGAAGGGCTGGCGAGGGAACGCTTCGCGTTATCGCGAAGCCGTACCCGCTTCTTGGTCACGACCGTTCGACCGGGGCCAACGTTTTTCTCCGGGTGTTGGCCGCACCCCGTCTGTTTCCTCTGATCCTGCGCTTTGCCGTGCACTCCGCGTGCCGTTGTCCTATGGCACGGCCAGTGCGTAGTGAAGGACGAACGCGCCACCCGCCGTTCGTCCTTCCACCACGACTTCAAGGAGATGCACATGTCTACGCTGACCATCAACAACCTGCCACGCCTGCGCGAACTCGACCAGGCCGCCAGGGCCGCCCTGGCTGGCGGCAAGAGCTACATGGATTACGAGCCGCTGACCATCCGCAATCCGGACCCTGGCCTCCCGCCGGGACTGGCGCGGCTGCTACGCGAACTTCCTGGCGTTCCAGGCTACCAGCCACCAATCTTCTACCCCCTCTATTCGCCTGAGGCCTCCAAGGTGGTTCCACTCTGACCAGCAAGAGCTTCTGTCGCGAAGCTCTTGCTCTCTCAAGAAAGGCAGCCATGAAGACCAGGCTCGTCTATGCCTTCGGCGTAATCGCCGCCGCGCTCGCCGCAGCGTTCCTGATCAGTGAGACCAACACGTTTGAGGACAGTGCTGGAATGGGACCGCTCGGCGCATTCCAGCACAGCGCCTGCCGGTACTCGTGCTACCCGGCGGCGCTGGCACGCTTGCACGCATGAACTATCCCGGGCCCGGCAGACCATAAGCGCGGGCGTAGAATCTCACCTGATGACGCCATCGAGAGACGTCACGTCGTCGACATTCATTTGAGGAGATTCCGTTGAAGCTGTCGAGCAACCTCTTTGCTGCGCTGCTGCTGGCCATTGCCAGCACCGCCCACGCCGCCTACCCGGACCGCCCTATCAAGCTGATCGTGCCGTTCCCGCCCGGACAGGCCACAGACATCTTCGCGCGCGCGCTGGCCGAGAAGCTCGGCAAGCAACTCGGTCAGTCAATAGTGGTAGAAAACCGCGCCGGTGCCGGCGGCAACATCGGCATGGAAGTGGCCGCGAAAGCCCCGGCCGATGGCTACACGCTGGTCATGGGCGGCAGCGCCATGGCCATCAACCAGACGCTTTACAAGAAGATCAACTACGATCCGCGCCAGGACTTCGCGCCGATCTCGGGTGTGTTCTCGGTGCCGCTGGTGTTCCTGGCCACGCCCCAATCGGGCTTCACATCATTGCGTGACCTGATCGCCAAAGCCAAGGCCGCACCGGGCAAGTACAGCTACGCCAGCGCCGGCATCGGCGGCACGCAGCACCTGTCTGCGGAAATGCTCAAGGCACAGACCGGCGTGTTTATCGTGCATATTCCCTACAAAGGCAGCGGCCCCGCGCAGGCGGACTTCCTGGGCAACCAGATTCCGCTGATGGTCGATTCGGTAACCGCCGCCATGCCGCTGATCCAGACCAACAAGGCCGTGCCGCTGGCCGTAACAACGTCAAAGCGTGTGCCGCAGTTGCAGTCGGTGCCAACTGTGCGTGAAGAAGGCGTACCGGGCTTCGAAGCGCTTGGGTGGGCGGTGATGATGGCGCCCGCGGGCACGCCGCCGGCTATCGTCAGGCAGCTCAATGCGGAGACGGTGAAGGCGCTGCAATCGCCCGATCTGCACAAGTTCATGACCGATCGCGGATCGGAGCCGATTCCGATGACGCCGGTTGAGACGGGAAAGTTCGTCGATAGCGAGATTCGGAAATGGGCGACGGTAGTGAAGCGGTCGGGCGCGACGGCGGATTGAAGGCCCGGTGGGTCTGTGCGTCGCCGGTTGGCAGCCATTCCGGGTAGCCTTTCGATAAACGGATGTGACTCGGAAGGATCACATCCGTGACGGCCTTTCTTCAGATCGCAGTGTCCGGGGCCAATGCAGCCCATGCGAGTGCGCTGCACCAGGCGCTGACTCCACAGCCCTGGCCCTAGGGTAAGCCCCAAAATCCCCGCCCTTGCAAGTTCTCCCCGAGGGTTCTCGATGACTTCGCCGAAGGCCTTGCTGGGCACGTTGCTGCCGCTGAAAATCTCGAACCCCGCCGCCGCCCACGCCGCCGTGCTGCCGGTGAGCACCGACACGTTGCGCCAGCCCAGGCGCAGCAGCTTGGCGACCGCTTGATGCGCCAGGCGATCGCCGTCGTCGCCGCCATCGGTCAGGATGATGCGCGTGTCGCGGCGCGGCACCAGCTTGTCGAGCAACAGCTCCAGCCGCCAAAGCGGCGCAGAAGCCGCAAGTAGCAGATGCCCGCGCACAAAGACGCCGGTCTCGCGCACGTCCAGCGGCGCGATCTCGTCGCCGTCGGCCAGCGCCGCCTTCAGCGCTACCGCATCGACGGCGGCATGGGCGATATGGCCTGGGCGGCCCGAAATGCCGGTAGCTGCCACAGTGGCGCTTTCAAATACCACGCGCCGGCTCAGGCGGTCCAGCGCCAGTCCATAGAAATGCAGGTGCAGGCCGGGCTCATTGCCGATCAACTCGATGGTATGGACGTCCCATGCGAGCGTGTCCCCACAACCGGTGGCCCTGAGGGCCTGCAGTGCGGGAACGCGCCTGGGGCCGCGCGCATCGAAATGCCCTCTATACCCCCACCGGATTGCTGGCGGGGGCGTCACTGTGCCACGATGCGCAACCCGCGAGTCTGTGCCCAGGGCGCGACATAGCTGATCGTACGTACAAAGCGTATGCAGGGGCCGCTTCCTCGGGACGACTCCTCGCATCCCGGGCAGTCGTAGGATGCGCGAACTCTTGATCGATCAGCATTCTTTGGATCGGCCAGATCTCGCACGATTCACCCTATTTGCCACTACCCTCCAGCGCCTTCATCACGTCTTCGGTAATGTCGATGCGCGGATTCACGTAGACCGCTTCCTGTATGACCAGGTCGTACCTGCGCTGCTCGGCCAACTGGCGGATCACGCGGTTGGTGCGCTCCAGCACCTGGGACAGCTCCTCGTTGCGGCGCCGCTGCAGGTCCTCGCGGAATTTTCCCTGCTTACGCTGGAACTCGCGGTCCAGGTCGGCCACCTCTCGCTGGCGGCGCTGACGGTCGGGATCGGCCAGCATGGGTGCGTCCTTGTCGAGCTGGTCGGCCAGGGCCCTGATCTTTTGGGCCATGTCCTGCAGTTCACGGTCGCGCTTGGAAAACTCCTGTGCGAGCTTGCTCTGGGCCTGCTTGGCGGGCTGCGAGTCGCGCAGAATACGCTCGGAATTGACCGCGGCGATGCGCGCTCGCTGCGCCTGCGCCGGTGCTGCCGCGCACAGCGCGGCGGCCATAGCGGCAGCGGTCAGGGATCTGAGCAGTGGAGTTGACGTTTTCATCAATTGGAATCTCTATCGGAACGCCGTGGCAATCTGGAACCGGAAGTGCTGTATGTTGCCGCTGCCGATGTGTGTACAGCCACGGTCTTCTCCCATGTAAATTTCGTTCTCCCAAAGAAAAATGCTTGAATCGCTGACATCCTCGCCAGGCTGACACGGCGAGGCTGGCCAAACGAGCCGCAACCACTATGGTGCCGTGCTGGTTGCTCTTCGTGACTGACGCTTCCCCTTGCCTCCAAGAGGCCTCGGGTAATCGTCCGAATCGCTCAACTTCCCGAGCTGCTTCGACCGGTCCCGGCATTGCAACGGATGGCGAAATAGCCTGATGTGTTCTCAACCCGGGGCGAGAGCGTCCAATTCGTGGCGGTTTGGCGCTGGTCGTATGCGGGCCCGCTTGCAGCGACTTGGCGACACTCCGCGGATTTCGCTACTCACGGGACGTGCAAATCGCTGATTGAGAAGGACTTCTAGTAGCAATCCGCCAGATTGTTCGAATGATCGGCCCGACACACCCACTGCCGTCGGCGCACCAACGGTCGCCGCCCCTAGGGCGAACTTCCCACGAGTGTCTTATCATCGACACAAAGAATCGATGCCCCAGCGCTAATGGACACAAGCACGCTCCCACTGGGCATCGGCAGGTTATCCGCGTTTGCGGGTCTCTCGTGTACCAGCCGATCTGCCCGCTGCAGGCGGTCGCTTGCACCGCCGCCGCCTGCACCGCGTCGCCAAGCGCGGCGTCCGGGCAGAGCGCCCGGCGGGGAGCTTTGGGCTTTCGCCGTTCTGCTCGCTTTTCCATTTTAAGAAGGCCGTTCCACTGCGGCAACCACGGGTGCTACTCGTGGCGCCACCCGCGGGACAGTGCGCTACCCTCCTGCGCAGCACGGTCGTCACGATGCTGCCCGAGCACGACGTCTACCTCACCGACTGACACAATGCGCGTGCCGCTCTTGCATGGCCCCTTCGGGCTCGACGACTTTGTTGCCCTGCTGATTGAATGTCTTGAGCGGCTCGGTCCGGGCACGCACGTGGTGGCGGCCTGGCAACCGACCGTGGCAACCTTGGCGGCGGTGGCGCTGATGGCCGAAGACGGACACCCGGCACAGCCGCGCAGCATGACGCTGATAGCCGGACCGAACGATACAAGGATCGCCCCCACCCTGGTCGACGAAATGGCCGTGACCACGCCGCTTACCTGGTTCGAACAGCATCTGATCGACCGGGTCCCGCTGCGTTTCGGCGGGGCCGGCCCGCCCGGGCTTCCTGCAGGTGTGCGGCCATGAATCCGGCGCGGCACATGGGTGCACTCCTCGACGGCTACCAGTATCGCGTGCGGGGCGAGACCGCAAAGGCGGAGGCGAGTGCCTTCTATGTGGACCATTTAGCGACGATGGACGTGCCGGCCGAGTTCTATCTCGACACCGTCAGCCGGGTGCCCCAGCACGCCCCCGCCGCGTGGGCAGTTGACAGTCTCGGGCCGCCGCGTGGACCCGCGCGCCATCCGGCGCACCGCGCTGCTGACCGTTGAGGGTGAGCTGGACGACATTTGCGCGGTTGGGCAGACAGCAGCGGCCCACGACCTGTGCAGCTGCCTGCCGGCCCCTATCGGAAGCATCATTACGTGCAGACGGGCGTCGGGCATTATGGGGTCTTCGCCGGCCGGCGCTGGGCGACGCAAATCTACCCGATTGTCATCCACGCCAGCGAGCCGCGCCACCATGGCGCCGAGGCGTGACCGCGACGTTTGGCGGCAGCGTCGTGGCCGGCAAGGCGGTGCTTCAGTCAGCTTGGTTTCCTGTCCGACCTGAGCTTTTTATGCGGGGGCATGGGCGTGCTGGTGGCACTCGGGCGGTGGGTTTGCTTCAATGAAGGCAGATCGCCATCGCGGAGACGTCCCATGCGCACCTTCCTGACGCCGCTTGCCCAGTCCCGCCACCGGCCGGCCCATACAGTGCCGCCGATCGAGGAGCCGCCGCCCCCGGGCATTCCGCCGGACTTGCCGCCGATCGAGCATCCACCGCCACCGGCGGAGCCGCCAGTGGCGGTACCGCCGCCATCCTACGAGGAGCGCAGCGCGCGCCGGTATTGAATCGCTTCGCCCACGTTGGCGGCCTGCAGGATCGCGGCGCGGTCGAGATCCGCAATGATGCGGGCGATCTTTAGCACTCAAAAGCCTGAGGACGCGGGGCAACCACCTGCCATGAGAGGTATCCTTACGTTTCACGCAAGCTACCGATGAGAGCCTGTTGCAGGAGCCGGTAGCGGACGAGGCCTCGGTCGCCCGCTTCAGGCGCCATCGTGTGCCACGGGCGATCGATGCAGTCACCCTCCCTTCCCTACTGGCGTCCTCGGTGTATTGAGTTGCAAAATCGGTTCAAGCACGAGCGTCGCTGCTGTCATGCACACCCGATCCCGCGAGGTCGCGCTGCTAAGTGCCTTCAACCCGGCCGCAGGCATGGGCGCGCCCTGCCGGGCGCACCCAAAGAAAAGGCAGAAGCGAACGCTTCTGCCTTCCCTCGCTGACACACTCCACCGGCCCGGGATGACAGCCCTTGCCGGCGGCAATGCCAATGCTTAGACGTGTTCGCCCAGGACGGACGCGGTCACGTCGACCGCCACGTCAGTATGCTGCGCAACGCTGACCTGGTCGCCCACCAGCTTCAGCGGGCCGTTGGGCAGGCGCACCTGGGCCTTCTTGACTGTGAGCCTTGGGTGCCCTGGGCTTCGGCGATGCCTGCGTTGGTGACCGAATCGAACAGGCAGCCGCCCACTGGACTTCCGGTCAGGCCGTTCAGCTTCTCGCCTTCGGCCTGCACGGGCGGCCAGCTTCTGGGCGGCAGCCTTTTCCAGTTCGACGCGCTTGACTTCGAAATCGCTGATGGCGGTTTGCGTAGCGCGGCGGGCCTTCTTGTTCGGGATCAGAAGTTACGGGCGTAGCCGTCCTTCACGCCGAACGATGTCACCCAAGCCCCAAGCAGCCCAAGCTGATAATTTTTTCCTTGCATCGTATTTTCCTTAACGGCCTGGGCAATCAGTGCTTGTGCAGGTCCGTGTAGGGCAGCAGCGCGAGGAAGCGCGCGCGCTTGATGGCCGTATCGAGCTGACGCTGATAGTGCGCCTTGGTGCCAGTCAGGCGAGCGGGCGTGATCTTGCCATTGTCGCCGATGAAATCCTTCAGGGTGTCCAGATCCTTGTAGTCGATCTGTTCCACGCCACCCACGGTGAAGCGGCAATAGCGCTTGCGCTTGAACAGTGAGCTTTCCCTTTTGAAAGGCTTCTTCTTTTTGTCGCTACGTTTGATGAATGCCATGATTCGATCCCTTACCGATGCCTTACATATCAGCGATATGGAAGACAAGAGCCTTGCCGTTGCGGCGCCTGCGAGCCCGCGGCGGTCAGGCCAAGTGCGAAGCGTGAGCGCAGTGCGGGGAAGCCCAGGCCAACTTACAGTAATACGACTCCCATTGTGCCCGATCGTGGCCGCCATGAAAGCCTGCGCCACAACACTGCTTGATGCTCAGGCCGCTACCGGGGTTTCCCTAATGCGTCTTTTGCTCTGACGCAGGTCTCCACGGTTCAACTCTTCCGTGTGCAGTACTATCGGGACTCTGACTCCTGCCAGCGTTCACCTCGCCGGCAGGTCTCCCCGCTTGCTTCGTGCCACCGTCCCATCGTGGATTGGCGCCGGCAGAGTGTTCCTCGCTTGATGTCAGATGGCTGCCAGTTTGGCTACCTATGCCTACGCGCGCTCCCGACTGGATTGGTCTTGCTTCAGGAGGCAGTGCCGCTGCTCCTCTGTTTCACGGCTGAAACAGGACTGCGCGCTGCAGCAAACCGGCCGTTTTGATGCGCAATTTTATTTCAACGAAATCAAGCGCCTACCATGACTGGCACCGTTTTCGCTTGAATCAGCTAGTTCGTTCGCATATGCCTGGGGGCTAATCATGAACACTAATAAGCAAACTCTCCTCACTGCGCTCGTGCTCCCAGTCCTCTACATCGTCTCGGCATGCGCGCCCCTGACGTCGGCGCACAGAGCTGAACTCCTCGGAAGCCCAGCCCCTGTCGCGACGGCAAGTCGAGCGATTGCCCTGACGCCAGGGGTGAAATATGTGAAGGTGGATTCCGGTGAAACTGTTGCATTCAAGGCGGGAAGCCGGACGGTGGCATGGACGTTCCTGGAGTCAATCGACGGCGCGTCGTCGAAGTTGAGTGTCATTCTTCCGGACGTGCCTGAAGCGAGTGGAATCATCCTCTATATTGAACGGAGCAAGCTTTTTACCGCTGGCTAATCGAGCGGAAACGGCTGGCGTCCATCTCCCGGTGGCCCGGCCTGTTTTCACCCCCGCGTAACTCCTGGGTTCGGGGGCTTCGCGCTATCGCAAGCACCTTGCTGCGAGATTCGCTGCCTGGCACGAATTCACCGAAGTGGCCCAAAATCCGTCAACTGCTTTTTGAGCGGTGGACCTGCGTGCCACTGCCTTGTCTCGCTATCGGCAAGTTGACAGCGCCCCCCGTAGTGGCCGGAGGTGTGATCAGGCTTTTGGTTTGGCTGCTGCGGCGGTGGCGTTCTCGCCTTAATACAAGACCGACGGCAGGAATGAACCTTCCGGCTGCTGGTATAGCCCGATGCTCATCAAGGTCATCGGCTGCACAATGCGCAGCCCGCGTTCCAGGCACCAGCGCAGCAACTCCCCATTGCGCGTGGGCAGAAGGAATCCGGGGCCGGCAAAGGCGGGGGCGGCGCCGATCAGCGCTTTCATGCCCGTGTTGTTTTCAGCGACGGCGTGCCCGAAGAATCCGATGGCGGTCGCGTAGGCCACAATGCGTCCGTCGTGTGCAGCCACACTCGCCGTTCCCTGGCCGATTGCATCGCGCAGTTCGCCCGCGCGCTCATGTCCGTGAACCTGCAGGCATAGGCGGTTGCAGGCGTCGAGGTCTGATGGTACAGCCGCCCGCACTGGGTAGCCAGGGACTTTTGCATTCACTGCGCTGCCCTGCAATACTGAAAGCGGTTCCCGCGCTTCGAAGCCAAGACGGGCGTAAAGCGACAACGAGCGATTGTGATAGGCCGCCTGGACGAGTCGAATGCCGGCGGCATTCCGGCTGCGGCCGCGCTGCAGTACGTGCTCCATCAGGGCGTGTCCAACTTTCCTGTCTTGAACCGAGGGGTCGATGGTGATGGGGCCAATGCCGACGATTGGCCCACCTTCCCACAGAAAATTGCTGCCTATGACGTCGCCGTCGATTTCGGCTACGACGGAGAAGACATCCTCGCGCGAGAACAAGTCAGCCATCAGGCCAACCGCTACATCGGGCGAAGGAAAATCCGGCGGGAAGGCATGTGCCTGGGCAATCGCCGCGAAGGCGCTGAAACAGATGGCGCCGCATCGCGCGGCGTCTTCCGGCTTTCCTGATCTGAGTTGCAGCGTCATCAAGGTTCTCTTTTTTTCAAGGGCCCAGGCAACCGAAAACCATATTCCACAAAATCAATGCGTTACGCATGGACTTCACAGCTTAGAAACCGAACTGGCAATTTCAATTCGCCATAAGGCGAATTGACAAACCGGGGCGTCTTCGCTGTAAACCTCCGATAGCATGGCCCGGTGTCGAACTAAGCACGTGTGGATAGCGATCATGAACTCGGAAATTGCGAAAGTGTCGCCCGGCGCCGGGCGACCACGAGGTTGTGGCGCCGTTCGCGCAGAGTGGCGATCACGTCCGCCGGCAAGTGCGACTCGACGTTGACCATCGGCCCATGCTCGATCCGCAAGCGCGGGGCATCGCTCATGGCCTGCGGGAATCGCTGATCAGTAGCCGCTGAGCGGAGCGTCAGCGCTTGTTTGACATCGACTTTCACAATTCGGGAGAGTGGGAGTGGTTTGAGCCCGATTTGGGGCCGAATGGCACCCATTTCGCGCCATTTCTGGCGCAATCTTCGCACTCAGGACGGACTGCTCCCCTGCAGCGCCAACAACGGATTTTTGGCGAGCCCCAGATTTGCCAGACCGAACAGGCTGAACAACTGCGCCGTGTTCTTGGCCAGCCGCCCACAGAACCGTGCGTAAACCTCTCGATTTACACGGCTCGTCCCAGCCGTTCTCCTGCCACCTTGCGGCGGCAGATCGACGCGGAAGATCAGGGCTCATCCCGGTTTCCCGGTTGGCGGCGACCTTCTTTGTGTTCTTTGGAGACCGCGCCAAAATGGGGGCTGACTAAGCGGCAAGGCGGTGGTCTTCTTCTCCGGCGATGGAGGGATACCATCGTTCAACGTGCGGTCGGAGCTGGTCATTGAGCACGGCCGTCCGGTGGCCTGGCAGGCCGGCGTCGGGCTGAACCTGGCCGCCGGGCTGGCACAGATCGCGTTCGCCGCGGCGTCGCGCCGGCGGCCGCCGGCGCTGGCGGCGACCTAGATTCCTGAGATGCGGGGTGGTGCCATGCCTTGGCACATCGGCTTCGGCTCGCTAGGCTTTTAAGGGTGACCTTCCAGCGGCGCGCACCGGTGCGCACGGCGGCTGGTCCCCGAGGCCAATCTGCGAGACTGGATCGATGGTACACGCGCGAAACGTCATCCGCAGCATCATCCTGCTCCTGGCTGGATTCATCCTGGCAGCCTGTGGCGGCAGCGTGGACGTTGTCATCACCAGCGGCGGGTCGTCACGCGGCGCGCTCTCGGTGGTGATCTCGGGATTGCCCGCCGGCACGAGCGGCGATGTGACCGTGACCGGCCCCGGCGGCTTCCGCCAGCGCCTGGGCGCATCCGCCACGCTGACCAATCTGGCAAGCGGGGCTTACACGGTGACGGCTGCAGCAGTGCTGACCGGCAGCACGACGCTGACTCCGCAGCCCACCACCCAGCAGGTGGCCGTAGGCAGCACAACCGCGACAGCCACGGTGACCTATACGGCCGCCCAGTCCTTCAGCCTCGCGCTGCGGGAGGTGGCTTCCGGGCTGGCTGCGCCAGTCTTCCTGACCGCGCCGGCCAATGACACGCGGCTGTTCGTGGCCGAGCGCGCCGGGCGCATACGCATCGTGCAGAACGGTGTGCTGCTGGCGACGCCATTCCTGGATATCTCGAACCTGACGACGATGGACGGCGAGCGCGGCTTGCTCTCGCTGGCGTTCGATCCGGCATATGCCGCCAACGGCCGCTTCTACGTCTACTACACCGACACCGCAGGCGATATCACGATCGCCCGCTACCAGGTGTCCGCGGCAAATCCCAACGTGGCGGACACGGCCGGGACCATCGTGCTGAGCATCGCGCATCCGACCTTCAGCAACCACAACGGCGGGCTGCTGGCCTTCGGCCCCGACGGGATGCTCTACCTTGGCACCGGGGACGGCGGCGGCGCAGGCGATCCGTCCGGACACGCGCAGGACACCGGCTCCCTGCTGGGCAAGCTGCTGCGGATCGATGTCAGCCGCGCCGGCAGCCAGCCGTATGCCATCCCGCCCGACAATCCCTTCGCCGCCCAGGCCGGCCGGCGCGGCGAGATCTGGGCCATGGGCCTGCGCAATCCCTGGCGCTTTGCCTTCGATCCCGCCGAAGGCAATCTCTATATTGCCGATGTGGGACAGAACCAGCGCGAGGAAATCGATGTGGCGCCATTGGCCAGCGCCGGCCTGAACTACGGCTGGAACCTGACCGAAGGCTCGTTGTGCTTGGCGTCCGTGCCGTGCAGCACACAGGGCTTTGTCCTGCCCCAGCTGGAATACGGGCACGACGCCGCTGGCGGATGCGCGGTGGTGGGCGGCTACGTCTACCGCGGCAGCGCCATGCCGGCACTGCGCGGACGCTACCTCTATTCGGACCTGTGCAGCGGCTGGCTGCGCAGCTTTGCCTACCGGGACGCGGCGGCCGAGCAGCTGGACTGGGGCGTTGCCATCCCGGACAGCGTGTTCTCGTTCGGCGCGGATGCGCAGGGCGAACTCTACGTGCTGGCCGATACCTTTGCGTCCGGCACGAGCGGCAGGGTGTACCGCATCGTCGAGCGCGGCGCGCCCTAGCGCCTGACGCAGTGGACTAATGTCAGGCGCTGCCCACCTGGATGTAGAAGGCTATTTTTGCCCATCCGCCGAAAACTGAAAATCTCCCGACAGCCATTAACAGGCAAGGCTTTGCGGGGTGCCATTGACCTTGAAAGTGGGCCGAACGAGCCCTTCCCGGCCATCGAGCCTGTATTGTTCGGGGGAACTCAGTCGGAGGACGCAGCCGGCGACAGTGAGAAGCTCAGAAGCTGTAATGTTGGTCGCACCAGTAGTGCCAGTCTGAGACAGCAAGTCGCGTACTCTGGCCGGCGCGAACCGGGACGAGTTGGGCAAGGGCACGACGATCTCGCGCTGGTTGTGCTGCACTTGAACAAAGATGGAGACGCGGCACAGCTGGTCATGAGCGGGCCCAGTGACGGAGACTCGTTCGCCGGAGCGAAGCGGGGAAGCGGCCATAGGATGCCGTACCCGCGCTTCGAATGGGAAGCTCAGGCTGTCCTCGAGATGGCAGTACCACGCCATCGCAAATTCCTCTTCGGTGTACGCGTCGACAACGATCTGCGCTGTTCACGTTTGTTGTCGATTCCAGGCATTGCCATGCGGGGTGTGGTGGTCAGACGTCGAGAATGCGTTGCAGCAAGGCCATTTTATGTTCCCGTCCTGGTACGAGACCGCGACTTCGTCGCAGGCACGACGGGTAGTGCAGCCGGGATCGGCTCAAAGAGCGCCTCGAAGTCTTCGGCGGAGAACTTGACGGCGCCGGCGGCATCCTCCGACAGGATCGCCTCGGCAAGCGCCGCCTTCTGCTCCTGCATCGCGACGATCTTCTCCTCGACGCTGCCGGCGGTGATCAGCTTGTAGACGAACACGGGCTTGTCCTGGCCGAGACGGTGAGCGCGGTCCGTGGCCTGATTTTCAACGGCAGGGTTCCACCAGGGATCGTAGTGAATGACGGTGTCGGCCGCGGTCAGGTTCAGACCGACACCGCCGGCCTTCAGGCTGGTAAGAAGCGTTCATGTCGGGGAGGCCGGGCTGAAGCTGGCAGCCCAGGTCGGCAAGGCGCTTGAGCAGGCGTTGGATGGTTTTGCTGGCATCCGGTCGACTGAAGTAATCGAAGCCGAGATCTGCATACTCATCGCCGTTGGAGAGCATGTGCCAGGTGGCCGTAAGCACTGAGGCGGCGACCGCGAGGATGGCCTTCTTTGGGCCGCGTCTTGCCTTGATGCGCAGGAACTGGGCATGCAGGTAGCTGCTCTTCACCCGCACGGCGGCCCATGCGGCGGTGACGAGCGCGGTTTTCAGCCATGTGCCGCTCTTGCGCACGCGGGTGCTGCGGCGTTTGCCTGCACTCTCGTCGTTACGCGGACATAGGCCCGCCCAGGAGATCAGGTGGGCGGCATCGGGGAAGCGCTTCATGTCGGCGCCAACCTCAGCCAGGATAACCTGCGCCGTCACGTCACTCACGCCGGGAATGGTGGTCAGCAGGTGGACGCATTGCCGGATCGGCGCCAGCGCTTTTCCCAAGGTCGCGTCCAGTTCAGCGAGCGTGTGCTGCAGTGCCTTGATGACGTCCAGGTGAAGCTTGAGCAGGGTCCGGTGGTGAGCAGTCATGCGGCCGCGCAGTGCCTCGCGCAGTTCGAGTGTCTTCTTGCGCGCGTTGCCTTGGGCCAGCGCGGCTAGCCGCTCGGGATTGTCTTCGCCGGCAACGATGGCATCGAGCATGGCGCGGCCACTGCAGCCGAGCACGTTTGACAGCACGCTGCCGAGCTTGAGATTGGCATCCTCAAGGACCTTCTGGATACGCAGGCTGTGCTGGGCGATCTCGCGCACGAGTTGTTTGCGCGTGCGCGTGAGGTCGCGCAATTCCTGTGTCGCAGCGGGCGGCACGAAGCTGGCGCGGATCAGGCCATGCGCCAGCAGGCCGGCGATCCACATCGCGTCATTGACGTCCTTCTTGCGTCCGGGGACGTTGCGGATGTGGCGGGCATTGGCAAGAACCAGCTCGAACTGGCCCTCGAGGATGTGCCAGACCGGTTTCCAGTAGATGCCCGTCGCCTCCATGCCGACGTGCGTGCAGCCGTGCAGAGCCAGCCAGTCAGCCAGCGCGAGCAGCCCGGCCGTCGTGGCAGCGAAGCTGCGCACTTCGCGATGCTGGGGGGCGGACACGCAGCGCACGCAGGCCACGATGGTGTCCTTGTGCACGTCCAGTCCGGCGCAGCGTGGATAGAGAACCTGCATGTTACCTCCTGCCAGATTAATGGCAGCGGCAGCAGCCCTCGTGATCGTATTCTGGTAAGCGTGCTTGTGGGCATGACTGCCCGTCATCACAATCCGGGGTGCGCGCAGGGCTGCGGGTCCAACTGTTAAGCGGGCTCGGGGCACCATTCCCTAGGCCGACCTCGGTCGCCGCTGCGTGCCCATGTTACCTCTGGCGTCGATGGGGTGCCCGCCACACACGCGCGCTTCATCCTTCGGGGTCGGGCCTCGACATCCTGGTGAACAACGCCGGCATCACGCGCGACATGGCGTTCAGGAAGATGGACAAGCCGAACTGGGATGCCGTGATGAGGACAAACCTTGACTCGGTCTTCAACGTGACCAAGCCGCGTTGCGATGGCATGGTCGAGCGCGGCTGGGGCCGGATCATCAACATCTCTTCGGTCAACGGTTCCAAGGGTGCTTTCGGCCAGACCAACTATGCCGCGGCCAAGGCGGGCATGCATGGATTCACCAACGCGCTGGCGCTCGAAGTCGCCAGAAAGGGCGTGACGGTCAACACGGTATCGCGGGGCTACCTGGCCACCAAGATGGCGACGGCCGTCCCGCAGGACATCATGGAAAACAAGAACCTGCCGCAGATCCCGATGGGGCGCCTTGGCAAGCCGGAAGAAGTGGCGGGGCTGACTGCCTTCCTTTGCTCGGAGGATGCGGCCTACGTGATGGGTGCGAATATCGCCATCAACGGCGGGCAGCATATGCACTGACCTACCGGCAGGGCAGTACGTCGGACATATGTCATCGCACTGCGCTGGGGGATCGCAGATC
Source organism: Cupriavidus sp. CP313 (assembly GCF_054072015.1). Classification (NCBI taxonomy): domain Bacteria; kingdom Pseudomonadati; phylum Pseudomonadota; class Betaproteobacteria; order Burkholderiales; family Burkholderiaceae; genus Cupriavidus; species Cupriavidus sp. CP313. The sequence goes on along the minus strand of NZ_JBSVZB010000045.1, from coordinate 21,313 downwards.
GTCGGACGCTGGAGTCGGTCGCGGGCGTCCGCGTCGGGCCAGACGATGCGGCCTCCTATGCCCGATGACGACCCGAGTCCAGTTTGAGAGGGTCCGGGAGAGCTTCGACTCGGCTCGGATCTCCAAAATTCACAACTGACGTTTGGAAGGTGCTGTAGCAGCTCAGTAGGCGGCGGCTATTGCGTCGCGACATTGCAGCACCAGGCGACAAAAAAAGGAGGGCGAGAATTCCGCCACGGGCAATGGCACGCAGCAGCCAGCGGATATTGAATCCCACCGCACAGAGCATTGGGCGCAGCGCGTCGCCGATTTGCCCTTTCAGCCAGCACCTGCGCATGCCATGGTTGTATGGCCGATGAGGCTCGACAGCCTGGCGACGTTTGAGCCAACGGCGTTGTTCTGCATCGAGCGATGACCGCCATACGGGTTGCCGGGGAAGCTGCGCGCGCCCCACGATCCGTCCCTGCCTGGCGGTGATCGCCAGGCAGACCTTGACGCCGAACTCATAGGGCTGACGCGCTTTGCCCTTGCCGATGCATTCAACCTCCGGCGCATGCAGCGCGTACAGCTTGTTCTTGTCTTTGGGCGGCTGGCGGTCGAGGCGCCAGGCGCGCTCGATCCACACCTGCAATCCCTGTCAGCATAGTGACCCTCGCGCGCCGTTTGGCGATCGCCCTGTGGCGCTATCTGAAAGATGGAGAGAGGGCTTGAGTGTTGCCCCGAGCGGAATCTCTCCCGGGCCATTCTACCGAAGGCTTACTGCAACACAGCCACGCAAGGGGCAAGGCCACCTCTCGCGAGGAAGCCGCTCGTCGGCAGCGGAACGGTTCACGCTCGCCGCCTGATCCCCGCGCATTGGCTGGATGGAAAGCGTTTCCCTTGCCGCCCCCAAGTACCGCTGCGCCGAAACCGCTAGAGCCGCCTACGCCGCGGTTGCCGCCGTCCGTGGGCGTCGTGACGAAAATTTGAGGTTTGTGCGACGCAAGCGTGAGCCCTGTTTCTCATACTGCAGCACAGAGACAGCTACCCCTCCTGTCCATCCAAATCTGATGTCGGGGTATGGATCATGAAGAGAGAACAGATCAGCCGCAGTGCCAATGCAACCATGCTGGCGCTGTGCATCGCCGACGCTGCCACGCAGGTACTTGCCGCGCTAGGCGACGGCGAGAAAAGTGATGGCATCGCCAAGGTCGGTAGCTCCGGCCCCAGTAAGACTTTATGGGCCGCCCTGGCCAAGGGCGCCCATGACGCTGAGCCGTGGATCCTGGTGCCGATGGGCACCTGCAAAAGGACTTTGAGCAAGCCTAGCATGTGCGCACGGTTGCACTTTCGCCCCGCCGCCTTGACAGAATGGCTCCAAGCCCAACTGGGGTGCGAACGGTTTGTACAAGGATGGCAAGTCGCCAGCGAGCAAGCGATGAAGGGTAGCGAGGCAGGCTGGCAGGCGCCGGTCGCGCAGTGCGAAGCGGCAGGCGAGCCGCCGCTTGGCGCACACTTGGTCACGCAGCGTCGCGGCTACAGCCACCACGGCATATATGTGGGCAACGGCCGCGTGCTGCACTATGCGGGCCTTTGCCGTGGGCTGCACACCGGGCCGGTGGAAGAGCTGAGCCTGGAACACTTCGGCGCCGGCCATGGCATCGAGGTAAGAACCGAGTCGCTGCCGCGTTTCACCAGCGACCAAGTGGTCAGGCGAGCACGCTCGCGCCTGGGCGAGAACCGCTATCGCCTGCTGAGCAACAACTGCGAACACTTCTGTACCTGGTGCCTGTATGGCGAAGCCCGCAGCGAGCAGGTCCGCCAATGCGCCATCCACCCCGTGCGCATACTCCGCGTGCTGAGCTCCCTGCTGTCAGTTTGGTGGAATAGCCGGCCAGCCCATGCGCTGCTTGCAGCCGGCTTCAATGATCGCTCTTTCCCTAGAGCATGACCTTTCCGAAGGCCTATTCGACTAAGCCGTTGATTTATAAAAAGGCAGGCGCTGGCGCAAGGGCACCAGGTTGCTCTCGACCAGGCTGTCATAGAGACGCCGGATACGGTCGGCGAACCGAATCTCGAAAGCTTGTCGCACCGAAGCATCGATCTGGCGTCGTCTGCGCACAGTCTCGACAGGCATCAGTAGCAGCACACTGGCCACGTGCGCGACGGCGTCGTCAAGCGCGCCTTACTGTACCCGATGCCCGTGGCCTTCAAAAAGAAACACCCCCGCAAGGGCATCCTCCGGGGGCGGGCGACTCGCAAATGGACGCATAGAGGGCGCGCCCATCTTGGAGTACTTCTTCAAGTCAGTCGGCAATTACTTTTGTGAGCTCTCTTCAATGTACCCATCGCGGTTGGTGATTCTTGCGCCATCCGTAAACACATCCCGTCTATCGGTGATTGATCTGCCACCATTGGTATAGGGGTCTCGCGACCCCATCACAGCGCCATCGGTATAGACATCCCGCATCCCGATGCCGGCATAAGCGACCCCGACACCGAGCGCGGCACTCGCCGCAACGAGCAATAAGACATTCTTTAGCATTTTCCACATCCTTTTCAGGCGGTTACATGGTTCTGTTCAATATGATTTGTGCACTGCAGCTTAAGCAGTTGAGTAGACGATTCGGGATGACATAGCGTTTCCTCTAGGAATAAAGAGGGGTTGAGCCGGGCCGGGGAGCATTCGGCGAGCGAACTTCGACATTTTCATGACGGCCCACGACGGGTTTAGACTCGGACAGACAGATTGTCTGTCCTTGGTACGTAGTGTGCGCAACAGAACTCACGCCTTTATCCGTTAAAGATCAAATTTTCGTCACGGCGCGCCATTGAGTACCTATTTGTCCCCCGCTATCCATGCAGAAGCGATGAAGCCAGCTGCGTCACGTTCTGATGGTTAAAGCCGACACCCCATAAGCAACTAGTCAAGACGCAACCGATTGGGCTGTCATGCGACGTAAGAGTGGGACGGTGGCAAGAACGGATTCGTGATTTCTCATGTGGGCTTCGCCGTGCTCGATCGCGTGCGGGCGGAAACGCTGCATCGGGCGGGGACGTCTGATCTGCTGGCGCCGCGCATCGCGCCATGACGCGTCAGGAGGCGACACATGGCGTGGCCGACAGGCGGCTTTCTCGTGCCGCCTGTCGCTGCGCTACCCGGCACCGGGCGCTGCCTGCGCGCGGGTCAGGTGTTCGAGAATGGCCTTGCGCTCTATCTCGGCTGCAGCGCGCGCGGTAAAGATGCGGTACACGTAGTCCATCAGGACTTCTTCCTCCTTCATCTTTCGAATGTTGAGGAAGGCCATGTGCCCGATGACCTTGCCCCGGCTGTCCTGGATCGGCAAGCCGTAATAGCATTCGAAGCCCTGCTCGCGCGGAAACAGCTTGCCAATCCCCTCCGGGTAGAACACCGGCAAGCCATGGTCGAACACCGCCTCGCAAGGCGTGCCGGCCAGGTCATACTCGACGTTGTCGCGGAACTCGTCCTTGAACCAGAAGGCCAGCGTGTGGACCCGCCGTGGCGGCCACGCGGTACATTCCGTGACGAAGGCGCATGGGACGTCCAGCGCCGCAGCGAAGTGGCGGACCAGTGCGCGAAAGAATTCGTCGCCACAGGTGCCGGAAGTCCCCTCGACGATGTGCTTGAGAATGTCCTCGATGCGCTTGATACGGGTCACATCGGTATCCAGGCCGACCAGCCGCAATGGCTTGCCGTTGGCATGGCGAATGGCGCTGCCCAGGGAATTGACCCACCGGTAGTGTCCGTCCCTGTGCAGCAACCGGCACTGCTGCTGATAGCGCGGGCTGGCACCTTCGACGTGCCGTGCCATCGCCTGCTCGACGGCGATCAGGTCGGCGGGATGTATCCTTTCTTTCCAGGCCTGCAGGCTGTCCGGCAGTTCGTCTTCTTCAAAGCCGAGCATGGCCTTCCAGCGTTGCGACAGGTGGAATTCGTTGGTCTGGAGATTCCATTCCCACAGGCCGTCATCGGCGCTGCGCATGGCCAGGGCATAGCGTTCTTCGCTGGATCGCAGCGCGATTTCCTGCTGTCGGCGCTGTTCCGCCGACAACTCCAGTGCGCTTTGCGAGGACTCGACGCGTGCACGCAAATCCGTGACGACCTGGCGAATCTGCTCGAATTCATCAGGGGGCTTGCCGCGGCCGGCGACATCGTTGCGTGATGCCTGGGATGTGGCGCAACTGCGCAGCAGCGCGCTAAGCGGACGTCCCCAGAAGGCGTGAATGGCAAGGGCGAGGACGCCGAGCAGCAGCGCCAGCCCAACCGCCGCCACCAGTGCGATGCTCGTGCGTGTGCCGGGCGCGCCCGCGCCAGGCACCCAGCCGAGCAGGAGGTAGGCAATCAGCACCAGGCCGATCAATGCCGGCGGCAGCAGCAGCTTTGCTCTCAGGCCCATCTCGATTCTCTTTCTGGTCCGCCCCGTCGGTACAGACGCGCATCACAACAAGTGCCCTTTACTTTACAGCTTGCGCAGCTGTGGAGGATGCCACGTCCGCACCACCCTCGCGTGACACGCCGGCGCGAGCCCTTCCTAACATAGCCCACGATCTCCCCACCAACCAGTACAGCAGAATCACGCCGGCGCCTGCCCATAGTGCTAATCGGCGGACTTAATTGAAGGCCGCGTGAGAATTTCGTGATCTTTGTCGGCCAGAGTGGCACTGAGGGAAATCGCCACTGACAGGACTTCCGATGCTATCCACCAACCCCCACCCGAATCTGGGAGCCGCCGTCCCGCCCCGGGCCGGGATCGGCTTGCGCCCGCCACATTATCGCCAGGTCCTGTCGGAAACACCCCCCACAGGGTGGTTCGAAGTCCATAGTGAAAACTACTTCGGTGATGGCGGCCAGCCCCTGCACTACCTCGCGCAGGTGCGAGCCTCCTACCCGCTGAGCCTGCACGGCGTCGGCCTGTGCCTGGGCGCCACGGACCGGCCGGATCGCGCACACCTGCAGCGCCTGGCTGCCCTGATCCGGCGCTTCGAGCCAGGGCTGGTATCCGAACACCTGAGCTGGGGCCGCATTGGAGACCGCTACCTCAACGACCTGCTGCCGCTGCCCTACACCGAGGAATCGCTCGCCATCGTGTGCGAACACGTGGAGGAAGTACAGGACTACCTGCAACAGCAGTTGCTGGTGGAGAACATCACCAGCTATCTCCGGTTCAGCCACTCGACGATTGCCGAGCCCGAGTTCATCGCGGCGCTGGTGGCGCGAACCGGTTGCGGCATCCTGCTTGACGTCAACAATATCTACGTCAACGCGGTCAACCATGGCACCGATGCATCGGGCTATATCGATGCGATCCCCGTGGGCGCGGTGAACGAGATCCACCTGGCTGGCTTTGACCACAGCGGCGGCATGCTGATCGACACCCATGGCCAGCGCGTGGCAGAGCCGGTATGGAGCCTCTATCGGCATGCGCTCGCCCGCTTTCGCCCGGTCCCCACCCTGATCGAATGGGATACCGACATTCCCCCGCTCGAGGTACTGCTCGAAGAAGCCCGCAGGGCCGACCAGATGCTGGAGACCGACGATGCCTTCATTGCATGAGATCCAGTGTCGCTTTGCCCGGGCGGTGCTCGAGCAGGATCCGGCTGCACTGTCAGACCATATCGTCGGCGGCGCCATGGACGCGCAGCGGTGCGTCGGCCTCTACGCCGGCAACGTGCGCCACAACTTGTGTGAGGCCCTGCGCGCCGTATTCCCCGTGATCGAGCGCCTGGTGGGCGAGCCTTTCTTCGATGCCACGGCGGGTCGGTATATCCAGGCCTGCCCATCCACCAGCGGCGACATCCAGCGCTTTGGCAAGAGCTTTCCGGAGTTCCTCGCGCAATTCGGACCGGCCGCGGGCTTGCGCTACCTGCCCGATGTGGCAAGGCTCGAATGGCTGATGCATGAGGTTTTCCATGCGGCAGACGCCGAACCGCTCGCGCTGAAGCGCCTGGGCGCGCTCGCCGAGGCCGATGCCGCATGCCTGCGCCTGACGCTGAATCCGGCCTGCCGGTTACTCGCGACGCCGTTTCCTGTGTTGCATATCTGGCGGGCCAACCAGCCAGATACTGCGGACGATAGTGAGATCGACGCCGACAGCGGCGGTGACTGGCTGCTGGTCAGGCGCAGCAGCTTTGTGGTCGAAGTGCAGTCCCTGGATGTCGGGGAATACGCCATGCTTGACGCACTGGACGGCGGTGCCGCGCTCGAGCCGGCGTATCAGCGGGCGCTGCGAGCTGCGCCCGGTTTCGCACTGGCTGGCTTTGTCCAGCGACGCATCCTGGACGCGACGATCATTGATTTCGACGCTTGCGCCGCCGGCCTTATCCCCGCGCCAGGTCGATCGTAAAGGCAGTGCCCTTGCCGAGCGCGCTGCGCACACGGATCTCGCCGCCGTGCAACTGCACGATGCGCCGGCTGATGGCCAGCCCGAGACCGACGTTGCTGCCATTGTCTGATTCCGTGCGCTCCACCCGGTAGTAACGGTCGAACACACCCTGCACCTGGCTCGCGTCTATGCCCTGGCCGGTATCGCGCACGGTCAGTTCGACGCGCTCCCCGGCGGCCTGGACATCGACGCTGATCTCTCCGCCGGCAGGCGTATAGCGCATGGCGTTCTCGATCAGGTTCTCCAGCACCCGCTCGATCATGCCAATATCGGCGCTCACCGGCGGGCAACCGGGACCCGATGTCGCCAGCAGGGCCAGCCCGCGCTTGTTTGCCGCCAGGGCGAATTTCTGGACCACGTCCTGCGCCAGTTCCGACAACGGGAAGCTCTCCAGCCGCGGCTGGACTTCCCGGGCTTCCAGCTTGGTCAGGTCAAACAGGTCCTGCACCAGCTTGCCTAGCCGCTCGCAATGCCTGGTAGCCACCTGCAGGTAGCGATTGCGGTCTTCGGGCGTCATCTCTTCGGCCTTCAGCAGCAGCATTTCCAGGTAACCCTGCATCGATGCGAGCGGCGTACGCAGATCGTGGGAGACATTGGCAAGCAGCTCGCGTCGTTGCTGGTCCACCTGTGACAGCTGGGCGAGCTGCGTGACGATACGCTCGGACAATTCCTCGAAGGCCGTGCTGAGCTTCTGGATCTCGTCGTCCGCACGGCCGTCTTGCGCGAGTCGCACCGGCGTGGAAAAACCGCCCGCCCGGAATGCCTCGATGGCCTCCGACAGCACGCGCAGCCGCACCGTCAACAGCCGAAACACGATCAGCGCCGCCACCAGGCTGAAGGCCACCGTACCGATAATGAGGTCGGTCGCCAGTTCGATCAGGCGCTGCGTCTCGATCATCTTCTGGGAGGCCAGGATCATCAGCGCGCCGATGGTAATGAACACCGCCATCAGCACCACCGCCAGCCTGCCGTAAAGGGTGCGGAACATGGAATCCCCTTTCCCTTCCCCTATTGCGCCCTATTACGTATTGCAGAACTTGTAGCCCACGCCCCAGACGGTCTGGATGTACTCAGGCTCGTTGGGGTCGAGTTCGATCTTGGCGCGCAGCCGGTTGATATGCGAACTTACCGTGTGCTCGTAGCCACTGTGGCTATAGCCCCAGACCTGGTCCAGCAACTGGGCGCGGCTGAAGACGCGCCCCGGATTGCTGGCAAAGTAGAGCAGCAGCTGGAATTCCTTGGCGGTGAGGCAGATCGGCGTGCCGCGCACGCTCACTTCACGCTTGTCGATATCGATGTGCAGGGCCTTGACCTGCACCGTCCTGGGGCCATCCGCTGGCGGGTTGGCCAAGGTGTCGACCAGCCGGAAGATCGCCTTGACCCGCGCGGTCAGCTCCAGCACGCTGAACGGCTTGGTCAGGTAGTCGTCGGCGCCCATCTCCAGCCCCAGCACCCGGTCCAGTTCGGTGGAGCGTGCGGTGAGCATCAGGATAGGGGTATAGCGCGGTTCCGCGCGCAGGCGCCGGCAGATCTCCAGCCCGTCGGCACCCGGCAGCATCAAATCCAGGATGACCAGGTCATAGGGACGGCTCAGCGCCTCGTCCAGTCCCGCCCTGCCATGGTTGATCACCTTCACGTCGCAAGACAGGCCGCTCACCTGCAGCCGTACCAGCTCGGCGATATCTGCGTCGTCCTCGATCACCAGAATCTGGCGCGACATGGCTTTACCTCATCTTGAAACATGTGGGATGTCGGCAAGACCGTCCTTGCCTGCCCGGTTTGCGGCCGGGGAGCCACTGAACCATTCTAGAACGCATTTCGTGGATGGAAAGCCATCCGCCGGCGTGGCTGACGCCCCGGCCCGTCACCACCCGCGCCCGCGTGAAGAAAATTTGAAATTTGAGCGAAACAAGCGTGAGATCGCCTTTCCATACTGCAGTCCAGAGACAGGTATCCCTCCTGTCCTGAACCCAACCCGAATACGGAGTGTGCATCATGAACAGCGATCAAATCATCCGCGGCGCGATTGCAGGCATGCTGGCGCTTGGCATTGCCGGCGCCACCTCCCAGGCCATCGCAGCGGCAGGCAACAACGAAAAATGCGCGGGCATTGCCAAGGCCGGCAAGAACGACTGCGGCACCAGCAAGAGCTCCTGCGCCGCCACGGCCAAGGTCGACCGCGACGCGGAAGCCTGGATCCTGGTGCCCAAGGGCACTTGCGAAAAGATCGCGGGGGGCCGGCTGCAGACGTCGGAGTTGGCCAAGCCTGGCGGCAAGAGCGGCGAACTCAGCCCGGCCGCCAAGGCGGCCCACCCGGCCTGAGCGGCACCCGAGCCTGCAGTGGAACGCCGTGACACGTGGCCGCGTCACGGCTGCCCGGCGCGCCCCAAGTCCTTGGCCGCTTCGCGAGGTAGTCCAAATGAAATGCACCACCCCCCTGTCGTCCGCGCCGCTGGATGTGTCCGGCGCAAAGCCTTCGCGCATCATCGCCGCCGGGCAGGCGGCGATCCGCCTGCTGGAAATGCTGGCTCCCGTGCTCGATCTCGGCATTCGCGTACTGATCGGGCTGGTGTTCTTCCAGTCCGGGCTGACCAAGCTCGCCAGCTGGTCCACCACGCTTGCGCTGTTCGAAAGCGAGTACGCCGTGCCGCTGCTGAACCCGACGGTCGCCGCCTATCTCGGTACCGCCGCGGAGCTGTGCCTGCCGGTGCTGCTCGTGCTCGGGCTCGGTACGCGGGCGGCCGCGCTGGCGTTGTTCGTCTTCAACATCGTCGCGGTGATCTCGTATCCGGGATTGGGCGAAGTTGGCCTGAAGGACCACCAGTACTGGGGGCTCCTGCTGCTGGTCACGCTGCTGCACGGCCCCGGCCGGCTGTCGCTGGACCACCTAATCGACCGCTTCCTGCTGCGCAGCAAGGGCAGCCACTAGCTCGAAAGCCCCAGGCGCCGTGCCAGGGCGAAAGGAACCGTCATGCTTGCAGAGAACAACATCGTCATCATCGGTGGTGGATTCGCCGGCACCACGCTGGCCCAGGCGCTGGAGAAGCTGCTGCCGACGACTCACCGGCTGATCCTCGTCAGCGACGAAAGCTACACCACCTTCAACCCGATGCTGGCCGAGGTGGTGGGTGCCTCGGTCTTCCCTGAACACGTGATCGTGCCGATCCGCCAGATGCTCAGGCGGACCCAGTTCATCATGGGCACCGTGCAGGACGTCAACTACGCCCAGGGCAAGCTGTCCTGCACGACCCTGGCGGGCCTGCGCGAGATGCCCTTCGACCATCTGGTGTTTGCCTTCGGCACCCGGGCGAATCTCGACCTGGTGCCAGGCATGGCCGAGCACGCCCTGCCCCTGAAGCTTGTGGGTGACGCCATGTTTATCCGCAACCGCGTGTTGCGCCAGCTGGCTCGCATGGAACTGGAGTCGGATCCAGTCCTGCGCCGCCGGCTGGGCCATTTCATCGTCGTGGGCGGCGGCTTCTCGGGCGTGGAGGTTGCCGGGGAACTCGCCGACTACCTTTGCAGCATCCGGCGCTTCTACCCGCGCGTGCAGCGCGAAGAGCTGGCGGTGACGCTGCTCCATGACACCGGGCAACTGCTTCCCGAGTTGCCCGCCTCGCTTGGCATGGCCGCGGCACGCCATATGACCGCGCGCGGAATCCGGTTCAGGCTCGGTACCCGGGCCGCCCGCTTCGAAGCCGACACGGTGGTGCTGGCTGACGGCGAAAGGATCGAAGGTGCAACGGTGATCTGCACCGTCGGCACCAAGCCGAATCCGCTGGTCGCCACCCTGGAGCGCAATCTCGCGCTGGCCACCCGGCGCGGACGCATCGAGACCAACCCGGATATGTCGGTGCGCGGCATGCCCGGACTGTGGGCCATCGGCGATTGCGCACGGGTGGCCAACGCCGCCACCGACCAGGATTCGCTGCCAACCGCGCAGTTCGCCGTGGCCCAGGCGCGCCAGCTTGCCCATAACCTCGCCGGCCACCTCGAACAGCGTGAGAGCAAGCCGTTCTCGTACCAGAGCAAGGGAGCGATGGCCAGCATCGGGCATATGAAGGGCGTTGCCCAGGTCTATGGCTTCAGCTTCTCAGGCTTGCCGGCCTGGCTCGCCTGGCGTGCTCTGTACCTGATGCGCATGCCGACGCTCGGGCGCAAGCTGCGCCTCTGGGCGGAATGGACTTTGTCCATGTTCTTCCCGACTGACATTACCCACCTGCGCTTTACGCGCACCAGCGAGGCAGACGAATTACCACGCGAGACACTGCCACCCCACCGCCCACAAGCGCCGGGGGCATCGGCCGCCCCCATCGCAACGCATGACCTTTCGGGGATACCGCGGGCGCGCCACGCTACTCCCGCACCCACGCTAACAGGAGATCACCATGCTTGAAGGAAAATCCGCCATCGTCACCGGTTCCAGCAGCGGTATCGGGCTTGGCATTGCGCGCGCCTTTGCCGCCCATGGCGCCGATGTCCTGCTGAACGGCTTCGGCGATGCCGAGCAGATTGAAGCCACGCGCGTAGGACTGGAACGCGAGCATGGCGTGCGCGTACGCTATTCGCCGGCGGATATGAGCCAGCCTCGCCAGGTTCGCGAAATGGCCGAATTTGCTGCATCCGAGTTCGGCAAGGTTGATGTCATCGTGAATAACGCGGGCATCCAGCATGTCGCCCCGACCGAAGAGATGCCGGACGACAAGTGGGACGCCATCGTTGCCATCAACCTGTCCTCGGCGTTCCACCTGATCAAGGCCGTCCTGCCCGGCATGAAGGCCAGGCGCTGGGGCCGCGTCATCAATATCGCCTCCGCCCATGGCCTGGTGGCGTCGCCGTTCAAGGCGCCGTATGTCGCCGCCAAGCACGGGCTGATCGGCCTGTCCAAGGCTGTGGCGCTGGAGACGGCCGAGTTTGGCATCACCAGCAATACGATCTGCCCCGGCTATGTCAAGACGCCGCTGGTGGAACAGCAGATTGCCGACCAGGCGCGCGCGCACCAGATCTCGCCTGCCGACGTCGTGCGCGATGTCATGCTGGTGCACCAGGCGCGCAAGGAGTTCGTGCGGATCGACGAACTTGCTGCCCTGGCCGTGTTTCTGGCCTCGGACAATTCAGCCTCGATGACCGCCACTGCGCTCGCAATGGATGGTGGCTGGACCCAGCACTGAGGGCGAGCCATGTCGACCGATCCTGGAATGCGAGATGCCGGCGAAGCCGGCCAAGCCGTGAAGCCGATCACGCTGGCGTTGCAAGGCGGAGGTTCCCATGGTGCCTTTGCCTGGGGCGTGCTGGACCGACTGCTCGAAGACGGCCGGCTTGCAATCGAGGGCGTCAGCGCCACCAGTGCCGGCGCGATGAATGCCGCGGTGCTCGCCTACGGCCTGCTCCAGGGCGGGCCGCCGCGCGCCCGCACCGCCCTGCACGATTTCTGGCGGGACGTTGCCAGCGCTGCGCGCGCCAGCAGCCCGTTCCGCAAGCTGCCATGGGAGAACTTGCTGCACAACGGCTACGGGCTCGACTACTCGCCGATGTACCTGCTGACGGACATGATGCTGCGCGTGCTGTCGCCCTACCAGTTCAACCCGCTCAACTTCAACCCGCTGCGCGACGTCCTGGCCCGCCATGTCGACTTTGACGCGCTTAACCAGCACTGCCCGATCCATCTTTACCTGTGCGCGACCAATGTCGAGACCGGCAAGGTACGCGTGTTCTCGCGCGACGACATCTCCCTGAAGGCGGTGCTGGCTTCTGCCTGCCTGCCGTTCCTGTTCCAGGCGGTGGAGATCGACGGCGAACACTACTGGGACGGCGGTTATGTCGGCAACCCCGCCATCTTCCCGCTGATTTACAACTGTGGCGCGCGTGACGTGGTGATCGTCCATATCAACCCCATCGTGCGCAAGGGTGTACCGAAGACCGCCGCGGAGATCCTCAATCGCATCAACGAGGTCAGCTTCAACTCCTCGTTGATCCGCGAACTGCGCGCGATCAGCTTCGTCACCCGGCTCATCGAGGATGGCAAGGTCAGCCGCGGGGAGATGAAGAAAATGCTGATCCACTCGATCCGCTCGGACCAGACCATGATGGCGCTCGGCGTCTCCAGCAAGCTCAATGCCGACTGGGACTTCCTTTGCTACCTGCGCGATCAGGGTCGGGACGAGGCCGGGCGCTGGTTGCAGCAGAACTACAGCGCAATCGGTGAACGGTGCAGCGTCGACCTGCACCAGGAATTTCTTTGATCCAACGCAGCGCCCACGAAGCCGTCGGCGCGGATTCCTCAACCCACGGAGACCAGGACCATGACTACCACCAAGCAAGCCGTACCCGTCTGGCATCGCGTCGTGCGCGGAGCGATCTTTACCGCCACCCTGTCCCTCACCTCAATGATGGCCTACGCCGGCCAGTGCCCCGCCGACAAGCGCGTCGCGGACGGCCAGGGGCAGCGGCCGGGCGCGACGGTACCCAAGGGCGTTACCGATACAGTGCGCGCCTCGACCGATCTTTCGAAGGAGCCGGCAGCCGTAGCGGGACGCCTGCTGCGGCTGCGCCAGCTCGACGTGCAGCCCGGTGGCATCGTGCCATGGCACAGCCACAACAACCGTCCGGCAATCATCTATATCGTCTCCGGCGAGATCGTGGAGTATGCGAGCAACTGCGCGGTCCCGATCATACACCGCGCCGGCGACGTGACCGCGGAGAGGAACGGGACTTCCCACTGGTGGAAGAATGAAGGCAGCAGCCCAGCAGTCTTGCTGTCGTCCGATCTCTTCCCGGTCGAAATGAAGATGGACCCGCATACCATGTGAACCGGTGTGGGGTCGGCTACCTGCGCATGCCCGAGGATGAAGCGCCCATGAAACTCATGCTGCTGAGTCTCGCCTTTGCCGGCGCCCTGCTTTGCGCCGCCGTGATGGGATTCGCCATCCAGCGCGGCGCAACGTGCGCGGTCGCCGCGGTCAGCGAGATCACGTCATCGCGCAGTGGCAAGCGCCTCCTTGCCATGGCAGAAGCGTCGCTGTACGTGTGTGGCGGACTGCTGATCGCGCAATGCTTGCATCTGCTTCCGGTCATGCCGTCCGGCTATCCGGTCGATGTCCTGACCGTCGCGGGAGGCGCCCTGCTCGGGCTGGGCGCCTTCATCAATGGCGCGTGCGTGTTCGGCGCCGTCGCCAGGCTGGGCAGCGGGCAATGGGCGTACGCTGCCACGCCCGTCGGATATTACGTGGGCTGCGTGGGGCTGCTTGCGCTGTGGCCGCAAGCGGAGCGCCCGGTGCTCGCAGCCACCTCGCCGGTATGGCGGGCGGCGCCGCTGCTGACGGTGCTTTTCCTTCTCTTCGTCGGGTGGCGGCTGCTCCGTCTGTGGCAGCGGGCGCGGCGCCATAGCGCTCTTGCAAGCCTGGAGCAAAGATGGCATGAACGCGTTGGCGCCCGGATCTGGTCGCCGCGCCACGCCACCACGGTGATCGGCCTCACCTTCCTGTTGCTCCTGTTGCTGGCAGGGGCGTGGTCATACACGGAGGTGCTGGCCGAACTGGCGCGTGGCAGCGCTACCATGCTGCCGGCACGGGCATTGCTGTCGCTGGGGCTGCTCGCTGGTGCCATCCTCGGCGGGATGAGCGCCGGCCGCCGCGAAGGTCCCGCGACTTCCATTGCGCAGTGTCTCCGGTGCTTCACGGGCGGTGCCATCATGGGCTGGGGCAGCATGCTGATTCCGGGCGGAAACGATGGCCTGCTGCTGGTCGGCATGCCACTGCTGTGGCCGTATGCGTGGATCGCCTTCGGGACGATGTGCGTCACCATCGCGCTCGCGCAGTGGCTCCAGCGCCGGCTTGGCCAGGCCGTTGCGACCCCGGGCGCCCCGCAACCATAGGCTTGGCGAGCAGGACCAGTCGTGGTGCACCGCTGACAGCCTGAAGGAGGAAGCATGAGCCACCATGTCAAGAACGCACTGGTGATCGCGGCCGCGCTCGCTGCCGTCGGGCTTGCGATCGAGCAGAACACGCATCTGCTGGCCGGTTCCCCGGCAAGCTTTGCCCTGGACCGTGAACGGTGCTTCGGCGTAGCCAGGGCAGGCAGGAACGACTGCGGTACCGCGCTGCACGCTTGCGCGGGCCGCGCCCGCCACGACGCCGCCAGCGACGAATGGCTGATGCTGCCGGCCGGTACCTGCGCCCGGATCGCGGGTGGCAGCCTCAAGTCTGCCGCCCCCTGAGCGACGCCTGTGGGACAACGCAATGCAAGAGGAAAGACAGGCACTGTCGGCGCCGCACCGGCAGCAGTCGGAACGTATCGCGGCAAGCATGGCAGGTAGCGTCGCAGCGGGGCTGGCAGCGATACTCCGCGTGTTGGGCCAGGGGATGCAGCTGCCGCCACGCGTACGGCGCGAGCTGGAGCGCGAACAGTATCTGAGTGAGTTGCTGGTGACGTCACTGCAACTGCTGGTGCTGTTATTGTTCGCGGCCCTTTATCTCGCCACGCCCCCAGGGTTTTCACCCGACGCGCCTGTACGCGCGGTGCCGCTCGGCATCACGCTGTTCGCGGTGCTGGCGTTGGTGCGGCTCTACCTTGCCATGACCGGACAACTGGCCAACTGGATGGTGGGGCTGAGCGTGATGGCCGAAATGGCGGTCCTGATCTTCGTCATCTGGGCTTATCACCTGCAGTACGAGCAGCCAGCCCAGATGTACCTGAAAACCACCGAATTCGCCTATATCTTCAGCCTGATCGCCTTGCGTGCCTTGCGCTTCGAACCGCTCTGGGTGGCGCTGTCGGGTCTCACGGCCGCGTTGGGCTGGCTGCTCCTGCTGCACTACGCGCTGACACACGCGAGCGGCAACTCGGTCACCTGGGACTATGTCACCGCCTTGCGCTCAACCCAGATTCACTACGGCGCAGAGTTCGACAAGCTGCTCTCCATCCTGGTCGTCAGCGCCGTGCTGGCACTGGCCCTGGCCAGGGCGCGCGGCTTTGTGGTCAAGGCCGTTAAGGGCCAGCAGGCGGTCACGGACCTGTCGCTGTTCTTTGACGATTCCGTGGCCCATCGCATCACCGGCTCCGAAGCAGACGTCATGGCCGGCCACGCCGAGCTGCGCGAGGCGTCGGTCGTTTTCCTCGACATGCGCGGCTTCACCCAGGTATCCGCCATGCTGCAGCCCTCCGCACTGATCCAGTTGCTGGGTGAATACCAGAGCCTGGTTGTGCCAATTGTCAAAGCGCATGGCGGCAGCATAGACAAGTTCATGGGCGACGGCATCCTTGCCAGCTTTGGCGCCGTCACTGCCGACGATCGGCATGCGGCAAATGCCTTGCGTGCCATCGATGCCATCCTGGAAGCGGTTGACCAATGGCGGGCCCGGCGGCGGTCCAGCGGCCAGCCGGCACCGGACGTCGGCGCCGGGATGGCAAGTGGCCCGGTGCTGTTCGGCATACTCGGGCATGGCAGTCGTCTTGAGTACACAGTGATCGGTGATACGGTCAATCTTGCGGCCAAGCTTGAGAAGCAGAACAAGTCCCAGGGCACGCGAGGCCTCACCACGCGCGCCAGCTATGAGCAGGCTCGCGTGCAGGGCTATCCTGGCGAGAAGCACGTCCTCCCCGCGCAGTCCGTCGGCGGAGTAAGCGGCACGATGCAGCTGGTGGCCCTGGCACTGGCATCGGATGCCTGATTCAAATGCCATGCTGTATGTTCGCGCAGGCCACTCCTGGCACTTGCCGTAACCGCCCATCATCAGCAAGCGCCGGCACCTTGCCTCGGCTCGTCGGCCTTTGCCACCAGCTTGCCGTCCCCCGGCAAGCATGGGTTGGCCGCGCCTGACTGCTGGTTTGCGCCACAGCACCACACCAGTAAGTCGAAGAACACGGGTGCGCACCTCCCTGGGCTCGGGGTACTCCGAAACATGCAGGGGAAGTACCTCCATATAAACACGCCGCCGCACCTCGTAGCTAAGCGGACCCTTCGTGTCACGGCGAATCAACTCTGCGTGCGCCACCTGCAGATGCAGGTACAGCGCACGAAGGACCAAGGCAAAAAGCTGTGCTGCTGCTATCAGCATCACGATGCTCGTTAGTCGCTACGGACATCAGTCGAGACGACGGCACATGTAATGCGTCCTTGCACCAAAGCGCCGAAGGAATTCCTTCGATAGCTGCATCTCCTGCGGCATGTCGTCCAATGCGGTGAGCGTGAACCCGAAGCGGGCAAAGAACGCGGGATGCTCGGCCGTGAGCACTGCAGCCCTGGTGCAGCCGCTGGCGCGGGCGCGCATCAGGATGGCCCTCACAAGATGCGTGGCGACCTGGTGGCCCCGGTACTCGTCGAGAACCGCAGCGGCATGGACGATGACCGTCTCGCCATGCATTTCGCCGCTGGCGCAGCCTATTACCTTCTCACCTACGACGGCCAGGCTGTAGAGGCGGGACGAGGGGTCTATATTGCTGCCGGGCAAACCGCAGGAATGGAGCACCTGCGAGATTGCCTCCACGTCTGCCGACCCGGCTGCGCGAATTCGCACATCTTTTATCATTCTTTTTTTATCCTGCACATGCAACACTTTGAGGCAGTATGTCGCAAGAGTACGAGGCATGCCATCGGCTATATGAATGAGTGCCAATCACTTCAAACGCAATCTCCGCCTGCGCTACGCTTCGCCTCGTGCCCAACGCCAGTAAAAATCCAATCCACTTAATTCTGATATGAATGATATTTAATTCATCCATGTAAAGTCCTGGTTCCATCACAAGCTAGACGAGTATTCATTCACGCGCCAGTAGTGGCTGCCTTAGACCCGAGCCTTCCAGGCTCCATCCCTGCGTCATGTCCGGCATGAGGTCCGCAGGTTGCCCCATCATGTTATGACACATACTCGTTTGGACGGCAGTGACCTTGCTCGTTTTCGTGGACGGACGCATCGCCGCCGACGGCAGAACATCACGTCCACTGGGCCGCGACAAGTGCGGTCTGCTTGGGTGCGCCGGCATAGGGGAATTCGACGGGCGTGTCGGGCTGCTCCGAGGGCTCGCCGCGGCTGTGCGTGAAAAAGGGGGGGGACTACCTAACGAAACTGCTCAATCGTCTACCCCTTCCACGTACGGGCAGGACTTATGCTACCCCTCTTTGGTGCGGGCTGTATTCTTGCTGGAGTAATATACATCTCACATTATGATGGTTTTCATGGCGCGCTACACACGCATCGGCATTCAAAGTCCTTCGTGACTTCAAGCGTGGAGATTGGCGCGGTCTGCGGGGGGTAATTGGTGGATGAGAACTACAAGCCGTGGAGACAACGCTGGCTGCAATGGCACGCCCGGTCCCTGCTGGCTAGCGTCGTTGCGCTAGCCGAGGCCGAACGGGAATCCTACCTGGACAGAATGCGAGCGGCATACTGCGACCTTGGCGACTTTCCCGAGAGCGAGATTGATTTCATATTTCGGCGCGTGTCGCGGGGCATAAGAAAGCTAGGTCCATGTCCTGGTGTTTTCGAAGTTTCGCCGCTCACTCAGCTGCGCATCCGGGCACAGGGGCTGCGGTTGATGGCAGACGCATACAGGCTCATCCCCGAGGAGCTTCCCATCGCCGAAGGTAAACCCTAGCGAGGGAGCGCTTGGCGGTAGGGCGATGGCACGATATGCTAAGGACACAAAAAGCTGCCGGCAGCGAAGCCTGCGCCGGAGCTTCAGCGTCTTGACTACTTTCCTTGCATGCAGGTTTGCATGCTTTTGGCTTCGAGGATGAGATGGCAACAGGTACCGTGAAGTGGTTTAACAGCGAGAAGGGCTATGGCTTCATCACGCCGGACGACGGCGGCAAAGACCTGTTCGCGCATCACTCGGAGATCCAAGGTAACGGATTCAAGTCGCTCGATGATGGCGCGAAAGTAGAGTTCGAAGTCACGCAAGGCCAGAAAGGCCCACAGGCATCAAAGATTCGCAAGCTATAGGCGCGCGCGGCCCAGTAGTCCAAATATAAAGGCCCTTCGTCACTGCGAAGGGCTTTGTTGTTTCCGGCTCTCCTCTTCCGCCGCTTCCCACTAGACCTTGGGAACAGCCGGTGGCTCTGTCCAGCGTTCTTTTTAGTCAAGAATTTGCGGCGATTCTTTCTGGCCACGCTGCAGCGCGACCGCGACCCCAAGCAGGGTTGTGCCGCACTGTCTGGGCACGGGCAATCCAGCTTACTGAAGATGCTGCCCACCGTTGATGGCAATGTTCCCGCCGGTCAGGAAAGCGGCTTCCTTGGAACAAGGGTAGATGACCAGCGCCGCGACTTCCTTGGCCTCGCGAGACGGTCATCAGGAATATTCGGAAGAATTATGGTGTCCAGAATTTCAGATACATTTCGTCGCTAATTTTTAGCGGCGAAGTGGCCGCACACCGTTGCCAGGAACGATTTCAAGCGGTAGCATGCCGCCCCACGCGATTGCGCGGAGAGATTCGTCGTGATTGTGAGCAACATATAAGATGTGTCGCGGGCTTCGTGGAGCCACGTCGATCACTAGCAAGAGAGACAGCATCATGCCGCCGTACCTTCACCTCCGTTTGGCCTCCCTAGCCGATTTGCCTCAAATAGCCGCATTGCTCGAACAATGCCGCCTAACCACAGATGGCGTAGCGGAGATTATTGACAGCTTCCACGTCGCGCATAGCGACAGTCGCATAATTGGCTGCGCAGCGGCAGAGCGTCATGGAGAATCCATCGTCATCCGCTCGGTAGCCGTTGAACCCGCCTCTCGGGATAGAGGTGTCGCTACTCGCCTTGTCGACGCCCTCCTGATGCGTGCACGCGGCACCGATGTACGACATGCAGTATTGCTGTCGGAGTCGGCTCCCGCCTATTTCGCGCGGTGGGGCTTTTCGCTCATTCCTGCCGACAAGGCGCCCACGGACGCTAGAGCCTCGTCGGAGTTTCAAGGCGCCACACCAACCTCAGCGCTGTGCATGCATTGCGAATTGAGATAGCCCGGTCACTGTTCACACAGGCCGACGCTACCAGCGCGGAGGGGAACATCCTGCGGCCCAGCAGCCAGAGCGTGCGTGAGATTAATGGCCACGTGCGCCTCTGGCATGCACTTTGCATCGGCGAATGGCAGAGAACGGACTAATCTAAAAAAGCCCAATTCAGCGCGGCAACTTGCCCTAGGTAGTACCGATGAAACCCATAGTTCACTATTTTCATTCGCACCCGCCCCATCATGGGGCCCGCTATTACTGGGCTCTGGCAGCCGGCCTTCTAGCGGTAGGCCTCCTGTATCTCGCGTGGGCGGTGCTTTTGGCAGCGCGTTAGGGCGATGCTGACGCCCTAAGCGAATGGGAAAATTGCGCGTCGCGGGCGTACGAGTGCCACGGGGCCAACTTTGTACCGGTGGCATTGGCCCCAAGCATCAAACGACACAATCTCGGGCGCCCAACTGAGAGCCAGCAGGCGCCGTATTTCCACCCCTTCAACGACGAGGCCACCAGGGGCGACCGTCACACTGTCGCAATCCAGACGATACTCGGTCCTACCGCGAGGGCCGCACGTTGATTCGAGAAGGATTGATGCCGGGTGGTGCGTCATTGTCGGCTCACGGAAATCTCCTCACCACGTTTGTTTTTGCCATTCCGATGCACTATGTCATGCCTAAGTTGAACCGCATCGAGTAGTCGCTGTGTATGCTCGCGCTCGTTAAAAATCGAAACGTTGAACGCGTGTTTGTACAGTGGTTGGACGTTCTCTAGGTTGTGATATATCTGGTTGCTTAGATAGTGCTGGACTTTCTTGTGGACGACAAATGAATCGTTCAAAGCCTCACTCAAGGACGTTGTCATCTGCTTGAAAGCCGGGTGGTTTTCAACAAGTTGCGTCATGAACGCGCGATGGCCTGTCACCGATCCCATCAAGGTGTCACTCAGAAACGCCTCAAGAGCGCTAATGGCTGAGGCGTACACCATGCGGTGGATAATCTGAGCGGAGTGGCGCAATACACCTTCGCCTCCCGCCCCGTATTCGTCGAGGATGTCAGAAAGATGGTTGTTCGTGGAATTGAAAATTTCGAATGGGCTGGCTGGAATAAAGTCGTTCAGCCACTCATCGGTAATTTCGTCTGGTAACGTCGCGAAAAGTAAGGCATCTGCGATGACTTTAACTCGAGGGTATTCGTGTAGATTTACTACGCAATTTGATGGTGAGTTTGTAACTCTGGCCTCGAACGGTACGCTGCAATGGGGGCATTCTAAAACAATGTCTTCCTGGGAGTAGTTGGCCGGCGGCACATCCGCAATTACGCTAATTCCTTCTCCGCATTGAGGACACCTAAAGCGAATGTTCGTAGTTACACGATGAGCGTCCATTCTTCGGAATACTGGCTGTTTTTTGTGTGGAGACTTTAACAGACGTGCGCTGGGCGGGCGAGGCAGAGGGTTGAGCGGGATTCGCACAATATCCGCCACATCCTCTGCAAGCCTATGATTGAAAAGAAAATTCATCGCTTGCAGCAACCGAGCTTAGTTTAGTCGGTCCGGAAAAACTCCACACTCTGCCCCGCATTGACCGCCCGCCGCAGCCAGTCGGGCATCTTGCCCTGCCCGTCCCAACTCTGCCCCGCGGCGTTGCGGTAGCAGACCACTGGCGCTGGTGCGGGTGGTGGCGGTGGCGGCGGCGGATCGAAGCACCCCGCCGCTTCCAGCTCCTCCATGGTCAGCCCGTAGTCGGCCATCTCCGCCTGAATCCAGCGGATCGCCGCCGCCCGCTCAGTTTTTGCTGTCATTGCTGTCGTCACTGCTGTCGCTGGAGGCGGCCGTCGGCGCGCCCTGCTTGTCGTCCTGCTCTTCGTCCAGTTTTTCGCCTGGCGCCTCCTTGTCGGTCGGCGCCGGGCCGCCGGCCTTGCGCCGCCGCCCGCCACCACTCTCCCCCCGCCCGGGTGGCGCCACCCGCAATTCTGCCAGCAGCTGGCGCG